>NZ_JBSHHY010000020.1:123307-144017 GCF_053618675.1 Streptomyces sp. NPDC055632 | reverse complement strand
CCAGGAACGGGACCACGTCGTCCGGCCCCTCGGGGCCGCCGAAGGAGAGCAGCAGCAGGGCGTCGTACGGGGCGGGATCGTGCTGATCGGACATGGCACCGATCCTGCCACCCGGCCGCGGCGGCGGGGGGCGCGGCCCGGCGGAAGGGGCCGTGACGGCCGTCGGCGCCGGTCGTCCGAAAAGAGGGATGACCCATTCAGTTCAAAGCCGTAGGCTTTAGCTATTAACTACGCGTGTCCGGCGGTCGCAGGGGCACGTGCCGAGTCGTCGCGCGGAGCCAGCTCCGAAGCACGGAGATTCCGGAGACCCTCTTGCCCAGTCCCTACCGCGCGATCTTCGCGGCGCCCGGAACCGCGTCGTTCTCCGTCGCCGGGTTCTTCGGCCGGATGCCCCTGTCCATGATGGGCATCGGCATCGTCACCATGATCTCGCAGGTCACCGGCAGGTACGGCCTCGCCGGCGCGCTCTCGGCGACGCTCGCGATGTCCGCCGCCGTCCTCGGCCCGCTGGTCTCGCGCCTGGTCGACCGGCACGGGCAGCGCCGGGTGCTCCGGCCGGTGACGCTGGTGTCGCTCGCCGCGGGCGCCGGGCTCCTGCTCTGCGTGCAGCAGGGGGCGCCGGACTGGACGTTCTTCGTGTTCACCGCCGTGATCGGCTGCGTGCCGAGCGTCGGCGCGATGATCCGGGCCCGCTGGGCGGAGATCTACCGGGGCGAGGGACGGAGCCTGCACACGGCGTACTCGTGGGAGTCGATCGTCGACGAGGTGTGCTTCATCTTCGGCCCGATCATCTCCATCGGCCTGTCGACGACCTGGTTCCCCGAGGCCGGTCCGCTGCTCGCCGGGATGTTCCTCGCGATCGGCGTCTTCTGGCTGACCGCGCAGCGCTCCACGGAGCCCCGGCCGCACCCCCGGCGGAGCGGCGAGCGGAACGCCTCCCTGCTCCGCTCCCCCGGTCTGCGGGTCCTGGTCCTCGCCTTCGTCGCCACCGGCGCGATCTTCGGCTCGGTGGACGTGGTGACCGTGGCCTTCGCCGAGGAGCGGGGGCACAAGGCCGCCGCCAGCCTCGTCCTGGCCGTCTACGCGCTGGGTTCCTGTCTGGCCGGGGCCGTCTTCGGGCTGCTCCACCTCAAGGGCGATCCGTCCCGCAGGTGGCTGCTGGGCGTCTGCGCGATGGCCGTGAGTATGATCCCCCTCCTACTGGCCGGGAACCTGCCGTTGCTGGCCGTGGCGCTCTTCGTCGCGGGCCTCTCCATCGCACCTACCATGGTGACCACGATGGCCCTCGTCGAAGCGCACGTACCGCGCACCAAGCTGACCGAGGGCATGACCTGGACGGGTACGGGTCTCGCGATCGGCGTGGCGCTCGGCTCCTCGGCCGCCGGCTGGGTGGTCGACGCGTCGGGAGCGGAGGCGGGGTACGTGGTGCCCGTCGTCTCGGGCGCGGTCGCGGTCGCGGTGGGTCTTCTCGGACACCGCCGGCTGCGCAGGCCGGCGCCGAACCGGGAGGGGCAGCGTGAGCGGGACGAGGACAGCGGGGCCGGGGAGCGCCGGGACGGCGAGCGGTCCGTGGCGTAACTGGGCGGGGAACGTCACCTCCCGCCCGGCCCGCGAGGTGAGTCCGGCCTCGGCCGAGGAGCTCGCCGAGGCGGTGCGCCGGGCGGCCGAGGACGGGCTGCGGGTGAAGACGGTCGGCACCGGCCACTCCTTCACCCCGATCGCGGCCACCGACGGCGTGCTGATCCGGCCGGGGCTGCTGACCGGGATCCGGCGGATCGACCGCGAGGCGATGACCGTGACGGTCGAGTCGGGGACCTCGCTGAAGCGGCTCAACGTGGCGCTGGCCCGGGAGGGCCTGTCGCTCACGAACATGGGCGACATCATGGAGCAGACCGTCGCCGGGGCCGTCTCCACCGGTACGCACGGCACGGGCCGCGAGTCGGCGTCGATAGCGGCGCAGATCCGCGCCCTCGAACTGGTGACGGCCGACGGACAGCTGCTGACCTGTTCGGAGAAGGAGAATCCGGAGGTCTTCGCAGCCGCCCGGATCGGGCTCGGCGCGCTCGGCGTGGTCACCGCGATCACCTTCGCGGTGGAGCCGGTCTTCCTGCTCACCGCGCGCGAGGAGCCGATGTCCTTCGACCGGGTCACCTCGGAGTTCGACGCGCTGCACGCGGAGAACGAGCACTTCGAGTTCTACTGGTTCCCCCACACGGACAACTGCAACACCAAGCGCAACAATCGCAGCGCGGGCCCGGCCGCCCCTCCCGGGCGGATCAGCGGCTGGGTGGAGGACGAGCTCCTCTCGAACGGGGTCTTCCAGCTCGCCTGCTCCCTGGGCAAGGCGGTGCCGCCGGTCGTCCCCGCGCTCGCCAAGGTCTCCAGCCGGGCCCTGTCGGCCCGTACGTACACCGACATCCCGTACAAGGTCTTCACCTCGCCGCGCCGGGTGCGCTTCGTCGAGATGGAGTACGCGCTCCCGCGCGAGGCGGCGGTCGCCGCGCTGCGCGAGGTCAAGGCGATGGTCGAGCGGTCGCCGCTCAAGGTGAGCTTCCCGGTGGAGGTGCGCACGGCCCCGGCGGACGACATCGCGCTGTCCACGGCCTCGGGCCGGGAGACCGCCTACATCGCCGTGCACCTCTACCGGGGAACGCCCCACCGGGCGTACTTCACCGCGGTGGAGCGCATCATGACGGCGCACGGGGGCCGTCCCCACTGGGGCAAGCTGCACACCCGCGACGCCGCCTACCTCTCCGGGGTCTACCCGCGCTTCGCCGAGTTCACGGCGCTGCGCGACCGGCTCGACCCGGACCGGCTCTTCGCCAACGACCACCTGCGGCGGATCCTGGGCGACTGAGAGCGCCCCCGAGTACGGAAACGGCCGCCACGCGGGTGCGTGGCGGCCGTTTCGCCGTCCGGCTCCGTCGTCCGGTTCCGTCATTCGGCTCCGGGCTCCGGGCCGGTCCCCGCGTCGGGTCCCGCCGGGGCCGACGGGGCGGACGGGTCCCCGGTCGGTCCCGTGCCGGTGGACGGCTCCCGGGTCGGGGCGGTCGGTCCCGTGGTGGGGCCGGTCGGCCCCGGCGAGGGCGTCGTCCCGCCGTCGGTGGGGGCGGAGGGGGTCGGCTCGGCCGACGGGCTCCCGGTCCCGGTCCGCCCGGTGTCCGGCTGCCCGGAGCTCCGGCCGTCCGGGCTCGGGGTGGCTCCCGGTCCCGACGGAGAGGGGGTGCCGTCCCCGGGGCGTCCGGTGCCGTCGGAGGAGCCGGAGGGCGCGGGGGTGGTCTCCCCGCCCGGGTCCGGCGCGTCCTGTCCGCCGCCCCCGCCGCCGCGGACGGCCGAGCCGAAGGTGGTGGTCCCCTGCCGGCCGCCGAAGTCCTCGCCGGCGACCAGCTCGTAGGCGGTGATGCCGCCCATGGTGACGCCGAAGACCAGGGCGGCGGCGATCGCCGGGCGCCTCCAGCCCCGGACCCGGGTGCCGTGGGTGGTCGCCTCGCCGAACTCCTCCCGTTCCGGGAGGGGCGGCGGGACCGTGGCGAGCAGCAGGGTGGGGTCGTCCAGGCGGGGCGGGACTCCGGTCGCGGACCCGGCCACGGATCCGGACGCGGTGCGGGCGGACGCGGCACGGGCCGCGAGCGGGAGCCGGCGGGTCCTCGGCCGGGCGGCGGCGGTCGCGTCGCGGACCTGCTCGCCGGTGCGCCGGAAGACGTACTGGAAGAGCGGACCGCCGCAGGTGGCGATGACGCTGATCACACCGGCGCCGATGATCGTGCCGTACACCCCGAGGGTCGAGGCGAGCTTGGCGGCGATGACCGCGGCCAGGGCGCTGCCCGAGACCTGGGCCACGCTCAGGTCGACCCTTCTCCTGCCGTCCTCCTCGCCCTTCTCCCCCGCCTTCCCGCGCTCCTCCGCCTCCGCCTCCTTCGGCTCGTCCCTGTCGGTCTCCGGCCCGTGGCGCATCTCCAACCCCTGCTGGCTCATCCGAGTGCCTTGCACCCAGAAGGGACAAATGGGGGAAGCGAATGGTTCCGTTTCCACTGTTTCTGTGAAGAGCGACACGTGAGGGGGAAGATCGCGGAGACTCAACTCCCGCGCCGTCCGAGAAGTTGAGCGGCGCGCCGGTCCACCCAGGTGGCCCGAATGGAGTACATTGACGAAACCTGGGTCCGGACGCCCTCACGGGTGCCCGGGAGCACGGGAAGAGGGCCGGAGACGGCGCTCGAACCGGCGGCGCTCGGCATCGCGCGGGAACCGGCTGCACAGAGTGACCGCCAGTCACTCCGCGTAGCGAACAGGTAACCGTGCCATAACGGCGTTCCAGGGTCCACGCCCGACACGCGGGCAACTCGGCAAGGTAGTGGCAGGCTGCACCCGGGCAGGCCACACTCGACTAGCGGAAGCAGCGACGCACGTGACGTCGGCAGGCACCACCCGGGAGGTCCCCATGCCCGAACTGCGTGTCGTGGCCGTCTCCAACGACGGCACACGACTGGTGCTGAAGGCTGCTGACAGCACGGAGTACACACTTCCGATCGACGAGCGGCTCCGCGCCGCCGTGCGCAACGACCGCGCGCGCCTCGGCCAGATCGAGATCGAGGTGGAGAGCCACCTCCGCCCCCGCGACATCCAGGCGCGGATACGAGCCGGTGCCTCCGCGGAGGAGGTCGCCCAGCTCGCCGGCATCCCCGTCGACCGCGTGCGCCGCTTCGAGGGCCCCGTGCTCGCGGAGCGCGCCTTCATGGCGGAGCGGGCCCGCAAGACCCCCGTCCGCAGGCCCGGGGAGAACAGCGGCCCGCAGCTCGGCGAGGCGGTGCAGGAGCGGCTGCTGCTGCGCGGCGCCGAGAAGGACACCGTGCAGTGGGACTCCTGGCGGCGGGACGACGGCACCTGGGAGGTGCTGCTCGTCTACCGCGTCGCGGGCGAGGTCCACACGGCGAGCTGGACGTACGACCCGCCCCGGCGGCTCGTCCAGGCCGTGGACGACGAGGCGCGGGCCCTGATCGGCGAGACGGACGACACGATCGCCGCCGCGCCGGAGCCCAGCTTCCCGTTCGTGCCGCGCATCGCCCGGCTGCCCCGGGACCGGCCGCTCGACCGCGCCCTGGACCGCCAGCTGGAGCGGGCCCCCGCGCCGCCGCCCGAGGCGGAGGACGAGCGGGACTCCCTGACGAGCCTCCTGGAGGCCGTGCCGAGCTTCCGGGGCGACATGGTCGTGCCCGAGCAGCCGGACTCCGAGCCCTCGGACGAGCCCGAGGCGGAGGAGCCGCCGGCCCCGGCCGCCTCGGCGGGCGCGGGCGCCGCGTACGCCGACGTCCTCATGCCCCGCGCTGTCTCGGGCCACCGCGACCGCCTCACCGGCACCACGGACCGCCAGGCCGAGGCGGACGGCGTCCGCCCGGGGCGGCGCGCGGCGGTGCCGAGCTGGGACGAGATCGTCTTCGGCACGCGGAGGAAGAAGCAGGACTGACCTCCGTACGGAAGTACGGAGGCGTACGGAGGCGTACGGAGGCGTACGGAAGGGGCCCGCGCCGGTGTCACGGCGCGGGCCCCTTCCGCGTGCGCACGTGCGTTTGAGCACTGGTGGGCCGGGCCACGCGCGTGCGTGCGGGTGTTTGTTTGACCGACGGCGGCCGGGCCACGCGCGTGCGGGTGCTTGTCCGGCCGACGACGGCCGGGCCACGCGCGTGCGTGCGGCCCGGCCGCCGCCGTCGGTGCGCGCTACTCCGGGTCCGGGCCCGTGGCCACCGGGCGGGACGGGTCGGCGGACCACTCCGACCAGGAGCCCGCGTAGAGGGAGGCCGGGATGCCCGCGATCTCCAGGGCGAGGACCTCGTGGGCGCCGGAGACGCCGGAGCCGCAGTAGACCGCGACCGGGGTCCCCTCGTCCGCGCCCAGGGCCCCGAACCGGTCCCGCAGGGCGTCGGCGGCCAGGAAGAGCCCCTCGGCGTCGACGTTCCCGGTCGTCGGGGCCGAGACCGCGCCCGGGATGTGCCCGCCGACGCGGTCGATCGGCTCCACGTCACCGCGGTAGCGCTCGGCCGCCCGCGCGTCCAGGAGCAGCCCCGAGCGGGCGAACGCCGCCGCCCCGTCGGCGTCGAGCAGGCCGAGGGCGCCCGGCCGCGGCCGGAAGTCGCCCGGCTCGGGCGCCGGGACCTTCTCCGTCAGCTCGCCCGTCCAGGCCGCGAGACCCCCGTCCAGGACCCGCACGTCCGGGTGGCCCGCCCAGCGGAGCAGCCACCAGGCGCGGGCGGCGCCCCAGCCGGAGCCGCCGTCGTAGGCGACGACCGGTCGGTCCGCCGAGACGCCCGCGCGGCGCATCGCGGCGCCGAAGGCCTCCGGGTCGGGCAGCGGGTGGCGGCCGCCGCTCCCGGGCGGTCCCGCGAGTTCCGTGTCCAGGTCGACGTAAACCGCTCCGGGCAGGTGACCGGCCTCGTAGGCGGGCCGTCCGGGCGGGCCGCCGAGTGCCCAGCGGACGTCCAGGAGGACCGGCGGCCGGACTCCGGCCGACTCGCTCAGCAGTTCGCTTGCGGAGATGATGGGCTTCATGGATGCCATACTCGCGCAGCCGCACGGCCGCGCGGGACGGACCCGGCGTCTTCCCCGCGGGAGCGCGCCGCGACGTGGTGCGTCCGGGGCGCACCGCGCCACCACCGGTTTCACCGCCGGAAGGGGGCACGGCCACGACGATGGTCCGAGGAGAGGGTGACGATGACCGAGGCGACTCGGCGCCCACCCGGCACACCCTGTTGGGTGAGCCTGATGGTGCACGGGCTTGACGCCACGCAGGAGTTCTACCAAGCGCTTTTCGGCTGGGAGTTCGTGCCCGGCCCCGAGCAGCTCGGGCCGTACGTCCGCGCCCTGCTCGGCGGCAAGGAGGTGGCGGGCATCGGCCGGCTGCCGGTCGACCGGCACCTGCGCATCGCCTGGACCCCCTACCTGGCCACCGGGGACGCCGACGAGACGGCCGAGGGCGTCCGGGGCTGCGGCGGGACCGTCGCGGTGGGCCCGCTGGACGCGGGCGAGGCGGGCCGCATGGCGATCTGCTCCGACCCGACCGGCGCGGTCTTCGGCGTCTGGCAGGCGAAGGCGCACCACGGCACGGCGACGGCGGGACCGCCGGGGACCCCGGTGTGGAACGAGCTGCTCACGTACGAGTCGTCGATCGGCAAGTTCTACCGGACGGTCTTCGGTTTCGAGCTGGAGCCGGCCGACTCGCCCGGGAACGACTACGCGACGCTCTTCGTGGACGGGACCCCCGTGGCCTCCCTGCACGGCGTCGGCGACGCGCTGCCCCGGGACCGGGGCCCGCACTGGATGACGTACTTCGAGGTGGCCGACGTGGACGCGGCCGCCCGGCTCGTCGTGGAGCTCGGCGGCCGGGTCCTGTCCCCGCCGCGCGACGGCACGGCGGGGCGGCTGGCCGTGGTGGCGGACCCGGAGGGCGCGGTCTTCACCCTGGTCAGGTCGGCCGGGCGCTGATCGGGCGGGCGCCGGCCCGGACGCCCGCCGCGGCCGATCAGCCGCGGCGGCTCCGCGCGAGGCTCCGGCGCAGCCGGGACGCGGCGCCCGGGGCCGGTCCGGCCGCTCCGCCCGGCAGGCCGAGCAGGGTCAGCCGTTCGGCGTCGAAGTGGTGCGCGGTGCCGGGGGCGTCGTGGTGGGCGGCCAGGAAGCGGGTGGCCTCCTCCCGGAGGCCGGGGTGGCTCCCGTGCCGCATGCAGTAGCCGACGGCCCGGACCAGGGGCGTGAGCGAGGCGGGGGCCGGGCCGGGGACGGCGGGCTCCTCGCCCCGCTCCAGGTCCGCGACGAGGTGGTCGACGACGGTGAGCGGGATGCGGTTGCTGTTCTCGAAGGGGGTGAGCCGTGCGAGGACCTCGGCCGTGCCCACGCGCGCGACGGGCACGTCGTAGTGGACGGCGGCGGTGAGCATCGCCGTGGAGAAGCAGCCGACGACCAGCCGGGGCCGGCACCGCTCGTAGAAGGTCTCGGCGAGCAGCGGCCCGTCGAGGACCGTGAGGCGCACGCCGGTCCGTTCCGCCTCCTCGTCGAGGGCCCGGGAGTAGCGGACGGGGGCGCTCGGGTGCGGCTTGAAGACGATCGAGCGGTGTCCGGCGGCGGCCGCCCCGCGCAGCATCCGCACGTGCAGCTCCTCTTCCTCCTCTGCGGTGAGGAGGCCGAGGGCGGCGAGGTACTGGCCGAGCAGGAGGGCCGTGGGCCCGGCGGCGGCCGCCCGCGCGAGCGCCGGATCGTCGGCGGCCTCCTCGGCGATCTCGGCGAGGACGGCGCGGAAGGCGTCGTCGGGGACGAGCTCGGGTTCGACGCCGTACTCGCTCAGGAGGAGGGGGCGCAGGCCGGGCACCAGGTCGAGGTGGAGGACCCGCCGGATGCGGCAGGCGATCGACTGCGCGAGGTCGTTGCGGGTGGGGCCGTAGCTCATCAGGCCGTCGGCGTAGACGTGCAGGGAGCTCTCGGGGAAGGCGCCGGCGAGCGCCTTCGCGGGGTTGACCTGGATGGACTCGACGACCAGCTCCACCGGGGCGTCGCCGAGGTCCCAGGCGGTGCGCAGCACGCGCTGCCAGAGCGGAGCCTCCTCGGGGCGGGGGGCCCAGGCGGCGGGGTGGTACGGGTGGATCGTCTCGTTCCAGTCGAGGGTGCCGTCGAAGCGGGCGGCGATCCGTCCGTAGCCGGTCATGGTCTCCAGGCGCAGCGCGGTCTCCGGGATCTCGGCGTTGTGCGAGACGAGGAGGAGCCGACGGGCGTCCCCGCGCGGGCCGAACTGCCCGGCGTCGAGGGCGGCGGCCAGGGTGGCGGCGCCGTAGAGGGTGGACACCTGGAAGATCTGGACGGGGCGGGCGCCGGGAGCCGGGGCGGGGCGCGTGTCGGGAGCCTTCTCGAAGGCCGTGTCGGGAGCCTTCTCGAAGGCCGTGTCCGTGTCGGGGGCCATGGGTCAGGCGGTCCTTCCGGTCTCGCGCAGGCTCCGGAGGAGGGTGCCGCGCCGGGTGTCGATGGTGGCGAGGGTCTCGTCGAGGACCCGCTGCGGCATCCGGCGCAGCGCGTCACCGACGTCGGCGCGCAGCTGCCTGGCGACGGCGGGGTCGTACGTGGCGACCTTGCCCATGTGGAAGGCGATCATCGCGCAGTACGTGCGGACCGCCTTCGGGAGGAACCGGTCCGCCTCGGCGTCCCGGGAGACCTCGTCGAGCAGGAGGTCGTACGAGGGGATGAAGTCCAGCTGCCGGTTGTCGGTGATCTGGGTGAGCGAGGTGGTGACGCCCCGCCGGTAGAAGACGCCGTGCAGGGAGAGCGCGGCGAACGTGCGGGCCTTGAGGTGGAGCCGCCAGACCCAGAGGCGGTCCTCGGCGGTCCTCAGGGACGTCTCGAAACGGGATTCGCCGTTCGCGAAGAGGCGGCTGCTGTAGATGCCGAAGGGGACGAAGGGGTAGTCCACCATCGTCACCATGCTGGCCGGCGCGATGCCGTCCCTGGGGTCCATCACGGTGTCGCGCCGCTTGGCGGGGGCGTAGCGGATCTGGCGCTTCCGGCCCTCCGACAGGACGTGGTCGGTGCGGGCGAAGTCGCAGTCCAGGCGGGAGATCCCGGCGACGGCGGCGCTCAGGTGGCCGGGCGCGTACCAGTCGTCCCCGTCGAGGAAGGTGAGGTAGTCGCCGCGCGCCGCGTCGATCCCGGTGTTGCGCGCCTGGGCGACGCCCCGGTTGGTCTCGTGCCGGATGACGGTGGCGTTCGGCAGGCGGTCGCGCCAGCGGTCGAGGATCTCCGGGGTGTCGTCCGTCGAGCAGTCGTCGACCAGCAGGAACTCGAATGCGGGGTCCGCGTTGTTCGCGAGACTGCGCAGGGTGTCGGGGGCGTAGGCCCCGACGTTGTGGAACGGTACGACGACGGACAGTTTCGGCACTCGGTTTCCCCACACTGGATCGGTCTGTTGGACGCCGTGGACGGCGGGTACGGTAACGCTCCGCTTCTCCGGGCGAACGAGCCTCGCGTGCACGCCGGGTGAACTCTCTCCGTCCTCCCGGGGAACCCGGACCGGCCCGTCACCCACGGGTCCGCCCACGGGTGCGCCCGCGGTGCAGGAGTCCCGTCGCCACGAGCGCGAGGAGCGCGGCGGCGCCGACGGCGCCGCCCAGCTTGATGCCCGGCGGCCGGAAGGAGCAGTGGACCGTGTCCGTCCGCCCGTCGAGGGGGACGGCGACGAGGCCCTCGTACGCGCGCGCGGGGCGGAGGTCCGCGTCTCCGGCGGCGCACCTCCAGCCGGAGATCCGGGGTACGGCGAGGACGGCGACGCCCGTACTGCCCGGCGGGAGTTCGGCGGTGACGGTGTGTCCGGTGGTGCGCACCCGGGTGGCGCCGGTGGCGGTGAGCCGGTCCACGGCGGAGTCGAGCCGGGCGCGGACCAGGCAGCCGACCGGCTGCCGGGGCAGCCGCGCCCTGCCCTGGGGGCCGAGCGCGATCCGCACCTCGCCGGAGTCCGGCACGGTGCCGAGGGCGCCCATGGCCGCGCTGACGGCCGGCGGCCTGCCGTCGAACTTCACGGGCTCCCCGCCGTCGAGGGCCGCCGTGCCCCGGTAGTCGGGCGCCCAGAACCAGACGTGGGAGCCGGCCGGACAGCGGGCGGTGAGGGTGCCGCCGGTGCGGCGTGGCGCGGGCAGCTCGTACACGGAGGCGCCGAGCAGGCGTTCCTGCCGGGCGAAGGCGGAGTCCCCCCGGGGCCCGGCCGGACGCGGCGACGGACGGACGGTCACCAGCGGCGGTACGGGGACGGTGGTGGCGGTGACCGTCGCGCGGGGCGGCGCGTCCTTCCGTACCGGCTCGGCGGGGCGCGAGCGGATCCGGGTGCCGACGGAGAACAGGGCGTCGGTGACGGGGTTGTCGAGGGTGACCGGGTGGCGGCCCTTAGCGTAGGAGCCGAAGCCCAGGGAGATCAGGGTCCGGGAGGTCGCCCCGGAGGTGAGGCTGCTGTAGTACTCGGCGCTCTGCCCGCCGACGAGCAGGGGGTCGTTGCCGCCGGGGACCTCTCCGGGGTCCGTGCGGTGCCGGGGCCAGGCGTCCGCGCGGGCAGCCTCGCGCGCCGCGGCCTCGTGCCAGGGTCCGGTCCGGGGCGACCAGGCCACCTTGTCGCGCTGCCGCTCCTCGATCCGCTTCCCGGTGACGGCCGCCTCGCCCGCCTGGGCGGCGACGAGCAGGACCACGGCGAGGAGGGGCAGGGCGCGGGCGGACAGGAGACGGGGGGCGCCGGCGGAGCCCTTGCGGGCGGCCGCCAGGGCGAGGAGGGCGGCGACGAGTGCCAGGAGCGCGGCCGCGCCGAAGGCGGGGAAGGTCCACCGGTCGATGTCGACGCTCCCCCGGGCCGCCCGCGCGAGGGCGCCGAGCAGGGCGCCGCCCGCGAGGAGCGCGGCCGGCCGGGGCACTCCCCCGGCGACCGAGAACCAGGCCGCGACCAGCAGCAGGCCGCACAGGACGAAGGCCTGGCGGTACGGGACGCCGTTGGGCGAGGCCCCCGCGTGCCAGAGCAGATGGGTGGGCTCCCACTGGAGGGAGAGCGCCACCAGGACGACGGCGGCCGTCAGGGCGGCCCGGACGCGCGGGGCGACGGCCCGGTTGAAGGGCAGGGTCAGGGCGAGGAGCAGGGCGGGCGTGCCGATGAAGAGGGCGGGGCTCGACGTGCTCGCGGTGGCGGGCAGGAAGCGGGCGAGGACGTCCGTCCAGGCCGCGGGGGCGAAGGTGACCTCCGGGGTGGGGTCGGCGGTCTTCGTGCCGAGGAAGACGACCACGACGAGCGGTGCGGCGAGTCCGACGCCGATGAGGACGCCCCGGGTGGCGCGCAGCGCCCCGGCGAGGCGCTGCCGGAGGGTGGCGGTCTCCTCGGCCGTGAGCAGCCGGACGGCGAGGACGACGGCCGCGCCGAGGGTCGCCATGTACGCGGTGTAGAAGTTGGCGGTCCAGGCGAGGGCGACGACGAGCGGTCCGAGGACGGGACGGCGGGCGGTGCGGGCCCACTCGCCGACCAGGCAGAGCAGCGGGAAGGCGACGAGCCCGTCGAGCCACATCGGGACGGTGGAGCCGAAGTTGAAGGTCCAGCCCGAGAGGGCGTACGCGGTGCCGAGCAGGGCGGCGACCGGCCAGGGCCCGGGGCGCAGCCGCAGGAGCAGGGCCGCCATGGCGGCTCCGGCGGTGGTGATCTTGACGGCGGTGACGACGTACAGCGCGAGTTCGATCCGGTCCGCCGGGAAGAACACGACGAGCAGGTCGACGGGGCTGCTCAGGTAGGTGCCGATGTCGCCGAGGAAGTTGGAGCCGAAGCCGGAGTTCCAGTTGAGGAAGGCGTCGCCGTGCGTCTCGCCGAGGAGGAAGGAGCGCCAGTAGGCGTGGTACGGCAGGTACTGCTGGCCCAGGTCGACGATGTTCCTGGTCACCGGGCCGAAGGGGTGGCTGCGGGAGAGCGCGGTGGCGAGGCAGAACAGCACGGCGGTGAGCAGGGCGGCGGCGCCCGCGGCCCGCGCTCCCCGGGCCGGGGCCGCGGCCCGGGGCCCGGGGCCCGCGTCCTCCTCGCCCTCGACCTCGTCGAGCACGGTCTCGGCGGCGGCGGGGGGCACACGTCCTCCAGGGGTCGTACGGCGCGGAACGCCCGGAGGTGGGGTCGTCACGCACGGGCCGGACGCCATTACCGCCGAGGCGGGCGACCCGCAATCGATCGGCGGGAGATGTCCGGGCACACCCCGGGTGAACTCCCGGTGCCGTGTGCCCCGGACGGATCAGGCGACCGGCACCGGGTCCACGAGTTCGTCGACCGTGCGGACCACCGTGCCGAACAGGTCGGAGACCGTCGTCAGGCTCGCGGCCGCAAGCGCGGCCGACGGCAGGACGGTGCCGTCCGGCGCCTCCAGGGGGCGGGTGGCGGTGGCCTCGGCGACGACGGTCGGGCGGTGGCCGAGCCTGAAGGCGCCCTGGGCGGTGAACAGGACGCACATGTGGGTCATGAACCCGGCGAGGACCAGGTCGCCGGTGGCGCCGAGGTCCTTCAGGACCTCTTCGAGCTCCGTGGCGTGGAAAGCGTCGGGAAACCGCTTGACGACCACCTTCTCGCCCTCGACCGGGGCGACCTCGTCACTGAGGGAGCCGATCTCGGCCCGGATGTCGTACGGGGTGCCCTCGCCGCCGTCGTTGACGACGTGGACGACCGGCGTCCCCGCGGCGCGGGCGGCCGCGAGCAGCCGGGCGCCGGCGGCCACGGCCTCCTCGGCCCCGTCGAGCCGCATGACGCCGGTGCGGTAGGTGTTCTGGAAGTCGATCATGATCAGGACCGACTCGCTCAGACGCGGCGGCTCCTGGGGCAGGCCGATCACCTGGCGCAGGGTGGTGGACGCGGTCATGGCGGTTCCTTCCGGTCGGGCGGGGCGGGACGGCTCCGACGGGGCCGCCCGCGAACGTTTTCAACGCTAACACAACTCGTAATCATCGATTACAAAGATCCGGACACCGCTACGGCACCACCGCCCGCCCAGGGGATTCACCCAGGTCCGACCTGTTAGCGCTGCTACCGTGGGAACATGTCGACGGCCCGAGAGCGCATCCTGGAAGCCACCGAGGAACTGCTCGCCACCAAGGACGCCCCGGCGATCTCGACCCGGGCCATCTGCGACCGGGCGAAGGTCGGCATGCCCGAGATCTACCGCCAGTTCGGCGACAAGCAGGGGCTGCTCACGGCGGTGGCCGACCTCGGCTTCGCGCGCTTCCTCGCCGAGAAGAGGCGCAACCCGCTCACCGACGACCCGGTGGCGGACCTGCGCACGGCCTGGGACAGTCACGTCGCGTTCGCGCTGCGCAACCCGCACCTCTACCGCCTGATGTTCGCGCCGGCGGGCGACGCGAAGCCGCAGGCCGTCAAGGAGGCCCAGGCGATCCTGCTGAAGGCCGTGGAACGCTGCCGTGACGCCGGACGCCTGCGCATGCCCCCCGAACTGGCCGGCCGGTCGATCCTCTCGGCCAACGTGGGCGTGTGCGTGATGGCCCTCTCCTTCCCCGACCTCTTCGGGGACCTCGACGCCTCGCGGGCGGTACGGGACGCGGTGATCGACAGGATCACCGGCGACGAACGGGAGGACACCCGCATCGGCACCGCGACGGTCCTGGCCCGGGCCCTGCTGGGGACCCTGACGGGGACGGCGCCGGTGACCGGCGCCGTGCTCGACGAGTTGACGGCGCCTCCGGCGGAATGAACCGTCCGCGGAACGACGGGCAGCGGGCAGCGGCAACGGCAACGGCACGCCCGGTGAAACGGCTCCGCTTCACGGCCCAGGACCCCGTGCGGACCCGGTCGGCCGCGCCGAGCTGATGCTGTCCGTACCGGAGCCGGACCGGAGACGCGTCAGGCGTGGTTGACCGGGAGGACGTCCGGAGACAGGGCGCCCGCGTGCGCCGAGGCCGCGGTCATCCGCTTGCGGTGGTGGCGGCGGCAGAGGACCTCGTAACCGATCTCCTCCGCCGGGCGGTTCACGTCGCCGACCACGACCTGCTCGCCCTCGACGACCATCTCCCCGCCCACCGTACGGGCGTTGTGCGTGGCCCGGGCGCCACACCAGCACAGGGCCTCGACCTGGAGCTGTTCTATGCGGTCCGCCAGCTCGATCAGCCGCTGCGAGCCGGGGAAGAGCTTCGTGCGGAAGTCGGTGGTGATGCCGAAGGCGAAGACGTCCAGTCCGAGGTCGTCGACGATGCGGGCGAGCTGGTCGATCTGCTCGGGGGCGAGGAACTGCGCCTCGTCCACGATCACGTAGTCGGCCTTGCCGCCCTGGGAGAGCTGGCCGACGAGGTACGCGTACACGTCCATGCCCCGCGGCGCCTCGACCGCCTCCGTGACCAGGCCGAGCCGGGAGGACAGCTTGCCCTCGCCGGCCCGGTCGTCACGGGTGAAGATCACGCCCTGGAGGCCGCGCGCGTCGCGGTTGTGGGCGATCTGGAGCGCCAGGGTGCTCTTCCCGCAGTCCATGGTTCCGGAGAAGAAGACCAGCTCGGGCATGACGGGGCGGGGACCTTTCGGGGCGTGGAGAAGAGGGAGGGTGGGGGTCAGGAGCGTACTTCGAGCAGCGGGACGAGCTGCTCGGCGGGGGTCATGGACCCGTGCATGCCGGCCATCGCGGACTCGTGGGGCTCGTTGACGGAGGCCGTGATGGCCACGTCGTCGTGGGCCGCCGCGACGACGTCCCCGATCCGCCCGTACACGCGCTCGTCGACCTCGTCCCCGAACCAGCCGAGGGCGATGGCCTCGTCGCGGCTCGCGACCCAGAACTGCTCGCCGACGACCTCGCGCCAGCAGGTGAGGACGTCCGCCTCGGCGCCGCGCACGGCGTAGACGTGGCGGGCGCGTCCCTCGCCGCCGAGGAGGGCGACGCCGGCGCGCAGCTCCCAGTCCTCGTCGAAGTCGATGCGGTGCCGCTCGTCGAAGGGGATGTCGACCATGCCGTGGTCGGCCGTGACGTACAGGGCCGAGCGGGGCGGCAGTTGCTCGGCGAGCCGCTGCACGAGCCGGTCGACGAACATGAGCTGGCCGCGCCAGGCGTCGGAGTCGACGCCGAAGCGGTGCCCGGCGCCGTCGAGTTCGCTGTAGTACGTGTAGACCAGCGAGCGGTCGCCGGCGGCGAGCTGCTCGGCGGCGAAGTCCATGCGCTCCTCGCCGGAGAGCCGCCCGTGGAACGTCCCGCCGCTGAGCGCGATCTGGGTGAGCGGGGTCTGCTCGAAGATCGGGGAGGACACCTGGGCGGTGTGGACCCCGGCCTCGTGGGCGAGCCGGAAGACGGTGGGGTACGGCTGCCAGACGCGCGGCGCGGTCCACGGCTTCCAGCGCAGCTGGTTCATCAGCTCGCCGGTGTCGGGGTTGCGCACGGTGTAGCCGGGCAGCCCGTGGGTGCCCGGGTAGCGGCCGGTGCCGACGGAGGCCAGCGAGGTCGCGGTGGTGGCGGGGAAACCGGCGGTGATCGGACGGCCCGTGCCGCCCCGCGAGGAGCCGAGGAGCGAGGTCAGGTAGGGCGCCTCGTCCGGGTGGTCCTTGATCTGCTCCCAGCCGAGCCCGTCGATCAGGAAGACGCAGTTCCGGTCGGCCGGGGCGAGTTCGGCGATCCGCGGGGCGAAGCCGGGCACCTCCTGGCCCGCGACGAGCGTCGGGAGGAGGTCGCCGAGGGAGCCGGTGGCGTACTCGGGCACCGGCGCGGTCTCCGGGGCGAGCGGGACCGGGTCGTCGGGCCAGCCGTGGGACACGGCGGCGGGCTGCGCCATCAGCGGGCGGTGGCGGCGGTGGCCGCGGTGGCTTCGGAGAGCGCCTGGGCGAAGGCGAGGGTCTGCCGGACGGTGTCCGGGCCGTCCCCGGCCTCGCTCACGCGCAGGCTGAGGTCGTCGGCGGTGGCGTTGCCGGTGTAGCCGTGGTCGGCGTCGCAGTTGGCGTCGCCGCAGGCCGCGGGCTCCAGGTCGATGCGGGAGACGGCGCCCCAGCCGATGGTGAGGACCACCTCGCGGGGCAGGGTGCCCGGCGTGTACGACTCGGGGTTGGCGACCACGCGGCTGACGACGACCGACGAGATCCGGTCGAGCTTCACGGACTCGGTGGAGGTCGTGGCGTACGGGGTCGGGGAGCTGGTGTCGGCGGCCTGCTCGTCGGTGTGGCTGACGATGAAGCGGTTCGGCGTCAGGACGAGGACGGTGACGTGGCGGCGGACCTCGTTCGCGTCGAAGGTGGTCTCCTGGTGCACCACGTACGACGCGACGGCCTCGCCGCCGACGGCGGCCTCCACCGCCTCGGCCACGAGGGCCGGGTAGTAGCCGCTGCGCTCGATCGCCGCGCGCAGCCCCTGGGTCGTCGTACCGGTCTTCGCCATGGACTCCATCCTAAGCCCCGGGTAAGGACGGCTCGGCCGGTTGCGGGGGCGGCGGGGCCGCGGGAAGGGCGGGGGGCTGTGACATCCGACTCCTCCGTCAGTAGTTCGGCAGGCTGCGCGGGCCGAGGTCCGTGCGGGGCGGGGGCGGGGCCAGGCGGACGGTCGCGCCGAGGACGGAGAGGCCCCGGGGCGCGACGACCACCGGCTCCAGGGAGACGGCGACCACCTCGGGGTGGTCGTCGACGAGCCGGGAGACCCGGAGGAGGAGTTCCTCCAGGGCCGGGGTGTCGACGGGGGCGGAGCCGCGCCAGCCGAAGAGCAGCGGGGTGGTCCGGAGGGAGCGGACGAGTTCCGCGACGTCCCGGTCGGTGGCCGGGACAAGGCGGTGGGCCGTGTCGCCGAGGAGTTCGGAGGCCGCGCCCGAGAGGCCGAAGGAGAGGACGGCGCCGACGGCCGGGTCGATGGCGGAGCGGACGACGGTGTCGACGCCCCGGGGCACCATGGCCTGGACGACCGGCTGGAGCTCCTCGGGCTTGCCGAGGACCTCGGTCAGCTCGGCGTAGGCGGTGCGCAGCTGTTCCTCGGTGGCCAGGTCGAGCCGGACGCCGCCGAGGTCGGGACGGTGGCGGAGGTGCGGCGCGGTCGTCTTGAGGGCGACGGGGTAGCCGAGCCGGGCGGCGGCCGCGACGGCGTCGTCGGGCGTGGGGGCGGGCAGGGTCGGCAGGACGGTGATCCCGTACCGGGCCAGCAGCTCGCCGGCCTGGTCGGTGCCGAGGGTCACGCCCCGCGCGTCCGCCTCCGCGCCGCCGAGCACCCGCCGGATCAGGGCGGCGGCCCCCGTCTCGTCGATGTCCTCGTACTCGGGCACCCGCCCGGGCTCGGCCGCCTGCCGCCGCCACTGCCCGTACCGCACGGCCTCGGCGAGCGCCCGCACGGCCCGCTCGGCGGCGGGGTAGGCGGGGATGGTGACCGGCCCGGGGCCCCGGACCGGACCGGGCTGCGGCGCCGGCTCGACGGCGGGCGACGCGGTCGTCGATACGGGGCCGGGCGCGGATCCGGATCCGGATGCGGATGCGGATGCGGGCGGGGCAGGGCTGGACGCGGCGGATACGGAGGGTCCGGGCGTGGTGGGTACAGGGGCGGCGGCTCCGGGGGCGGTGGCGGCTCCGGGCGTGAGGGATTCGGACGTGGCGGGTACAGGGGCACCGGCTCCGGCGGAACGGTTCTCCCCCGCGGAAGCACCCGCGCCGGGGCCGGCCCCCACGCCCGCACCTGTACCCGTACCCGCGCTCGTACTCGCACCCATACCCGTACTCGCTCCGGCCCCCCGCCCCGCCGCCGGCGGCCTCGTGCTCGTCGCCACCGCCAGGGCCTCCGCGAGGCCGCCCATCTCGACGTGGACGACGACGACCGGCTTCGTCGGGGCGGGCGCGGAGGCGACGGCCTCGCGGAGGGCCGCCGCGAGGACCTCGCCGTCGCCGAACTCGGTGGCGCCGTCCTCGCCGACCCACGGGATCGCGGTCACGACGACCGCGTCGGACGTCTCGTCCGCGAGGGCCGCCGCCAGCGCGTCCCGGAAGTCCGCCGGGACCGCCGCGGTCGTCAGGTCGAGGGGCCGCAGCGGGCGCAGCCCCTCGGTGAGGCAGGCGTCGTACGTGAGGAGGCCGAGCGACTCGGAGTTGCCGAGGATCGCGACCCGGGGCCCGGTGGGGAGCGGCTGGGCGGCGAGGAGCAGCCCGGCGTCGACGAGCTCGGTGACGGTGTCGACGCGGATCACCCCGGCCTGCCGGAGCAGCGCGGAGACCGTGGCGTGCGGGATGCGGGTGACGGGCACCCGGTGGCCGGGCGGGGCGCTGCCGCTGTGCCGGGCGCCCTTGACGACGACGACCGGCTTGACGGCGGCGGTGCGGCGGGCGAGCCGGGTGAACTTCCGGGGGTTGCCGATCGACTCCAGGTAGAGGAGGACGACGTCGGTGCCGGGGTCGTCGTGCCAGTGCTGGAGGAAGTCGTTGCCGGAGACGTCGGCGCGGTTGCCGGCCGAGATGAAGGAGGAGAGTCCGGCGCCCCGCCGGTGCAGTCCGGCGAGGAGGGCGATCCCGATCGCGCCGGACTGGGTGAAGAGCCCGATCCGCCCGGCGGCCGGCATCTGCGGCGCGAGCGAGGCGTTGAGCCGGACGTCGTCGGCGGTGTTGATGATGCCGAAGGCGTTGGGGCCGATGATCCGCATGCCGTACGAGCGGGCCTGCCGTACGAGCCGGCGCTGCCGCTCGCGGCCCTCCGGACCGCTCTCGGCGTATCCGGCGGAGAGGACGACGAGACCCCGCACCCCGTGCTCGCCGCAGTCCGCGACGGCCTCCGGCACCCGTTCGGCGGGGACGGCGACGACCGCCAGGTCCACGGGCTCGCCGATGGCGCCGACGGAGCGGTACGCGGGGACCCCGTCGAGCTCGGCCGGGCCTCCGTCGCCGGTGTCGCCACCGGTCTCGGGGAGCGCGGCGTTCACCGCGTACACGCGTCCGGTGAAGCCCGCTCCGACGAGGTTGCGCAGGACGGTCCGGCCGACGCCGCCGGGCGTGCGGCCGGCACCGACCACGGCGACGGAGCCGGGGGTGAGCAGCCGCTGTACGGAGCGGGCCTCGGCGCGCTGCTCGCGGGCGCGCTGGACGGCGAGGGACCGGTCGGTGGGTTCGAGGTCGAGGTGGAGCCGCACGGAGCCGTCCTCGAAGCTGCGCTTCTGGGTGTAGCCCGCGTCGGTGAAGACCTTGATCATCTTGGTGTTGGCGGGGAGCACCTCGGCGGCGAAGCGCCGGATGCCCCGCTCGCGGGCGACCGCCGCGATGTGTTCGAGCAGGGCGGAGGCGACGCCCCGGCCCTGGTGCGCGTCCTGGACGAGGAAGGCGACCTCGGCCTCGTCGGCCGGGGCGGAGGCGGGCAGTCCGCGGTCGTCGATGCGGTCGTAGCGGACGGTGGCGATGAACTCGCCGCCGACGGTCGCCGCGAGTCCCACCCGGTCCACGAAGTCGTGGTGGGTGAAGCGGTGCACGTCCTTGGCGGAGAGGCGCGGGTAGGGGGCGAAGAAGCGGTAGTACTTCGACTCGTCCGAGACCTGCTCGTAGAAGCTGACGAGCCGGTCGGCGTCGTCGGTGGTGATGGGCCCGATGCGCGCGGTGCCGCCGTCGCGGAGCACCACGTCCGCCTCCCAGTGGTCGGGGTAGGCGTGCTCCGGTGGCGCGGACCGCACCGGCTCCGCCTGCGGTTCCGCCGCTTCCGACTGCTCCGACGCGCTCTGCATGGGGTCAGCCTACGGCCGGGACACGCCTGGGGCACCGGTCGCGCGGCGGGGGTGCGCGTTGCAAGGTGGGGGGAGCCGAGAGGCGGTCCGGTGCGGGCCGGAGGTCGGCGTGAGCACCGCGCATCCCGTGAGAGACTGGTCTAGACAACCCGCTTGAGACTTGAAGGGCAACACCATGGCTGAGCGCCGCGTCAACGTCGGCTGGGCCGAGGGCCTGCACGCCCGCCCCGCGTCCATCTTCGTCCGTGCCGCCACGGCTTCCGGCGTTCCGGTGACGATCGCCAAGTCCGACGGCACCCCCGTGAACGCCGCCTCCATGCTCGCGGTGCTCGGCCTGGGCGCGCAGGGCGGCGAGGAGATCGTGCTCGCGTCGGACGCCGAGGGCGCCGAGGCCGCTCTGGACCGTCTCGCGAAGCTGGTCGCCGAGGGCCTGGACGAGCTCCCCGAGACCGTCTGACCCCTCTCGTGACTTCGAAAGGCCGTGGCCGCCGGGATTTCGGCGGCCCCGGCCGTTGGCGTTTACACACCCGCTCCCCCCCCCCCC
>NZ_JBSHHY010000020.1:0-123297 GCF_053618675.1 Streptomyces sp. NPDC055632 | reverse complement strand
GGCTCCCCGCGGCCCGGCACCAGCCCCCCCACACAGACTCACCCCCCGTGTGAATCCAAACGCCGGTGCCCGCCGATTCCCCGGGGCCCACGGCCTTTCGCTTTTCCACTCCCGCTCCCCCGCCGCCCCCATTTCCGGGCAGCACGAAAAGCCCCGTGGAATTTCTATTCTTTGTATACGGTGCGCGTGTTAATTCCGGGCGCTCGTCGTGTTGACGACGTGTTGCGAAACCCTCACACGCCCGCGCTCCGGCCTCTTGAGCCGGTGCAGCGGCAGCGAGCGCTCCGCGTGCAGCGCGGTGAGGGCCCTCGCCCGCTCGGCGTCGCCGCGCGCCACCGCGTCCACGATCGCGCCGTGTTCGGCCCAGGCCTCCACCGGCCGCTCGGGCTGCTCGACCGCGTACATCCAGGCGATCTTGTGCCGCAGCTGGGTGAGCAGCGCCGTCAGCGGAGGGCTGCCGGAGGCCTGCGCGAGCGTCTCGTGGAACCAGCCGCCGAGCGAGCGCAGGTCCTCGCCCTGGCCGCGCCTGGCCCGCTCCTGCCCCAGCCTGACCAGGCCGCGCAGCACCTTGAGGTGGGCGTCGGTGCGCCGCTGCGCGGCCCGCGCGGCCCCCAGCGGTTCGAGCAGCGCCCGCATGTCGAGCAGGTCGGCCGCCTCCTGCTCGGTGGGCTCGGCGACGTGCGCGCCCGCGTGGCGGCGGGTGAGGACGAAGCCCTCGGACTCCAGGGTGCGCAGCGCCTCGCGGACCGGGACGCGGGAGACCCCGTACCGGCGGGCGAGCTGCTCCTCGGTCAGCCGGCTGCCCCGCTCGAAGACGCCGGAGACGATGTCGTCCCGGATCGCCGTGCATACCGAATGCGCGGGAATGCGCATGTCCGACCTCCGCCTTGGTCCGCGCGAGACAATTCGAGCGGCGCCTGTTCTGCGCCTGATCCGCGACTCTATTGCAGCCCGCCGGAATTTCCGATGCCCCACCGGAATCCATGACGGGCTTTTGGCCGACGGCGGGACGACGAAAAGCCCCGGCTCAGCACGAGCCGGGGCTTTTGCGACGCGGAGGTCCCCGATGGTCAGGGACGCGCGGGACGCCGGGTCAGACGGCGACGCCGCGGGCGCGGAGGTAGGAGACCGGGTTGATGTCGGAGCCGTAGTCGGCGCTCGTCCGGGCCTCGAAGTGGAGGTGCGGGCCGGTCGAGTTGCCGGTCGAGCCCGAGATGCCGATCTGCTGGCCCGGCTCGACGGTCTGGCCGACGTGCACCCCGATGGAGGAGAGGTGACCGTACTGGGTGTACGTGCCGTCGTGCATCCGGATGACGATGTTGTTGCCGTACGCGCCGCCCCAGCCGGCCTCGACGACGGTGCCGGAGCCGACGGAGACGACCCGGCTGCCGTAGGCCGCGTGGAAGTCGACGCCGGAGTGGCTGCCGGAGGACCAGAGCGAGCCGCCGGTCTGGTAGCCGGTGGAGACGTACGAGCCGGCGATGGGGAGCTGGAAGGAGTTCAGGCGGCGGCGCTCGGCCTCGCGGGCGGCGCGGGCCCTCTCCTCGCGGATCTCCTTGGCGCGAGCCTCGGCCTTGCGCTTCGCCTCGGCCTGGGCCTTCTGCTCGGCGACGGCCTCGAAGGCCTCGCGGTCCTGGGCGTCGGCCTGGGCGTTGAGCCGGTCGACGAGGGAGTCCTCGGCGATCACCTTGGTGAGGCCGGTGTCCTCGGGGGAGCGGTTGTCCGTGTCGGCGGCGAGCGCCGGGGAGGCCAGGGTTCCGATGACTCCGGTGGTGGCGAGGGTCGCCACTCCGGCGATGCCCGCGCCGCGGCGCGCCATCCGGCTCGAACCACGATGCTTCCCGGTGGCACGGGTGAACGCCATGAAGACGTTGTTCCTTTCCTTCCTTCTCGCCTACCGGGTTAGCTGACGGGTTCGGAGCAGGAAGGTCTCCTACGGGCCCCTCCGCGCGAGGCGAAGGCGTCCGATTCACCCCAGGGACTGCGTGGGTCCCCGGCTCCCCAGGCTCGCGCCTGACGGGGACTCGGCGATGACTGTCCGGTGCCGCGGGCGCGGCGGGTGCAACTGGCGAACAGCCGCACCGACGCTATGCGGAGCCCCAGTCGATCACCAACCGAACACGACCTTTTGTAAGGCATGCCACAGGGCAGATGATCACTTTGGCGCCAATACGGACAATTCGCGGGGGTGTTCCCCGTGCGGCTCCCGCACCGACGGCCGGAAGGGCCCCGACGGTCCGTCACGTCGGGGCCCTTCGTCCAACCGTCGAAGCCCTTCGTCCGCCCGGCCGGCGGCGGTGGGCCGCCGGCCGGACAGGGGCCGATCAGCCGGTGACGACGGTCACTTCACCGATGCCGAGCGCCCGCACCGGCTCCGCGATCTGCGCCGCGTCGCCCACCAGGACCGTGACGAGCCGGTCCACCGGGAAGGCGCTGACCACGGCCGCGGTCGCCTCGACGGTGCCGGTCTCGGCCAGGCGCGCGTACAGCTGGGCCTGGAAGTCGTCCGGGAGGTGCTGCTCCACCTGGTCGGCGAGCGTCCCGGCGACGGAGGCGGCCGTCTCGTACTTGAGCGGCGCCACCCCCACCAGGTTCTGCACGGCGGTCTCCCGCTCGGCGTCCGTGAGCCCCTCGGCGGCCAGGGTGCGCAGCACCTTCCACAGGTCGTCCAGGGCCGGGCCCGTGTTGGGGGTGTCGACGGAGCCGCTGATGGCGAGCATCGCGGCGCCGTTCCCCCCGGCGTCCGAGCGGAGCACCTGCCCGAAGGCCCGCACGCCGTACGTGTAGCCCTTCTCCTCGCGCAGGACCCGGTCCAGACGCGAGGTCAGGGTCCCGCCGAGGCAGTACGTGCCGAGGACCTGGGCCGGCCAGGCGCGGGCGTGCCGGTCCGGGCCGATCCGGCCGATGAGGAGCTGGGTCTGGACGGCGCCGGGGCGGTCCACGATCACGACCCGGCCGGTGTCGTCGGCGGTGATCGGCGGCATCGGCAGCGGCTCGCCGGGCTCGCCGGTCCAGGCGCCCAGCGTCTCCGCGAGGACCTTCTCCAGGTCGACCCCGGTCAGGTCGCCGACGACCACGGCGGTGGCCGTGGCGGGCCGCACGTGCGCCGCGTAGAAGGCGCGGACCGCGGCGGCGTCGATCGCCCCGACGGTCTCCTCGGTGCCCTGGCGCGGCCGGGACATCCGGGAGTCGGCCGGGAACAGCTCCCTGGAGAGCTGCTTGGCGGCGCGCCGGGCCGGGTTGGCCGTCTCGTGCGGGATCTCGTCGAGGCGGTTGCGCACCAGGCGCTCGACCTCGGTGTCCAGGAACGCCGGGGCGATCAGGGCCTCGGAGAGCAGCCCGAGCGCCTTGGGCAGCCGGGAGACCGGGACCTCCAGGGAGACCCGTACGCCCGGGTGGTCGGCGTGCGCGTCGAGGGTGGCGCCGCAGCGCTCCAGCTCGGCCGCGAACTCCTCGGCGCTGTGCTGGTCGGTGCCCTCGGAGAGGGCGCGGGCCATGATGGTGGCCACGCCGTCGAGACCGGCGGGCTCGGCGTCCAGCGGGGCCGGCAGGAAGAGCTCCACGGCCACGACCTGCTGGCCGGGGCGGTGGCCGGTGAGGACGGTCAGGCCGTTCTCCAGGGTGCCGCGGTCCGGGGCCGGGAAGGCCCAGGGGCGGGCGGTGCCCGGCGTCGGCTGCGGGTGGAACTCCATGCTCGTCAAAGACGCGGCAGCCTCGGTCACTGCTCCGCCCCCTCTTCCTCGTCGCTCTCGCTCTGTTCGGTGCCCACCGGCTCGTAGACCAGGACCGCGCGGTTGTCCGGGCGCAGCCGGGCCGCGGCGGCCTCCCGGACCTCCTCGGCGGTGACGTCGAGGACGCGGTCGACGGCGGTGAGGGCCAGCTGCGGGTCGCCGAACAGGACGGCGAACCGGCACAGTTCGTCGGCGCGGCCCGCGACGGTGCCGAGCCGGTCCAGCCACTCGCGCTCCAGCTGGGCCTGCGCGCGCTCCATCTCCTCGGGTGTGGGGCCCTCGGCGGCGAACCGGGCGAGCTCCTCGTCGACGGCCGCCTCGATCTCGGGGACCTCGACGCCGCCGGACGTCTTGACGTCCAGCCAGCCGAGCGAGGGCGCCCCGGCGAGCCGGAGCAGGCCGAAGCCGGCGGCGACGGCCGTGCGGTCCCGGCGGACCAGACGGTTGTGCAGCCGGGAGGACTCCCCGCCGCCCAGGACCGTCAGGGCCAGGTCGGCGGCGTCGCACACGCGCGTGCCGTCGTGCGGCAGCCGGTAGGCGGCCATCAGGGCGCGCGCCGGGACCTCCTCCTCGACGACCTCGCGGAGCTGCTCGCCGATGACGTCGGGCAGCTCGCCGGAGCGCGGCGCGGGCTTGCCGTCGTGGCCGGGGATGGAGCCGAAGTACTTCTCGATCCAGGCGAGGGTCTGCGCCGGGTCGATGTCGCCGACGACGGAGAGCACCGCGTTGTTCGGTGCGTAGTACGTGCGGAAGAACTCCCGCGCGTCCTCCAGGGTGGCCGCGTCCAGGTCGGCCATGGAGCCGATGGGCGTGTGGTGGTACGGGTGGCCCTCCGGGTAGGCGAGGGCGGTCAGCCTCTCGAAGGCCGTGCCGTACGGCACGTTGTCGTAGCGCTGGCGGCGCTCGTTCTTGACGACGTCCCGCTGGTTCTCCATGGACTCGTCGTCCAGGGCGGCGAGCAGCGAGCCCATGCGGTCGGCCTCCAGCCAGAGCGCGAGCTCCAGCTGGTGCGTGGGCATGGTCTCGAAGTAGTTGGTGCGCTCGAAGCTCGTCGTGCCGTTGAGCGAGCCGCCCGCGCCCTGCACCAGCTCGAAGTGGCCGTTGCCGTGGACCTGCTTCGAGCCCTGGAACATCAGGTGCTCGAAGAGGTGGGCGAGCCCCGTGCGGCCCCGGACCTCGTGGCGCGAGCCGACGTCGTACCAGAGGCAGACCGCGGCGACCGGGGTCAGGTGGTCCTCCGAGAGCACCACGCGCAGGCCGTTCGCCAACCGGTGCTCGGTCGCTGTCAGGCCGCCGGAGCCGGCCTCGGCCGTGGCCGTGTGACCCATGGGCATGTACGTCCCTTCGATCGCGATGTGAAAAAGTCCTGCCACTGTATGCAAGCGCGCCGACACCTGGCGAAGTTCCCGTCCCTTCGAGATGTCCCTCTTCCGGGTCGAGGTCGGCGTTGTCGGTGGCACGGTCCACAATGGTCCGCGTCAGATCAACCTTGTTGGTGAAGGAGCCGCAGCCG
Source organism: Streptomyces sp. NPDC055632 (assembly GCF_053618675.1). Classification (NCBI taxonomy): domain Bacteria; kingdom Bacillati; phylum Actinomycetota; class Actinomycetes; order Kitasatosporales; family Streptomycetaceae; genus Streptomyces; species Streptomyces sp. NPDC055632. The sequence goes on along the minus strand of NZ_JBSHHY010000020.1, from coordinate 118,053 downwards.
CGATGGCCCGCCGCAGCACGAAGACACCGCCGCCGGACGACGCGTACGAGGAGAGGATCCTCGACATCGACGTCGTCGACGAGATGCAGGGCTCCTTCCTCGAGTACGCGTACTCGGTGATCTACTCGCGCGCGCTCCCGGACGCCCGCGACGGCATGAAGCCCGTCCAGCGCCGCATCGTCTACCAGATGAACGAGATGGGGCTGCGTCCCGACCGCGGCTTCGTGAAGTGCGCCCGGGTCGTCGGCGAGGTGATGGGCAAGCTGCACCCGCACGGCGACGCGTCGATCTACGACGCGATGGTCCGCATGGCACAGCCCTTCTCCATGCGCCTCCCCCTCGTCGACGGCCACGGCAACTTCGGCTCCCTCGGGAACGACGACCCGCCGGCCGCCATGCGGTACACCGAGTCGCGGATGGCTCCGGCCGCGCTGCTCATGACCGAGTCCATCGAAGAGGACACGGTCGACTTCGCGCCGAACTACGACGGCCAGGAGCAGGAGCCGGCGGCGCTGCCCGCCGCCTATCCGAACCTGCTTGTCAACGGCGCGTCCGGCATCGCGGTCGGCATGGCGACCAACATGCCCCCGCACAACCTCGGCGAGGTCGTCGCGGCCGCCCGCCACCTGATCCGGCACCCGAACGCCGACCTCGAGACGCTGATGCGCTTCGTGCCCGGCCCGGACCTGCCGACCGGCGGCCGGATCGTCGGCCTCTCCGGCATCAAGGACGCGTACGCGTCGGGGCGCGGCTCCTTCAAGATCCGCGCCACCGCGACCGTGGAGACCGTCACGGCCCGCCGCAAGGGCATCGTCGTGACCGAGCTGCCCTTCACGGTCGGCCCCGAGAAGGTCATCTCCAAGATCAAGGACCTGGTCGGCTCCAAGAAGCTCCAGGGCATCGCGGACGTCAAGGACCTCACCGACCGCAGCCACGGCCTGCGCCTGGTCATCGAGATCAAGAACGGCTTCGTGCCCGAGGCCGTCCTGGAGCAGCTCTACAAGCTGACGCCGATGGAGGAGTCCTTCGGCATCAACAACGTCGCGCTCGTCGACGGACAGCCGCTCACCCTCGGCCTCAAGGAGCTCCTGGAGGTCTACCTCGACCACCGCTTCGAGGTGGTCCGCCGCCGCTCCGAGTTCCGCCGCACCAAGAAGCGCGACCGGCTCCACCTGGTCGAGGGCCTGCTCGTGGCGCTGCTCGACATCGACGAGGTCATCCGCCTCATCCGGGAGAGCGACAACTCCGCGCAGGCCAAGGAGCGCCTGATCGAGCGCTTCTCCCTGAGCGAGATCCAGACGCAGTACATCCTGGACACCCCGCTGCGCCGCCTCACCAGGTTCGACCGGATCGAGCTGGAGGGCGAGCGCGACCGCCTCAACGGCGAGATCGACGAGCTGACCGGAATCCTGGAGTCCGACGCGGAGCTGCGGAAGCTGGTCTCGGCGGAGCTGGCCGTGGTCGCCAAGAAGTTCGGCACGGACCGCCGGACCGTCCTGCTCGAATCGGCCGGCACGCCCGTCGCGGCCACGTCCCTCCAGGTCGCGGACGACCCGTGCCGGGTGCTGCTCTCCTCGACCGGTCTGCTGGCCCGTACGGCGACGGAGGCGCTGCCCCCCACCGAGCCGGACGCGAAGCGGGTCAAGCACGACGTGATCGTGTCGGTGGTGGCCGCCACCCAGCGCGGTGAGGTCGGCGCGGTGACCTCGGCCGGCCGGCTGCTGCGGATCTCGGTGATCGACCTGCCCCGGCTGCCGGACACCGCGTCCGCGCCGAACCTGGCGGGCGGCGCGCCGCTGTCGGAGTTTCTCTCCCTGGAGGCGGACGAGACGGTGGTCTGCCTGACGACCCTCGAGGAGGCCTCGCAGGGGCTCGCCCTCGGCACGCTCCAGGGCGTGGTGAAGCGGGTGGTGCCGGACTACCCGGCGAACAAGGACGAGCTGGAGGTCATCACCCTCAAGGACGGTGACCGGATCGTCGGCGCGACCGAGCTGCTGACGGGCGAGGAGGACCTGGTCTTCATCACCTCCGACGCCCAGCTGCTGCGCTACCCGGCGTCCCAGGTGCGGCCCCAGGGCCGGCCCGCGGGCGGCATGGCGGGCGTCAAGCTCACCGCGGGCGCCGAGGTCCTCTCGTTCACGGCGGTCGACCCGGCGGCGGACGCGGTGGTCTTCACGGTCGCGGGCTCCACGGGCGCCCTGGACGCCTCCGCCGGTACGTCGGCGAAGCTGACGCCCTTCGACCAGTACCCGCGCAAGGGCCGCGCGACCGGCGGCGTCCGCTGCCAGCGCTTCCTGAAGGGCGAGGACGTCCTGATCCTGGCCTGGGCGGGCGCCACCCCGGTCCGCGCCGCCCAGAAGAACGGCACTCCGGTCGACCTCCCGGAGATCGACCCCCGCCGCGACGGCTCGGGCACCCCGCTGGCAAAGCCGGTGGAGGTGCTGGCGGGCCCGGCCAGCTAGGGCTAGGACCTGTGGGAACGGGAGCCGGAGGAGGCCTGGAACAGGGTCTCCTCCGGCTCCTCCTCCGTCTGCGGCACGTACCGCAGGACGCCCCACATGCCGGCCTCGTCGGGCACGTCCTGCGGGCCGTTCAGCTCGCAGGCGGCGAGCTCCTTGCGCAGACCGGCCGCGTCGATGCCGGAGCCGATCAGGACGAGCTGGGTGAGGCGCTCCTCGCCGGCGGGCCAGGGCTGCGGGTAGAAGCGCAGGAAGCGTCCGACGGCGTGCACGGCGTAGCGGTTGGCCGGGTCGGCGGCGCCGAGGTCGATGAAGCCCTTGATCCGGTAGAGGCCTTCGGGGCGGGAGTCGAGGAACGCCATCAGGCGGCGCGGGTGGAGCGGCGTCGAGGCCGTCAGCGAGACGGTCTCGTAGGACGCGTGCGCGTGGTCGGCCTCGTCGGAGCCGTACAGGACGTCCTCGATCGACATCTGGCCCTCGATCTCGCCGTCCGGCACGACCCGGTCGAAGAGCAGTTCCGGATCGACGCGTCCGTGGGAGGCCTCGATCACGGCGGCACGTCCGGCGAGGCCCGCCACCGTCTCCCGCACGCTCCGCAGCTCGTCGGCGGAGACCCGGTCGGCCTTGTTGACGACCACGAGGTCGGCGACGGCCAGGTGCCGGTCGGTCCCGGGGTGCCGCTGCCGGGTGGCCCCGAACTCGGCCGCGTCGACGACCTCGACGAGCCCTCCGTACACGATCCGCTCGTTCTCGCTGGCGAGCACCATGCGGACCAGCTCCTGCGGCTCCGCGAGTCCGCTCGCCTCGATCACGATCACGTCGAGCCGGGACTCGGGCCGGGTCAGGACCTCCAGGTACTCGTCGAGCTCACTGGCGTCGACGGCGCAGCACAGGCAGCCGTTGCCGAGGGAGACGGTGGAGCCGACCTGGCCGGCGACGGTCATCGCGTCGATGCCGATGTCGCCGAAGTCGTTGACCATGACCCCGATGCGGGTGCCCCGGGCGCTGCGCAGCAGATGGTTGAGGAGCGTGGTCTTCCCGGCCCCGAGGAACCCTGCCAGGACGACGACGGGGATCTGCTGCGTGGTCAAGGGACGTGCCTCCGGTCGTGCTCGGTCGTGGTGCCCGCGGCGTGCCGCTCCGCGGGAAAGGCCCAGGATAGGCGGGCCACGGGCCCGCGACGGGCTTCCGGGACGGAGCGGGTGCGTGTGGGCGGGTCGGGTGTCGCGGGGCGGGCGCCCCGGGAAGGGTTCGGGTCCCTGGGGGCGGGGCCCCGGGACGGGCTTCGGTTCCTTGAGGCGGTTGCCTCGGGACGGGTTCGGGTCCCTTGGGGCAGGCGCCCCGGGATGGGCTTCGGTCCCTTGAGGCAGGCGCCCCGGGACGGGTTCGAGTCCCTTGGAGCAGGTGCCCCGGGACGGGCTTCGGTCTCCCGGGGCCTACCCCCGCTCCGGCGCCGCACGCCCTCCCGCCTCCGCTCCCGTCCGCCGCTCATTTCCGGTGCCGGGGCGTGTCCCCGTACCTTTTCGGGCATGAACCCCGTACGGACCGGATCCCCGCGCCCCCTCACGCGCCGTCGGCGGTTCGGGTGGCCCCGGCGGGTGTTCTCGCAGGTCCTGCTGATGCAGCTGGCCGTCGCGACCGGGGTGACCGTCCTCGCCACCGGCCTCTTCCTGGCGCCGCTGAGCGCCCAGCTCGACGACCAGGCCATGCGGCGGGCCCTGGCCATCGCCGGGACGACCGCCTCGCCCCGGCTCGCCGCCGACCTCACCGGCGGCCCACCGTCCGCGCGGGGCCCGGTGCAGGCGGAGGCCGAGCGGGTCAGGACCTCCACGGGCGCCGAGTACGTCGTCGTCATGGACGTGCGCGGGGTGCGCTGGTCGCACCCCGACCCCGCGCAGATCGGCAGGGTCGTCTCCACCGACCCGAGCGCGGCCCTGTCCGGGCGGGAGGTCATGGAGATCGACAGCGGCACGCTCGGCCGGTCGGCGCGCGGCAAGGTGCCGCTGCGCGACGCGGACGGGCGGACCGTCGGGGCGGTCTCCGTCGGCATCGAGTACGACAGCGTCCGCGACCGGCTCCTCGGCGCGATCCCCGGTCTCCTCGCCTACGCGGGCGGCGCGCTCGCGGCCGGGGCCCTGGCCGCGTACCTGATCTCCCGGCGGCTCCAGCGGCAGACGCACGACCTGGCGTTCTCCGACATCTCCGCGCTCCTCGTCGAACGGGAGGCCATGCTGCACGGCATCCGGGAGGGCGTGGTGGCCCTGGACCGCAACGGCTCCGTGCGGCTCGTGAACGACGAGGCGCAGCGGCTCCTCGGCCTCGGCCCCGAGGCGGCGGGGCGGCCGCTCGACGAGGTCCTCGGCCGGGGCCGCACCGCCGACGTCCTGGCGGGCCGGGTCACCGGCGAGGACCTGGTCACGGTCCGGGGGCACCGGGTGCTGATCGCGAACCGGATGCCCACGGACGACGGCGGCGCGGTGGCGACCCTCCGTGACCGCACCGAGCTGGAGCACCTCGGCCGTGAGCTGGACGCCACCCGGGGCCTCATCGACGCCCTGCGCGCCCAGGACCACGAGCACGCCAACCGGATGCACACCCTCCTCGGCCTCCTGGAGCTGGAGATGCACGAGGAGGCGGTGGAGTTCGTCACCGAGGTGGTCGGGGTGCACCGGGCCACCGCCGAGCAGGTCACCGAGAAGGTCCACGACCCGCTCCTGGCCGCGCTGCTCGTCGGCAAGGCCACCGTCGCCGCCGAGCGCGGCGTCTCGCTGCGGCTCGCGCCGGACTCGCTCCTGCCGGACCGGCTGGTCGACCCGCGCGAGCTGGTCACCGTCGTCGGCAACCTGGTCGACAACGCCCTGGACGCGGCCGCCGGCACCCCGGACGCCCGCGTCGGCGTCTCCTTCCGCTCCGAGGGCCGTACGGTCGTGCTGCGGGTCTCGGACAGCGGCCCCGGGGTGCCGGAGGAACGGCGCGAGCTGATCTTCACCGAGGGCTGGACGACGAAGGCCCTGCCGTCCCACGGGAAGCGGGGGCTCGGCCTCGCCCTGGTGCGCCGGCTCGCCGAGCGCCGGGGCGGCACCGCGACCGTGTCCGGGCGCCCCGGCGGCGGGGCCGAGTTCACCGTCGTCCTCCCCGACGCCCTGAGCGACGCCCCGCCCGGCGTCCCGGCCGCCCCGGAACCCGTCGAGGAGGTGCGATGACCGACGTGCTCATCGACGTGCTCGTGGTGGACGACGACGTGCGGGTGGCGCGGATCAACGCCGCCTACGTCGCCAAGGTGCCCGGCTTCCGGGTCGCCGCCACCGCCCATTCGACCGCCGAGGCGCTCGCCGTCCTGGACGAGCGGCCGGTGGACCTGGTCCTCCTGGACCACTACCTGCCGGACGAGAACGGCCTCGCGGCGGTACGGAAGCTCCGCGCGCGCGGCCACCAGTGCGACGTGATCATGGTGACGGCGGCCCGGGACGTGGCCACCGTGCAGGCGGCGATGCGGCACGGCGCCCTCCAGTACCTGGTCAAGCCGTTCAACTTCGCCGGCCTGCGCGGCAAGCTGGAGGCGTACGCGACGCTCCGCCGCACCCTGGAGGGCGGGGGCGAGGCCGAACAGGCGGAGGTGGACCGGATCTTCGGGGTCCTGGCGGCGGGCTCCGTCGCCCCCGACCTGCCGAAGGGGCACTCCCCCACCACGGCCGAGCTGGTCCGGCAGGTGCTGCTCGCCGCCGACGGGCCGCTGTCCGCGCAGGAGATCGCGGAGCGGTCCGGCGTCAGCCGCCAGACCGCACAGCGCTACCTCAAGCTCCTGGAACGGACCGGCCGGGTGCGCCTCTCGCTCCGGTACGGGGAGACGGGCCGCCCCGAGCACCGGTACGCCTGGGCGAGCTCACCGCCCAGCGCCTGACACGGGCCGGCCCGTCTCCGTGCGAACAGGTCCTTCGCCGTACGGGCCGGGCCGTCTCCGTGCGGATCAGACCGCTCCCGCGCCGGTCAGCGCCCGGACCTCGGTCTCCGCGTGCCGCGCCTCGTCGGGCGGCTCGGTCGAGGTGACCGTGCCGATCCATCCGGCGAGGAAGCCGAGCGGGATGGAGACCACGCCCGGGTTCTGCAGCGGGAAGAGGTGGAAGTCGACGCCGGGGAACAGCGACTCGGGGCTGCCGGAGACGACCGGCGAGACCAGGACGAGCAGGACGGCCGGGACGAGCCCGCCGTACACCGCCCAGACCGCGCCCCTGGTGGTGAACTTCCGCCAGAACAGCGAGTAGAGCAGCACCGGCAGGTTGGCGGAGGCGGCGACGGCGAAGGCCAGGCCGACGAGGAAGGCCACGTTGAGGTCGCTGGCGAGCAGTCCGAGGCCGATGGCGGCGGCGCCGATCACCACCGCGGCGACCCGGGCCACGGCCACCTCGCTGTACTGCTTCGCGTGCTTGCGGCGCAGCGAGGCGTACAGGTCGTGGGCGACGGAGGCCGAGGAGGCGAGGGTGATCCCCGCGACGACGGCGAGGATGGTCGCGAAGGCGACGGCGGCGACGACCGCGAAGAGCACCGTGCCCCCGGTGGAGCCCGCCCCGCCCCCGAGGTCGAGCGCGAGCAGCGGTACGGCGGTGTTCCCGGCCGCGTTGGAGGCCCGGACCTCGTCGGGGCCGATCAGGGCGGCCGCGCCGAAGCCGAGCACGATCGTCATCAGGTAGAAGCTGCCGATGAGTCCGATGGACCAGACGACGGAGCGGCGGGCGGCGCGGGCGGTCGGCACGGTGTAGAAGCGCGACAGGATGTGCGGCAGGCCGGCGGTGCCCAGGACCAGGGCGAGGCCGAGGCTGATGAAGTCGAGGCGGGCCGTCCAGTCCCCGCCGTAGCGGAGCCCGGGGGCGAGGAAGTCGAGCCCGTGGCCGCTGCGTTCGGCCGCGGTGGAGAGCAGGCTGTTCACGTCGCCGTGGAAGCGGAACAGGACGAGGACGCTGAGCGCGACCGTGCCCGCCATGAGCAGGACCGCCTTGACGATCTGGATCCAGGTGGTGGCCCGCATGCCGCCGAGCGACACGTAGATCACCATCAGCGCGCCCACCCCGATCACCGTCCAGGAGCGGGCCGCCTCGCTGGTGCCGCCGAGGAGCAGGGCGACCAGGCTTCCGGCGCCCACCATCTGCGCCACCAGGTAGAGCACGGAGACGGCCACCGAGGACGTTCCGGCGGCGATCCGCACGGGGCGCTCGGCCATCCGCGCGGCGACGACGTCGGCCAGGGTGAACCGCCCGCAGTTGCGGACCAGTTCGGCGACGAGCAGGAGGACGACGAGCCAGGCGACGAGGAATCCGACGGAGTACAGCATGCCGTCGTAGCCGTAGAGCGCGATCAGGCCGGAGATGCCGAGGAAGGACGCCGCCGACATGTAGTCGCCGGCGATGGCGAAGCCGTTCTCCAGGGGCGAGAAGAGGCGTCCCCCGGCGTAGAACTCCTCCGCCGAGCCGTGCCGGCTGCGGCTCACCCAGGTGGTGATGCCCAGGGTCACGGCGACGAAGACGCTGAACAGCACGAGGGCCAGGGTCTGGTGGTCTCCGGTCATCGCCGCACCGCCCCTCGGGTCATCTCCTGCGTGTCCCAGCGCAGTTCAAGCGCCGCCCGGTCCCTGCGCAGCCGGGCGTGGCGCGCGTACGCCCAGGTCAGCAGGAAGGTGGTGAGGAACTGGCCGAGGCCCGCGACCATCGCCACGTTCACCGCTCCGGCGACCGGCCGGGCCATGAGCCCGGGCGCGGCGGTCGCCGCCACGACGTAGGCGAGGTACCAGGCCAGGAAGGCGAGGGTGGCGGGGAAGACGAACCGGCGGTAGCGGCGGCGCACTTCCTGGAAGGCGGGGCTCCGCTGGACCTCCAGATAGATCTCCGCCGCGCTGGCGACCCGCTGGCGCGGCACCGCGCCCGAGCGCCCGTCGCCGGTCGCCCCGGCCTCCGTGCGCCCGTCCGGGCCGGCGGTCGGCGCGTCGTCCCAGGGGTCGTCGACCGGCACCGCCGAAGCGCCGCGCCCCTCCTGCTTGTCCACCTGCTCCACCGGTCCAACTCTCCTTGTCAGCGAACCGTTTCGGCCGCGTGCACAAGGATGGACAGAGCGGGAACTTCCCGGACTCTTCTCCTCCCCGACTTCACCTCATCAGGTGACTCTTTTCCCAGGTGGCCTGACAAAACCGTGCTGATATGCGTACCGCACGGCCCCTGGGCGGAGCGTTCGGCTCCGCCCGCGGGCCGGATTCCTCAGGCGTCGATGCGCGAGCGGTCGAGGGTCGCCGCCGAGCTGGTGATGAACTCCTTGCGGGGCGCGACGTCATTGCCCATGAGGAGGTCGAAGACCTGCTCCGAGGCCTCCAGGTCGCCGATGTTGATCCGGCGCAGGGTGCGGTGGCGCGGGTCCATCGTGGTCTCCGCCAGCTGGTCGGCGTCCATCTCGCCCAGGCCCTTGTAGCGCTGGATGGAGTCCTTGTAGCGGACCCCCTTGCGCTGGAACTCCAGCAGGGTCTGTCGCAGCTCGTTGTCCGAGTAGGTGTAGACGTACTTGTCCTGGCCCCGCTTCGGCTGGACGAGCTCGATGCGGTGCAGCGGGGGGACGGCCGCGAAGACCCGCCCCGCCTCGACCATGGGCCGCATGTACCGCTGGAAGAGGGTCAGCAGCAGCGTGCGGATGTGGGACCCGTCGACGTCGGCGTCGGTCATCATGATGACCTTGCCGTAGCGGGCCGCGTCGATGTCGAAGGTGCGGCCCGAGCCCGCTCCTATGACCTGGATGATCGCGCCGCACTCGGCGTTCTTGAGCATGTCCGCGACGGAGGACTTCTGGACGTTGAGGATCTTGCCTCGGATCGGCAGCAGGGCCTGGAACTCGCTGTTGCGGGCGAGCTTCGCCGTGCCGAGGGCCGAGTCGCCCTCGACGATGAAGAGCTCGCTGCGCTCCACGTCGTCGCTGCGGCAGTCGGCCAGCTTGGCCGGCAGGGAGGAGGACTCGAGCGCGGTCTTCCTGCGCTGCGCCTCCTTGTGCTGGCGGGCCGCGATCCGGGTACGGGCCGCGGCGACGGCCTTCTCCAGGACGGCACGGGCCTGCGCCTTGGCGTCCCGCTTGGTGGAGGTGAGGAAGGCCTTGAGCTCCTTGGCCACCACGTTCGCCACGATCCGGCGGGCGGCGGAGGTGCCGAGGACCTCCTTGGTCTGGCCCTCGAACTGCGGCTCCGCGAGGCGCACGGTCACGACGGCCGTGAGCCCCTCCAGGGCGTCGTCCTTGACGACGTCGTCCTCGGCGACGCGCAGCATCTTGGCCGAGCGCAGCACCTCGTTCACCGTCCTGGTGACGGCCTGCTCGAAGCCGGAGACGTGGGTGCCGCCCTTGGGGGTGGCGATGATGTTGACGAAGGACTTGACCGTGGTGTCGTAGCCGGTGCCCCAGCGCAGGGCGACGTCGACGACGAGCTCGCGGGTGACCTCGGTCGGGGTCATGTGGCCGCGCTCGTCGAGGACCGGGACGGTCTCCTTGAAGGTGCCCTGCCCCGTGAGGCGCTGGATGTCGCAGACGGCCCTGTCCTGCGCGAGGTACTCGCAGAACTCGCTGATGCCCCCGTCGAAGCGGAAGGTTTCCTCGCTCTTGCCGACCCCTTCCAGGTCCCGCTCGTCGCGGACGACGATGGTGAGGCCGGGCACGAGGAAGGCGGTCTGCCGGGCGCGCTGGTGGAGCGTCTCCAGGGAGAGCTTGGCGTCCTTGAGGAAGATCTGCCGGTCCGCCCAGTAGCGGACGCGGGTTCCGGTGCGGGTCTTGGGGATCCGCTTGCCCTTGCGGAGGCCGTTGGCCGGGTCGAAGGGGCTGTCGGGGCCCTGCTCGGTGAAGACGCCGGGGACGCCGCGGCGGAAGCTGATCGAGTGGGTCGCGCTGTTCCGGTCGACCTCGACGTCGAGGCGGGCCGACAGGGCGTTGACCACGGAGGCGCCGACGCCGTGCAGACCGCCGGACGCCGCGTACGACCCGCCGCCGAACTTTCCGCCGGCGTGCAGCTTGGTCATGACGACCTCGACGCCCGAGAGCCCGGTCTTCGGTTCGATGTCGACCGGGATGCCCCGGCCGTTGTCCCGGACCTCGACGGAGCCGTCCTCGTGGAGGACGACCTCGATGTGGTCGCAGTAGCCGCCGAGGGCCTCGTCGACCGAGTTGTCGATGATCTCCCAGATGCAGTGCATCAGGCCGCGGCTGTCGGTGGACCCGATGTACATGCCGGGGCGCTTGCGGACCGCTTCGAGCCCTTCCAGTACGAGCAGGTGCCGCGCGGTGTAGTTGGAACCGTCACGGTCTGCGGTCAGCAGCGCACTGGACGGCACGGACGTCTCGGCGGTCACGCGGTTCGCTCCTCGCTGAATTTGAAATCTGGCCCGGTGGGTAAGGCCCGGCGTCGGTCACCGGCTTCAGAGGGTACCGATGCCTGGTAGAGCCGTTGTCACGCCACCCTCCCCGTTTCCTCATGCTAGTCCAGAGTCGCATGCGTGTTCGATCCCTCGATCGGGTGACGTGAACATCACGTTCCCTTCCAGGCATGAACCATTTAGGCTCCGGGCACGTCCTCATCAACAACCGGCAACCACGCCGGGAGGGCCTGACCGAGACAAGCCATGCGAAATCCGTAGAGCGACGCAATACGGCTCATTCGCCGCCAACCGGCAGCAGACAGCCACCTTGGGAAGAAGTTTCAAGGAAAAGCCACGAGCGGGAACGTTTTCGGCCTGGTTGGATGTTGACCCTGGTACGACAGCTCGTCGAGCTAGAGAAGAGGCGACGTGACTACTGTTCTGACCCCCGCGAGCCCCCTGACGGCCGCTGACCGCTGCGACCGCTGCGGCGCCCAGGCTTACCTGCGTGTCGTCCTGACCAGCGGAGGTGACTTGCTCTTCTGCGCCCACCACGGACGTAAGTTCGAGCCGGAACTCAAGAAGATCGCCGTTGAGATACAGGATGAGACGGACCGGCTGACCGACGTGCCGGCCCGCACCGTGGGCGACGAGCACTGACGCCCCGCATCCACGACGAGCCCAGGGCCGGTCGCTGACCGGACGGCGGGCGGTCACCTCCGCACTGCGGGGAGTGACCGCCCGTTCTCGTATCCGGCGGCGCCCCCGGTGGCGCTTCCGGACCCACCCGGGGGATGCCACCCGGGGGATGCTCCGGAGCCGACCGAGCCGACCGCCGGGGAGCCTTCGGGGACGTCTCAGAAGCGCTCCGGCAGCACCGCCGAGACGCGCGTGTAGACGCCCGGGTTCTCCGCCTCGCCGCAGCCGCTGCCCCAGGACACCAGGCCGATGAGGAGCCCCTCGGCCACCAGCGGGCCTCCGCTGTCCCCCTGGCACGCGTCCTTGCCGCCCTGCGGGTCGCCCGCGCACACCATGGTGTTGCCCTGGTACCGGACTCCGGAACCGCCCGGGTACGCCCGCTCGCACGCCGTGTCCGGCAGCACCTGGACGCGCGCCGTCCGCAGCGCGGAGGCGTAGTTGCCCCTGCCGCTCGTGTCTCCCCAGCCGTAGACGTCCGCGGCCGTCCCGGGCGCGTACGCGGTGCCCCCCTCGCGGGCGACACCGATCACGTACGACTCCGGCAGCGCGCTCACCAGCGTCAGGACCGCCAGATCGCCCGAGTTGGTCGTCGGGTCGTAGTCGGGATTGATCCAGGTGTCGGAGACCCGTACCTCCTGGCCGCCCTGACCGCGCAGCGAGGCGCGGCCCGCGATGACCGCGAAGTCGCGCACCTCCCACGGCTCGCCGCCGAGCACCTCCCGGCCCAGGCAGTGGGCCGCGGTGAGGACCTTGGTGGGCGCGACGACCACGCCTCCGCAGAACTGTCCCGCACGCGTACCCCCGAACCGGTCACGGCTGGACAGCGCCACGACCCACGGCGCGTCCGCGATCCCGACCTGCCGGCCGCCCACCACGACGCTGTCGGCGGCCACGGGGGCGGCGAGGGCGAGGTGTCCCGCCGCCGCGGTGATCAGTCCCAGAGCACCCGTCAATGCTCGGGTGAGGGAACCACGCATGGAGCCTCCTGACTCTCCGGTGATGTCGGTTCACCCAGCGTCCAGCACCCGGAGCCGCGGCGCACACCCGAAGGGCCCGGCTCCCCCTTTCGGGGAGCCGGGCCCTTCGGTGTACCGCTATGTGCCTCGTACGGATCTTCGGATCCGTACGAGGGCGAGCGTGCCGGTCGTGTCAGTCGAGGTAGTCGCGCAGCACCTGCGAACGCGACGGGTGACGGAGCTTCGACATCGTCTTCGACTCGATCTGACGGATCCGCTCCCGCGTCACGCCGTAGACCTTGCCGATCTCGTCCAGCGTCTTCGGCTGGCCGTCGGTGAGGCCGAAGCGCATCGAGACGACGCCCGCCTCGCGCTCGGAGAGCGTGTCGAGGACGGAGTGCAGCTGCTCCTGGAGGAGCGTGAAGCTCACCGCGTCGGCCGGGACGACCGCCTCGGAGTCCTCGATGAGGTCGCCGAACTCGCTGTCGCCGTCCTCACCCAGCGGGGTGTGGAGGGAGATCGGCTCACGGCCGTACTTCTGGACCTCGATGACCTTCTCCGGGGTCATGTCGAGCTCCTTGGCCAGCTCCTCCGGGGTGGGCTCGCGGCCCAGGTCCTGGAGCATCTGGCGCTGCACGCGCGCGAGCTTGTTGATGACCTCGACCATGTGCACCGGGATGCGGATGGTGCGGGCCTGGTCGGCCATGGCGCGGGTGATCGCCTGACGGATCCACCAGGTGGCGTACGTGGAGAACTTGTAGCCCTTGGTGTAGTCGAACTTCTCGACGGCGCGGATCAGACCCAGGTTGCCCTCCTGGATCAGGTCCAGGAAGAGCATGCCGCGGCCGGTGTAGCGCTTGGCCAGTGAGACCACCAGACGGAGGTTGGCCTCCAGGAGGTGGTTCTTGGCCCGGCGGCCGTCCTCGGCGATGATCTCCAGCTCGCGCTTGAGCTTCGGCGCGAGCTTGTCCGAGTTGGCGAGCTTGTCCTCGGCGAACAGGCCGGCCTCGATGCGCTTGGCGAGCTCGACCTCCTGCTCGGCGTTGAGCAGCGGGACCTTGCCGATCTGCTTGAGGTAGTCCTTGACCGGGTCGGCGGTGGCGCCGGCGACCGCGACCTGCTGCGCCGGAGCGTCGTCCTCGTCCTCGTCGGACAGGACGAAGCCCTTGGTCTCGCCCTCGGTCTCCTCGTCCTCGCCCTTGCCGGGAGCGACGTCCTCGAGCAGTTCCTCGCCCTCGATGAGCTCCTCGGAGTCCTTCTTGGACGTGCTCTTCTTGGCCGCCGTCTTCTTGGCGACGGTCTTCTTGGCCACCGTCTTCTTGGCGACGGTCTTCTTAGCGGCCGCCTTCTTGGCGGTCGAACCGGCCTCGTCGGCCGGGTCGGCGCCCTCGGCGGCGGGGGCCGCGGCCGGGACGGCGGACTTCGTCACGGTCGCCCTGGCGGTGACGGTCTTGGTGGCGGTGCGCTTGGCCGGGCTCTTCGCTGCGACGCTCTTGCGGGCGCGCTTCGGCGACTCCGCTGCACTGACCATCAGCGTCACACCCTCTTCCTCGAGGATCTGATTGAGGCTGCGCAGAACGTTCTTCCACTGGGTTGGCGGAATCTGGTCAGCCTCGAAGGCCCGACGCACGTCATCGCCGGCGATCTGCCCATCAGCCTTTCCCCGCTCGATGAGCGCCATCACAGACTCGGACTCGGCGATCTCCGGCGGGAGCGTACGGGATGTGCTGGCCGACACGAACAACCTCTCGGAACGATGGAAACGGCTTCCGGCCCCGCCCTGGATCGGGCTGGAGCCGACGACCGTCGACGGGGATGTGCCGACGGCGCGGGCTGGACCGGGGAACTGCACAGCGCCTCCGTCGGCTGCTGTATTCCTTCCTCGGCGTCACCTCTTAGGTCATCGCACGGGTCGGAGGAGTGTTACGCCCAATCTTCGTGGCCCGAGTCACACCTCATTCGGGGCAAAACTCCCCTATCTACCGATCAGCGTACATTCACGCCACCGCTCCCCGGGGCATCGACGAGCGGGCCTGCCGGGCCCGAGCGGCGCCCGGGTCCGGCGGCACGCGGCGCCCGCCCGCTCCCGGCCACGGCCCGCGGGTCAGTGTTCGCGGGGGGCCGGGACGACGCGCTCCACCTCGGGGTGGACCGTGAGCAGCTGCCGCATGGCCGCCTCGGCGCCCTGCGCGTCGCCGGCGGCGAGCGCCTCCACGATCCGGGCGTGATGGGCGATGCAGGCCTCGCTCGGCCGGTCGCAGCCGGTGGCGGGGCTGCCGGAGACCTGGAGCGCGGCGACGACGATGCCGGAGAGGTGCTCCAGCATGCGGTTCCCGGCGAGCTGGATGAGGAGGGAGTGGAACTCGGTGTCGGCCCGGGAGAAGGTGACGGCGTCCCCCTGGGCGAACGCGTGGCCCATGATCTCGACCATGTCGGCGAGGCGCTGCTGCACGTCCTCGCGGCCGTGTCCGGCGGCGAGGCGGGCGGCCAGGGGCTCGATCGTCCAGCGCAGCTCGTTCAGCTCGCGGCGCTGGTCCTCCCGCTGCGGGCCGAAGGCGCGCCACTCGATGATGTCGGGGTCGAGGAGGTTCCAGTCGCTGACGGGCCTGACCCGGGTGCCGACGTTGGGGCGGGCGCTGACGAGCCCCTTGGCCTCGAGGACGCGGAGCGACTCGCGCACGACGGTGCGCGAGACCTCGAACCGCTGGCCGATCTCCTCGGGAACGAGCGGACGGTCCGCTCCGAGGTCGCCGGAGACGATCATCTGACCGAGCTGCTGGACGAGCTGACCGTGCAGCCCGCGCCCCCGGCTGCCCGCGCTTCTGCGGCCGACGCGGCCCAGGTCGGTGTCCACCCCCTCCCAGGAGGGCGGACCCACGCGCCCGGCGGCGGGGGTCTCCGCGTAGGGGTAGCGGTCGAGATCGCCCGTGGCGCCGAGGCCGGAGTCGACGGAGCGGGCGGCGGTCATCATGGTGTGCGCAAGGGTACTCACGCATCCTTTGTCGGCGCTGCCTCCGCACCTCTTGAGGTCTTTGGTGAAAAGCACACGAAAGGGTGATCGGCACCCCTTACACAATTGACGATCAATCGGACATAACGCCCGTATTGCGCGGCAGTTGACGGCGACCCGGAACCTTTCGGTCCGCGCGTGGTCACCAACGGACCCTGCGGCGAAGACCGGTGAGCAGATAAGCGCAGAACAATCCCGTCAACGTCAGGGAGAGCGCCACTCCTGCGGGCTGCCCGAGCACGCGCAGCCCCCCGGTCAGCCAGCGGTCCGCGGCCGGAGTCCAGTGCGGGCCCGCGAACTCGCGCAGCCGCGCCGGGAGTCCGGCGGCCGACCGCACCGACGGCCCCGTCAGCACCTTCTGCAACAGCGGCACGAAGGCGACCGGTACGGCGAGGACGGCCGCCATCCCGGCCGCGGCGGCCCGGAACACTCCGGCGCCGAGCACTCCGGCCCAGGCGCAACCGACGAGCAGCCCCAGCCAATTCGCGCAGAACGTCGGCCATTTGCGCGGTACGGGGATCAACTCGGCTCCGTAGAGGAGTCGCAGGGCCCCCAGATCGACCGCCACGACGAGCGCCCCGAGCGCAATGGCGACGGCCGCGGCCGCGGTGAGCTTCGCGAGCAGCAGGCCCGGCCTGCGGGGCACGGCTCCGCGGCCCGTGGTGAGCGCGGGGTAGCGGTACTCCTCCGCGAAGGAGAGGGCACCGAGCAGACCGGCCCCCAGGGCGGCGGGCGGCAGCGGGGAGATCGCGGGCCAGCCGGCGAGGACGGCGGGCAGCGCGGTGCGGCCGCCCCGCCCGAGGAGCAGGGCGAGCGTCACGGAGACGAGGAGGACGCCCGCCACGACGAGCGGCGTGGACGGCACGCCCAGGAGCCGCCGGACCTCGTAACGGAGCGGGCGCAGGGGCGAGCGCATCGGCCGCCGGGCGACGACCGGCCGCTCCGCCGGATCGCCATGGGCGACGGTCGCGGGGGGCGAGCCGACGACGCCCCGCGACGCGGACGCGGACGCGGCAGTGGCTGTGGCGCTGGCAGTGGCGGTGGCGGTGGCGGTGGCGGTGGCGGTGGCGGTGGCGGTGGAGCTTGATCCAGCGGCGTTTTCCCCGCCGACGCCGCCCTCCCCCTCGGCGCTTCGCTCGACCCCCACGCCGGCATCGATGCCGGGTGCACCGGTCACCCTGGTCACACCGGTGTCGCCCGTCTCGTCAGCGAGACGGTGGACCGGTACGCCGTGCCGGAAGGCCGTGTCGCCGACGGACGCGCAGTCGCTGCCGTAGACGGACAGCCGGTTGCCGCCCTCCGCGACCACCTCGACCGGCCGACGGGCAGCCCTCGCCTCCTGGGTCACGACCGCGGCCAGACGCGCGGCGTGCGGGGTGCGGACGGTGACCCGGGGGCGCAGCCGGGTGCGGGCGAACTCGGCGGCCTCCTGTGCGGCGACGAGCCGACCGCCGTCGAGGGTGACGACCCGGTCGGCGTTGCGGGCGGCGTCCTTGGGGTCCGCCGTGGTGTAGAGCACCGTGCCCCCCTCGGAGGCGTGGACGCGCAGGAAGCCGTACAGCCACGTGCTCTCGGAGGCGGAGAGACCGGCGCCCGGCTCGTCGAGCAGAAGCGTGTGGGGTGCGCCCAACAGGGCCGAGGCGAGGCCGAGTCGGCGGTCCGCGCCGATCGGCAGGCTGCCGATCGGCCGGCGGTCCAGACCGGTGAGGCCCACGCTCCGCAGCAGTTCCTCGGCGCGTGAGGCCGGGGCCCCCGTGGCGGCGCAGAGCATCCGGAGCTGACTCCGAACCGTGCGGGAGGGGTGGCCGGGGACGTCGCCGAGGAGCACGCCGACCTCGCGGTGGGGGTGGGCGATGCGGTGCAGCGGCCGACCGCGGAAGTAGGTGATCCCGCGCCCCGGCTCGAGTTCGAGCATGAGTCGGAGGGCGGTGGTCTTGCCGGAGCCCGAGGAGCCGAGGAGGGCGGTCACGGCGCCCGGCCGGGCCTCGAAGGACAGGTCGTCCACGGCGGGCGGGCGATCGCTGCGGGGAGTGCTGGTCAGTCCGATTGCCTGGAGCATCGCTTCTCTCGCGGTAGGTGACACCGCTCCGCGGCAGGGCGGCGCTACCGCAGCAAGATAACGCTATATTTCAGACTTTCCGCGCAGGATTGGTGCCCTGGGGCGCCGGATGTCCCTGCCCTCAGACCTCGGGGCGCAGCATGGGCGGGTTGAGGAGGGTGGCCCCACCTGCCCTGAAGAGCTGAGCGGGACGCCCTCCCTGACGGGTCGTGGTGCCACCGGCCGGAACCAGGAAGCCGGGCGTGCCGGTCACCTTGCGGTGGAAGTTGCGCGGATCCAGGGCCACGCCCCAGACCGCCTCGTAGACGCGCCGCAGCTCTCCGACCGTGAACTCCGGCGGGCAGAAGGCCGTGGCCAGGGAGGAGTACTCGATCTTGGAACGGGCGCGCTCCACCCCGTCGGCGAGGATCCGGGAGTGGTCGAAGGCGAGCGTTCCCGCTCCCCTGCCCTCGGCGCCGGCGGCCGCGTCCTCCCCGAGCAGTTCTTCGACGGGGGCCCAGCGGGCACTGTTGGCGTCGCCGCCCGCCCTGGGCGCGGGCAGGTCCGGGGCGAGGGCCAGGTGCGCGACGCTCACCACCCGCATCCGGGGATCACGGTCGGGCGCCCCGTACGTCGCCAGCTGCTCCAGGTGCGCGCCGTTGCTCGGCACGGGTGCCGGGGCGGTCGGATCGTACGCGCAGAGGCCGGTCTCCTCGACCAGCTCGCGCGCCGCCGCGGCACCGAGGTCCTCCTCCGCCCGCACGAAGCCGCCGGGCAGGGCCCAACGCCCCTGGAACGGCGTCTCTCCGCGCCGTACGACCAGGGTGCAGAGCGCGTGGCGCCGCACGGTGAGCACGACCAGGTCGACGGTGACGGCGAAGGGCGGAAAGGCCGACGGGTCGTAGGGAGGCATGCCGCGATCATAGTCGTCTTCCTGACGATAAACACGCCCCGCGGGATCTTCGGCGACGACTTCCCCGGCGTGCGGCGAAGCGTCCCTCGTGTCCGTACCCGCCATTCCGTCACACCCCCAGTTGAAGACCGTCCGCGGCCTCCTCGACCATACCGAGACCCAGCCCGCTCACCCGCACGGCGAACGGCTCGCCCGCGACCACGAGCCCCGACAGGCGGAGCGCTCCGAGGGGCGCGGAGGCCGGCGGGTACACCGAGACTGACCGGCCGGGCACGTCGGGCCGGATCCCGGCGAGGGCGAGAAGGGCGTGTACCGCCCCGGCGGCCGCGACGGCCGCCGGCCGGCACGCGGCCGGGTGGGGCACCGGGCGTCCGCCCGCCGTCCGCTGCTCGCCCGCGTACATCTCGGGGAGACGGTGGCCGAAGACCTCCGCCGCGCCAAGCAGTCCCCGCAGCAGGGAGGCGGCCTCCTTCCCGTACCCCGCGGCGGTGAGACCGGCCACGGCGACCGCCGTGTCGTGGGTCCGGACCGCGCCCGTCCGGTGGCCGAAGGGGTTGTGGTCCGGTTCCTTGGCGCCCAGGCCCCGCAGCCCCCAGCCGGAGTCGAGGGCCGGGCTGCCGAGCAGCCGGGTCACCCTTTCGGTCTCCGCCCCGTCCAGCAGGCCCTGCGCGTACCGGCCGCCGCCCAGGAGCCCGGTGTCGAGCAGATGCGCTGCCCAGCCGCCCGGCCGGTGCCAGGTCCGGCCGTCCGCCGTACGGGCGAGGACGGGACCGCCGCCCGCACCGTCGTCGGTCCAGAACGCGCGCCGGAACCGCTCGCGCAGCGTCCTCGCCGTGTCGCGCAGCGCGTCGCCGCCGGGTCTTCCGCAGGCGTCGAGGAGGTCCGCGCCGAGCAGGGCCGCCCGGTGGGCGTGCGCCTGCGTCTCGGCCCGCCGGGGTCCGGCGGGCCCCGGGTCCGGCACGAGGCCGTCCGCTCCGACGGCGCGGCGCAGCCAGTCGAGGCAGCGCTCCGCGACGGGGAGCAGTTCCTCCGAGTCCGTCGACGGCAGTCCCCAGCGACGGGCCTCGGCGAGCACGACCGGGAAGGCGAGCGTGGCCTCGATGCCCGTGCAACGGGGTAGAAGGCCTGGACCCGCGTCTCTGAGGGGCCCGGTGAGACGTCCTGGCTCCTTTCCTTCTCCGGGGAGTTGGGTGCGTCCGGCGGCGCGCAGGGTGGTGGCGGCGAGTCGGGTGCCGAGGGGGAGGGCCATCCGGGCCGCCCAGAGCGCTTCGGCGGTGACCGGTCCGCAGCGCCAGGGGACGCCGGCGGCGAGGTACACGTCCCCGGGGTGCTCCGGGGTGCGCTGGAGCAGGGCCCGCAGATCCTCGACGGAGGTGCGCAGCAGTTCTCCGACACGCGGGTCGTCGGCCTCGGCCCGGGCCTCGGCGAGGAGGTGGCCGCCCGGTCGTCCGGGGCCCGCCCCCGGGGCGCCCGCGGGACGGGCCCCTGCCCCTCCTCGTACCCGGAGCCGGATCGTGAACGCGGCTCCGGGAGCCAACTCGGCCTCCCAGCGCAGGACTCCCGCCGCCGCCAGGGAGTCCATGGGCGCCGGATCCGCGGTGACGACGGCGGACCGCCCGTCGCTCCCGGTCCAGCGCAGTCCGGTTCCGTGGACGCTCGCCGTGAGTTCGGGTCCGGGCCTGCCGGTCGCCACCGCTCCCAGGTCCGCGAGATCCGTTCCCAGAGCGATTTCCACGGGGAGCCTGAGGGGGCGGGCGGCGGCGCTGCGCAGGGTGATCCCTTCGGTGCCGTCGGCACTCCGTGTGCGTTCGACGGTGAGACCGGGGTCGGGTCCCGCTTCTCCGGGGACACGCAGGACGCCGAGGAACACCGCCCGGTCGGCGGACGCCATGCGGCCCTGGAGGGCGACGGGCTCCCGGCCCGCCACCCGCAGGACGCTGCGGGAGAGGAGTCGCCGTCCCGCCGCGTACACGCCTTCCGGTCCCTCGCCGGTGAGCTGGCCGTGCTCGGCGCAGACGGCGAGGGCGGGCAGGGCGACGCAGACGAGCGCTCCGTGCACCGAGGGGAGTTCCACCGGGCGCGTCGCGCGCGGGAGCACGGTGCCGGAGGCGCGGCCGGCGGGGCGGCCGGGGGTCGGGGCGGGGCTGGGGGCCATGGCGGGTACGGGATGCTCTCTGTGCGGGCCGGGTGGCCGGCGGAATGTCGGCGGCACGGTACGTGCGTCTCCGCCAGAGAGCTGAACGCGTCCGCGGGCGGCCGGGTCACGGCCGTCATCGGTCGCTCCTGGTGCCGCGCGGTCCGCCGTGGCGCGGAGAGCCGCCTCCCGGCCGGTCGGCGGCGGGCCCGCCGGGCCGGACTCCGGCCGCCGTCCGCCGGTCCCGCGTTCCGGTCTGCCGCCCGGCCCTGCCCAGGGCCGGACGGGCGCCCTGCCGGTGGGAGGCGCGCATCCGGATCCGCCGGGAGGACACCGGGACGACCTGCTCCGGGGCGGTCCGGGAGTCCCGCTCGCCCCTCAGGCAGGAGCGGAGCGATTCGGGGTCGAGTCCCTCGTTGCACGCCTGGTGGAGCAGCTGGGCGAAGACGTACTCGGGGTCGGCTTCGAGCGCGAGCCCGAGGGCGACCCTGGCCGTCGGCTCGTCACCGGTGGACCAGGCCGTCCAGCCCGCGAGGGTGAGGGGTGCGGCGGCGTGCTCCTGGTAGGGCGTGACGCAGCGCCGGGCCAGCACGCGCCAGAGCCGCAGGGCCGCGGTGCCCTCCCAGCCCTCCATCCATTCGGCGGCACGGTCCCGGGTGACCCGGTCCTGGAGGCCGATGATCAGCGCGGCGGCCTCGTCGGGCGTGATCAGGGCGTCGTCGGCCGCGTCGCCCTCGGCCGTGTCGGCGACGGCCTTTCCGGGAATGGACACGCCCGGCGGGTTCGCCGTGCTCGCCCGCGGCTTCGGGGACTTCGGAGTTTTCGGGTCGGCGAAGCGGCGGAGGATCTCGCGGGCGACGCGCAGGGTCTCCTCGCGCAGCTCCGTGCGCCCCCGGTCTTCGGCGCCTTCGAGGATCCGGGGGACGATCGAGGCTGCGGCCGCGTCCAGCGCGGCCCGCTGCTCTTCCTCCCCGGCTCCGCCGGTCGGCTTCAGCCGGGCTTCCATGTCCCGCAGGGAGCCCCGCAGCCGCACTCCGGCGTACGCGGCGGTCGCCGCCATCACCGTCGTACCGCTGAGCGCGAGCGGAGTGCCGTCGGGCGGGCAGCAGCGCGCGTCGGGGCAACAGTAGGAGAAGTAGAGGCCGTCGGAGATGCAGAGGGCTTCGTAGACGGGAATGTCGAGGGCTCCGCAGGCGGTGCGCAGTCGCTGGGAGAAGGGGCGCAGACGCTCCATGACGCGGCGGCCCGTCTCGCCGGGGGCAGGGTCCTGGCAGAGGAAGACGACGATGCCGTCCGGGCGGGCGCCGGCCCGGGCACCTCCTTCGACGAGGCACTCGGCGAGGTGGTCGGCGGTGGACGCCCATTCGCGGGGCGAGCTCGGGATGCCGAGCCTGACCCGACCGCCGAAGCGGCCGCGTTCGCCGTGGAGGGCGACCAGGACGACGGAATCGGTGGGGTGGAAGCCCAGCATGAACGGCAGGGCGTCGGCCAGTTCGGCCGGGCCGCGCAGGGTGATCTGCTGGGTACGGGAGGGTCCGCTGGTTTCGTGGCGATTCGTGTTCATGGCGAGGACGTTCTCGCGTTCTTCCGAAATCCGAAACCCCTGTGGATAACTCACGGATCGAGGCATCTGACGGTCTTCCGAGTTATCCACAGATTCGTCGCTGGTGCCCCCGATGTCCGAGACACCGGGTTGCATGGAGGCATGACCCACACGACGTTCTCGAAGATCCGATCGCGCTGCGAAGCGGCGTGGGCAGCGTTCGTCCGGTTCAGCCGGGGCGGCGGGAACTCTGCCGCTCACCGGCGGAACGGGCGCTTCCCGATGCCCCGTTCGGGCAGGATGGCAGGCGATCTGCGACCTACGCCGAGGAGCGCTCATGCAGGTGACTCAGGATCAGGTACTCGCCTGGCGGCTGCGGCGGCAAAGCCTCGCTCCCCGGCGGACGGCTTCCGTCACGGAGCTGGTGCGGGAGCTCGCGGGAGTGCAGGCGCAGGTGGCCTCGTCCGCGGAGCTCGCCCTCGCCACCCGACAGCGGAAGCCGGAGGCCGGCGCCGTGGAGAAGGCGTTGGAGGCCCGCGAAGTGGTCAAGACCTGGGTCATGCGGGGCACGCTGCACCTCGTGGCGGCCGACCACGTGGCCGCCTACCTCTCCCTGATGGCCGCGGCGCGTACCTGGGAGAAGCCGGCCTGGCAACGCACGTTCGGGGTCACGCCGACGCAGATGACGGCTCTCGGCGAGGCCGTCGACGAGATCCTCGCCGACAGGACCCTCACCCGTCAGGAACTCACCGAGGCCCTGGTCGCCCACGACCGGTTCGCCGCCCTGGAGGCGCAGCTGACGTCCGGCTGGGGGACGGTGCTCAAGCCGCTGGCCTGGACGGGAAGGCTCTGCCACGGGCCGAACCGGGGGAACCGCATCACCTTCGCCTCGCCGCGCGACCGGGTCCCCGGCTGGACCGGGACGATCGAACCGGAGGAGGCGGCCCGCACCGTGATCCCCGCCTATCTCGGGGCGCACGGACCGGCGACCCCGGAGACCTTCGACGCCTGGCTGACGCGGAACGCGCACCGCAAGACGGTGGTGAGGGGCTGGTTCGCCTCGCTCGGCGAGGAACTGACGAAGGTGGAGGTGGACGGAACGGCGTGCTACATGCGCGCCGAGGACGTGGACGCGCTGGCGGCGACCGGGCCGTCGGAAGAGGTGCGGCTGCTGGCCGGGTTCGACCAGTACGTGCTGGGGCCGGGCACGTCCGACACGCGCATCCTGCTGGCGGAGCGGCGCAAGGCGGTGAGTCGTACGTCCGGCTGGATCACGCCCGTGGTGGTGTACCGGGGACGGGTCGCCGGGGTGTGGGAGATCACCGACGGGGCCGTGGACGTGCAGTTGTTCTCCGAGAGCCCCGAGGTGCCGAAGGAGGCCCTGGAGGCCGAGGTCGGACACCTGGAGGTGTGCAACGGCCGGTCGTACGCGATGTCGGTACGGACGATCTGAGGCCCGTGGGTCCGGCTCGCACCGCGGGTTCTCGCCGGCGGGTGCCTCCCGCCGCCGGTGCGCGGAGTCCGGGCGGTGAAGGGACGGCGAGCGGTTCGGTGTGCCGCGCCATACCGTGTGGGCGCGGGTGAGCAGACTGCGCGAGCAGGGCCTGATCGAGGGCCGTATCGACTGAGAGGGCTTTCCGCATGAGACTCGCCGACATCGCACGGGCGTCCCGGGACATCGGTGCCGCCTCCGCGCGTACGGAGAAGGTCGCGTTGCTGGCCGAGCTGTTCCGGGCGGCCGACCCCGCGGACGCCCCCGTCGTGATCATGTATATGGCCGGGCGGCTGCCCCAGCGCAGGATCGGCGTCGGCTGGAGCGCACTCAAGGAGCGGCGGGAACCCGCCGTCGAGCCGCGGCTCGGGGTGCGGGAGGTCGACGCGCTCCTCACCCGGATCGCCGCCGTGTCCGGCAAGGGGGCGCAGGGCGAGCGGAAGAGGCTCCTCGACGAGCTGATGGGCGCGGCCACCGAGGAGGAGCAGCGGTTCCTCTTCCGGCTGATCAGCGGGGAGTTGCGGCAGGGTGCCCTCGACGCCGTGGCCGTGGAAGGCCTCGCCTCGGCGGCCGGAGCGCCGGTCGCCGACGTCCGGCAGGCGGTCATGCTGAGCGGTTCGCCGGCCGCCGTCGCCGAGGTGCTGCTCTCCCGAGGCCCTTCCGCCCTCGCCGGGTTCCGGCTCACGGTGGGACGTCCGGTACTGCCGATGCTGGCCCACACCGCCAAGGACGTCGACGAGGCCCTCGCCAGGACCGGGCCCTGTGCCCTGGAGGAGAAGCTCGACGGCATCCGCATCCAGGTGCACCGCGACGGTGACGACGTGCGCGTCTTCACCCGTACGCTCGCCGACATCACCGACCGGACCCCCGAGGTGGTGGCGCTGGTCCGCGCGCTCCCGGTGCGGCAGGTGGTGTTGGACGGGGAGCTGCTGGCCTTCGACGAGCGGGGGCGGCCGCGGCCGTTCCAGGAGACGTCCGGACGGACCGGCTCCACCCTCGACGTGGCGGGTGCGCAGACGACGGTGCCGCTTTCCCCGGTCTTCTTCGAGGTGCTGTACGCCGACGGCGAGGACCTGCTCGCCACCCCGGCCGCCGAACGGCGTTCGCTGCTCGACCGGTTGGTGCCCGAGGCACAGCGCGTGCGTCGCCTCGTGGTGGCGGACCCGGCCGATCCGGAGGAGCGCGCGGCCGCGGCGGCGTTCGCCGCGGCGGCGCTCGAACGGGGCCACGAGGGTGTGGTCGTGAAGTCCCTCGACGCGGCCTACAGCGCGGGGCGCCGGGGCGCCTCCTGGCTGAAGGTGAAGCCGGTGCACACCCTGGACCTGGTGGTCCTCGGCGCCGAGTGGGGCCACGGCCGGCGCACCGGGACGCTGTCCAACCTGCACCTGGGCGCGCGGGCGGCCGACGGCTCCTTCGCCATGCTGGGGAAGACGTTCAAGGGCCTGACCGACGCCCTGCTCGCCTGGCAGACCGAGCGCCTGAGGAAGCTGGCGGTCACGGAGGAGCCCTGGGGCGTCACCGTGCGCCCCGAACTGGTCGTCGAGATCGCCTTCGACGGCGTCCAGCGCTCCACCCGCTACCCCGCCGGCGTCACCCTCCGCTTCGCCCGTGTGGTCCGCTACCGCGAGGACAAGCTCCCGGGGGACGCGGACACGGTGGAGTCGGTGACGGCGCTCCTGCCGTGACCGGAGGCGCCTGCCGGGCCGGGCGCTCCGGCCCGGTCCGAGGCATCCGGCGGGGCCAAGGGTCAGCCGGCCGCGGCGAGGACCAGGGGGAGCACCTGCGCGGCGCCCGCTCGGCGGAGCAGCCGGGCGGCGACCGCGAGGGTCCAGCCGGAGTCGGTGAAGTCGTCCACGAGCAGCACGGGGCCGGGGGCGGCCGCCAGGGCACCGGACAGCTCCTCGGAGACGGCGAAGGCGCCGGAGAGTGCCCTGAGGCGCTGTGCGGAGTTGCTGCGGCGCACCGCGTGCGCGCCGTCCGGCCCGGTGTAGGTCAGGGTGCCCAGGTAGGGGAGGCGGCCGATGTCCGCGATGCCCCGGGCGAGGGAGCCGACCAGTTGCGGGCGGGCCAGGGACGGTACGGCGACGACGCCCACCGGCCGGGCGGAGGCGTCCTGGACGTCCGGCGCCCAGCCGCCCGGGGAGCGCGCCCAGTCGGCGAGGACCGCCACCGCGGCCTTGAGGACGTCGTCCGGGACCGGCCCGTCCGGCGCGTTCTCCGCGAGGAGGGGACGCAGGCGGTTGCCCCAGCCGATGTCCGAGAGCCTGCCCAGGGCCCTTCCGGTGGAGCACTGCTCTCCGGCGGGGATGCGGCCCTTGAGTTCGATCCCCAGGGCGGGCATGCCGGTCGGCCACATCCGGCGCGGCTCGACCTCCACGCCCGGGCGGTCCAGTTCCCTGGTCGCGCCCGTCAGCGTCTCCGGCGACACGGAGGTGTCGGCCCAGGCTCCCGCGCAGTTGTCGCAGCGGCCGCACGGGGCCGCGCCCTCGTCGTCCAGCTGTCGGCGCAGGAACTCCATCCGGCATCCGGAGGCGCTCACGTAGTCGCGCATGGCCTGCTGCTCGGCGGCCCGCTGCCGCGCCACCCACGCGTACCGCTCGGTGTCGTACGTCCAGGGCCGCCCGGTGCTCTCCCAGCCGCCCTTGACCCGGCGTACGGCGCCGTCCACGTCGAGGACCTTGAGCATCGTCTCCAGGCGGGTGCGCCGCAGGTCGACCGCCGCCTCCAGGGCGGGCACGGACAGCGGTCGTCCCGCGTCGGCGAGGGCCGCCAGGGTCTGGCGGACCTGCGTCTCGGGCGGGAAGGCGGTGTCGGCGAAGTAGCGCCAGATCGCCTCGTCCTCCTTGCCCGGCAGCATCAGCACCTCGGCGTGCTCCACACCACGGCCGGCCCGGCCCACCTGCTGGTAGTAGGCGATCGGGGAGGACGGCGAGCCGAGGTGGATCACGAAGCCGAGGTCGGGCTTGTCGAAGCCCATGCCGAGGGCCGAGGTCGCCACGAGCGCCTTGACCCGGTTCTCCTGGAGGTCGGCCTCGGCCTGGAGGCGGTCGGCGTTCTCCGTGCGGCCCGTGTAGGAGGCGACGGGGAAACCGCGCTGGCGCAGGAAGGCCGTGGCCTCCTCGGCGGCGGCGACCGTCAGCGTGTAGACGATCCCGGAGCCCGGCAGTTCGTTCAGGTGCTCGGCGAGCCAGGCCAGCCGGTGCGCGGCGTCCGGCAGCCGGACCACGCCGAGCCGCAGGCTCTCGCGCTCCAGGGAGCCGCGCAGCACCAGCGCCTCGCCGGCTCCGGTGCCGAGCTGCTCGGCCACGTCCGCGGTCACCCGGGCGTTGGCGGTCGCGGTGGTGGCGAGGACCGGCACCCCGGGAGCGAGCTCGGTGAGCATGGTGCGCAGCCGGCGGTAGTCGGGGCGGAAGTCGTGGCCCCAGTCGGAGATGCAGTGCGCCTCGTCGACCACCAGGAGACCCGTGGTGGCCGCGAGTTTCGGGAGTACCTGCTCGCGGAAGTCCACGGAGTTGAGGCGCTCCGGACTGACGAGGAGGACGTCGGTCTCGCCGCGCTCGACCTCGTCGTAGATCGTGTCCCACTCCTCGGGGTTGGCCGAGTTGATGGTGCGCGCCCGGATGCCGGCCCGCTCCGCCGCCTCGACCTGGTTCCGCATGAGCGCGAGCAGCGGCGAGATGATCACGGTGGGTCCCGAACCGCGGCGGCGCAGCAGGGCGGTGGCGACGAAGTAGACCGCCGACTTGCCCCAGCCGGTGCGCTGCACCACCAGGGCCCGCCGTCGCTCCTCCACCAGGGCGGCCACCGCCAGCCACTGGTCCTCCCGCAGTCGCGCCGTCCCCTCGGGGGCGCCGACCAGCTCGGCGAGGACGGCATCGGCTTCGGCGCGGAGCTCCAGGTTGTCCATGCCTCCATGCAACCCGATGCCACTGACAATCGGCGAACTCACCCAGCGTGACGGCCCGTCCACGAGCGGAAGGGGTGTTTCCGCTGGTGCCCGCGGGGTGCCCGCCGCGTGGAGAGGAAACCGTCGGACGAACGGGGAGTGAACAATGGGCAACTGGGCAGGGATATGAGTGGCATACCAACGCATTCCCGTCAGCGGCCTCAATTGCTCATTGCCGCTCGCGCACGGGCCCGCAAGAATTGGACCACCGCCCCACAAGGCCCGTCAGCGGTCCGGAAGGACTGTGCCGTGGTGCGCCCTCACCCGACCTTGCCCGCCCAGCGGGCGCGTATCCGAAGGGAGGACCGTGACCCTCGGATTCGCTCCGCCCACAGCCGCCTCGCTCAGATCGTCGTCCGGGTCCGCCAGCCGCCTCGCCCGGATACTCGAACCCTCCGAGTGGGCCGCGGCGGGAATCCCCCTGCTGCGCAATCCGCGCGAGGTCGTCGGCGGCCTGCACTCCCGTCACGCGCCCACGCCCGCGACGGCGGTCCTCGCGGTCCTGGACCACGAGGAGCGGATCGCCGCGAGCGCCTCGTTCGTCCGCCGCTCCGCGCCGGCGGACGGCTGGGAGTTCCGCAACGCGCTCCTGGCGCACCTGCGGCGCGTCATTCCGCACGACCTCCGGAGACGCACTCCCGTACGGACTGCGGTGCTGCTGTACTGCCGCGAAGGCGACGAGCGCTGGACGGAGGAGGACGGGGCCTGGATGTGGGGGCTCCGGGACGCCTGCACGCTGCACGGGCTGCGCTGCGGCGCGTACATCACGCTGACCCGAGGGGGCTGGCAGGTGCTCGGCGAGGGCCGGGGAGGCCGTCGGCCGAGTTCCGACTCGCTCCCCGTGCCGCTCGGCGAGGGGCCGGCCGAGTTCGGCCTGATCACGCCGAGGACCGCGAGCGGCGCGGCCGAACCGCTGCGCCGCGCCGCCGCGCGCTGATCGCACGGGCGCCGCGGACGAAGACGAAACGGCACCGGAGCGCCACCGGCCTCCGCCGGGCCCGGTAAGGCCCGACGGAGGATCGGTCGATCGGTCGGTCGCTGATCGACCGATCGGCGACAGGTCGGTCTATCGGCCGACCTGTCGACGGTCGGCGGTCGGCCGATCGCCGGTCAGACGCCGGCGCCCACTCCGAGGAGCTCCGTGATGCGCTGCGGGTCGCCGCAGACGACGAGCAGCACGCCCGCGCGGGCCATCGCCGCCGGCAGGGCACGGGCGGTCGCCCCCTCGTCCCCGCCGTTGACGGCGACGATCACCACGGGCCGGGAGGCGGCCCGCTCCACGGCGGAGGCGTCGGCGAAGAACACGTCGTCGCCGGTCTCCTGCTGGGCCCAGTAGGCGGCTTCGCCGAAGGACAGCTCGTGCGCCGCCCACGGGTGCTGCTCGCCGGTGGTGAGGACCAGGACCTCGCCGGGGGCCCGGCCGCTCTCCAGGAGCAGGTCCAGGGCCTCCTCGGCGGCGTCGAGCGCGCCGTCGACGGGGGCCGGGATCAGCTGGAGCTGCGGGGCGGACCGCTGGTCGGAACGATTCTCCGTGCCACCGGCCGGGGTCTTCCCGGGCGCGGGGCGCGGCTTCGGGGGCGCGGGCCGGGCGGGTCCGGGAACGGGACGTCCGGGGCGCGGGGAGGCCGCGGAACGCGGACCGGGTACGGGACGGGGGGTCGACGCGGGGCGGCCGGCGGCCGCGGTGGCGCGGGGACCCTGGGCGCTCTCGTGAATCTGAGGCTCCTCGGGGATGAGAGGCATGGGTGGATGTCTATCAAACGCCGCTGCGCGGGGCATCGGCGGGTGGGCACACAGGTGCACCCCGGGCGCGTGAGCAGCCCTTCGGCGGCCCCGTGACCGGAAGTTCAGAAGTCGAAGCCGAGTTGGCCCCCGCTTTCCAGCGCGGCCGCCTCGACGGAGAGGCGGACCTTCTTGAGGTGGCGCCACCGGGGCAGCGCGTCCAGGTAGGACCAGGAGAGCCGGTGGTGCGGAGTGGGGCCCAGCTCTTCGAGGGCGGCCCGGTGGACCGGCGAGGGGTAGCCCGCGTTGGCGCCGAAGGCGTACGGCGCGTACTCCCCCGCCCCGGTCCCGGCCTCCAGCTCCGCCATGAGGGTGTCCCGGCGGACCTTCGCGAGGACGGAGGCGGCGGACACGGCGATGCAGGACTGGTCGCCCTTGATCACCGTACGGACCTGCCAGGGGCCGCCGAGGTAGTCGTGCTTGCCGTCGAGGATCACCGCGTCGGGCCGCACGGGGAGGCCTTCGAGGGCCCGGATCGCCGCGAGCCGCAGCGCCGCGGTCATCCCGAGGTCGTCGATCTCCTGCGGGGAGGCGTCGCCGAGCGCGTACGCCGTGACCCACTGCTCCAGTTCCACCGCGAGGGTGGCACGGCGCCTGGGGGTGATCAGCTTGGAGTCGGTGAGCCCTTCGGGGGGCCGGCGCAGTCCGGTGACGGCCGCGCAGACCGTGACGGGACCGGCCCACGCCCCGCGCCCGACTTCGTCGACTCCGGCGACGATCCTGGCTCCGGTGGTGGCTCGGAGCGATCGCTCGACGGTGTGGGTGGGGGGTTCGTACGGCATGGCGCCAGACAGGTTACGCCGCCCGGCACCGCCCGCGATACCCGGATTCCCGCCAAGCTCCCGAGGAGCCCCGCCACACCGCGCCCCGGCCCCGACACCACCGCGCCCCAGCCCTTCCTGGATTCGCTTCCGCACATCCAGCAACAGCACACCATCGGAACGGAGGAGATCAGGAGCGGCAGGTCACCTTCACCCCTCATCTCCCCTGCTGGAAAAGGAGACGATCAAAAGGACGGGTCACGGCGAAATGCCGGACACCAGCTCCTGACCGCAGCCGAAGAATCGCATGCGCGAAGCCGAAAGGAGCAGCCGGGCCCGGCAGGCATCGCCCGCCGGGCCCGATGAGACCGGATCACGGTCTCAGGAGACCGCGGCGGGGACCCACTCCGGAAGTTCCTCGGTCTGCGCCAGCCAGTCCGCCGGCGGCGCGCCGGCCGCCGTGGCGGCCACCACGCCCCCCGCGATGGCACAGGTCGTGTCGACGTCGCCGCCGACCTGCGCGGTCGTCCAGAACATCCGCTCGAAGTCGCCGAGCGCCCGCGCGGCCGACCAGAGGGCGAAGGGGACCGTGTCGTGCGCGCTCGTGCGCCGTCCGCTGCCGAGCACGGCGGCGACCGTGCCGGGGTCGCCGTAGTCGAGCATGTCGCGGGCCCTGCGCAGACCCGCTCCGACCGCGCTGCGCGGCACCAGGGCGATCACCCCGTCGAGCAGCGCCTCGGGCGTGGGCGGCCCGGCGGGGTCGGCGGCGAGGGCGGCCGCGGCGGCGACGGCCATGGCGCCCACCACGGCCTCGCGGTGCTGGTGCGTCGTGTACGCGGAGATCTCGGCCTGGTGGGTCGCCTGCTCGGGATCGTCCGCGTACCAGGCTCCGAGCGGGGCGATCCGCATCGCGGCGCCGTTCCCCCAGGAGCCCTGCCCCTTGAAGAGCGCGGCGGCCAGCTCCCGCCAGTCGCCGCCCTCCCGGATGAGCCTGAGCATCCGGTTGACCGCCGGGCCGTAGCCCCGGTCGAAGTCGTGGTGGTGCGCGAAGGACAGGGCCAGGGCGTCCTGGTCGATCCGGTCGTGTCGCGCGAGGACGGCCAGGACGGAACAGGCCATCTCGGTGTCGTCGGTCCACTGCCAGGGTCCGGGCGGCAGCTCGCGCCGCTTCAGGAGGGGGTAGTGGACGGGTACGAAGAACTGGGAGCCCAGGGCGTCTCCCACGGACAGCCCGCGCAGGCTGGCCAGGGCGCGGTCGAAGCGCCGGTCGGGTGAGGAGTCAGCGGTCATCGGTCTGCCACTCTATCCGGTGCGTCCGTACGGTTCCGGGGTACGCCAGCGTTCGAACGGCCTGTCCAGACGGTACCTCCCGTCCTCGCCGAGCAGGAGGACGCGCGTCTCGGCGTTGCCCGGGTTCGACAGCGACTCGAAGTCCGCGACCGTCCAGTGGAACCAGCGCATGCAGAAGAGGCGCATGGTCAGTCCGTGGGTGACGAGGAGGACGTTGGGCGGGTGGTCGGGCGCCTCGAAGCTGCGGTACAGGCTCTCCAGGAAGGCCCCGACGCGGTCGTAGACGTCCGCGCCCGACTCCCCCTGGGCGAAGCGGTAGAAGAAGTGCCCGTACGCGTCGCGGTAGGCCTTCTGGAGGCGTACGTCCTCCCTGTCCTGCCAGTTGCCCCAGTCCTGCTCCCGCAGGCGCGGCTCCTCGCGGATCCGGACCTGGTCCGGGGAGAGCCGGAAGGCGCGAAGGGTCTCGTGGGTGCGCCGGTACGGCGAGACGTAGACGCTGACCGCCTCCTCGCCGAAGAGCTCCCTCAGCCGCTCCCCCGTCTCCTCCGCCTGTCGCCACCCGGTCCCGGTGAGCCGCAGGGCGTGGTCGGGCTCCCGTTCGTACACCGTGTCATCGGCATTGCCCTCGGACTCTCCGTGTCGTACGAGGACGATGCGCCGCGGTCGTGCCATACCCCGACCCTAGATCGCCGCTCTTCGGAAGGCTCGACCGAGGGGGTGCGGGAGGGGTTCTCGCAGGGCACGGACGACGGACGTCCTCAGACCGTCCAGGACGGTTCGAGCCGCACCACGTCCCCGTTCAGCGCCGCCACGTCGGCCGCGGTCCGGGCCCGCAGACCGAGCCGCTCCACCCGCTCCTCCCGGTACTTGCCGTGCTCGGCGGTGGACTGCCACATCGAGAGGACCAGGAACTCGCTGCCGGGCGCCTCGCCGAACATGCCCCGCAGCATGCCGGGGGATCCGGCCATCGCGGGGTTCCACACCTTCTCCTGCATGAGCGCGAAGTGCTCGGCGCGGTCCTCGTGGACACGGCAGTGCGCCACCCGCGCCACGTCGGCGTCGGCGAAGCGCGGCTCGAATCCCGTCTTCACGTCGAAGCGGTGGTCGAACAGCTTGACCTGGCCGTTGCGGAACGTGCCCACCTGCGACGCCGCGAGCCGGTCGTGCGAGCGCGCCATGAAGGAGTCGTAGAAGGCCCGGCTCTCCCAGAACGCGAAGATGTGGGCGACGTCCGGCCGACCCCGGCTCCATCCGCCGCCCTGCCCCCGGAACCCCGGCTCACCGAGCAGCCCCGCCCATTTCCGCTGCCCCCGCTCGAACCCTCGACGGTCCACCACGGTGCAGCGAATCCACTTGACCAGCACCGCGCCATCGTACGGGGCCGGAGAGCACCCCGGCAGTCCCCGGCGGGCGCACGCGCCCCGGGCCCGCGCGCTCCCCTCGCTCTCGAACGGAAAGCCCCGGGCACGCGCGCGTGAAGGTCCGTCAGGGGCCCCTCGTCACCGCCGGGTTCACCGTTCCTCCGGCGACCCGCTCGATTCGAGCCAGAGAGGCGTCGAGATCCGGCTCGTCACCGCTCCCCGCACCGTTCTCCCCCTTCGGCGCCGACCCCCCTGTCGTAGACGCATGACACCATGAGTGATCGGCACGCGACCAAGGGCTCTTCGAACGGGTCGACGGTACGAGGCGAGGCGTGCGCGGGGGCGCGCGCGGAGAGGGGAAGCACCATGAGCGGACTCAACAAAGGGGTGGGACGCGTCGAGGTGACGCTCAAGTGGGATCCCGCCCCGGCCGGTGCCCCGGCCCACGACCTGGACCTCGTCGCCGGCGTCTTCACCGCCGACGACCCGCACGGCGCGCCGGCCCAGCTGGTGCACTTCGGCAGCCGCTCCCCGGACGGCACGATCACGCTCCACCGCGACAGCCGTACGGGCCAGGGGTTCGGCTACGACGAGGCCATGACCGTGGAGCTGGACCGGCTGGCACCGAGGTACGCGCGCGTGGTGGTGGGCGTGGCCATACAGCAGAGCGGCGGACGGCTGTCCTTCGGTGACATAGCGAGCACGGGCGTGCGGGTCCGCGAGGGCTACACGGACCTCCTGACCCACGACTTCGCGGACGTCCCGGACGCCCTGGCGGCGACGGTCGTGGAGTTCACCCGCACCGGACCGGACAGCTGGTCGTACCGCCCGATCCCGTGCGGCTTCGACGCCGACCCCCAGACCTTCGGCGCCCTTCTGGGCTCTCCGGTCGCCTGACCCCGCCGACCACGGAAGCGGGGGTGCGCGAAAGGGGCGCCGACCGGTCGGTCGACGCCCCTCTCACGGGCGGATCAGCTGCAGCCGCTGGTGGAGCCGCAGCCCTCGCAGATGTAGCAGGAGCCGGCCCGCTGCATCTTCGTGCCGCAGGAGAAGCAGAGCGGGGCGTCGGCGCTGATGCCGAGCTGCATCTCGACGAGCTCCGCCGAGGTGTGGGCCTGCTTCGGGGCGGGGACCTCGGCCTTCGGGGCCGGGGCGGTGGCGACGGCCTTCAGCTCCGGGGTGCGGGGCGCCGACTGGGCCAGGCCCTCGACGTCGACCTCGTCGTCCTCGGGCTGCTCGTACGAGCCGGTGTCCAGGTGGCGCTGGCGCTCCTCGGCCGAGTGGATGCCGAGGGCGGACCGGGTCTCGAAGGGCAGGAAGTCGAGCGCCAGGCGGCGGAAGATGTAGTCGACGATCGACTGTGCCATCCGCACGTCCGGGTCGTCCGTCATGCCGGCCGGCTCGAAGCGCATGTTGGTGAACTTCGAGACGTACGTCTCCAGCGGGACGCCGTACTGGAGGCCGACGGAGACGGCGATGGAGAAGGCGTCCATCATGCCGGCCAGGGTCGAACCCTGCTTCGACATCTTCAGGAAGACCTCGCCGAGACCGTCGTCCGGGTAGGAGTTGGCGGTCATGTAGCCCTCGGCGCCACCGACGGTGAAGGAGGTGGTGATCCCCGGGCGGCCCTTGGGCAGGCGCTTGCGGACCGGGCGGTACTCGACGACCTTCTCGACGGCCTCGCGGATCGTCGCCTCGGACTTCGCGGTCACCTCGGCCTTCTCGTTCTCCTTCTTCTTGGCGGAGAGCGGCTGGCCGACCTTGCAGTTGTCGCGGTAGATCGCGAGCGCCTTGACGCCCATCTTCCAGGCCTCGAAGTAGACCTCCTCGACGTCCTCGACCGTGGCCGTCTCCGGCAGGTTCACGGTCTTGGAGAGGGCGCCCGAGATCCACGGCTGGATGGCGGCCATCATACGGACGTGGCCCATCGCGGAGATGGAGCGCTCGCCCATGGCGCAGTCGAAGACCTCGTAGTGCTCGGTCTTGAGGCTCGGGGCGTCGATCACGTTGCCGTGCTCGGCGATGTGGGCGACGATCGCCTCGATCTGCTCCTCCTGGTAGCCCAGGCGGCGCAGGGCCTGCGGGACGGTGCCGTTGACGATCTGCATGGAGCCGCCGCCGACGAGCTTCTTGAACTTGACCAGGGCGAGGTCGGGCTCCAGGCCGGTGGTGTCGCAGGACATCGCGAGACCGATGGTGCCGGTGGGGGCGATGACCGAGGCCTGGGCGTTGCGGAAGCCGTTCTTGGCGCCGAGGCGGATCACGTCCTGCCAGGCCTCCGTGGCGGCGGCCCAGATCGTGGAGTCCAGGTCGTCCACGCGGACGGCCGCGGTGTTGGCGTCGGCGTGCTGCTTCATGACGCGCTGGTGCGGCTCGGCGTTGCGGGCGTAGCCGTCGTACGCGCCGACGACGGCGGCGAGTTCGGCGGAGCGCTTGTACGAGGTGCCGGTCATCAGGGAGGTGATGGCGCCGGCGAGGGCGCGGCCGCCGTCGGAGTCGTACGCGTGGCCGGTCGCCATCAGGAGGGCGCCGAGGTTGGCGTAGCCGATGCCGAGCTGGCGGAAGGCGCGGGTGTTCTCGCCGATCTTCTGGGTGGGGAAGTCGGCGAAGCAGATGGAGATGTCCATCGCGGTGATGACGAGCTCGACGACCTTGGCGAAGCGCTCGACGTCGAAGGACTGGTTGCCCTTGCCGTCGTCCTTGAGGAACTTCATCAGGTTCAGCGAGGCGAGGTTGCAGGACGTGTTGTCCAGGTGCATGTACTCGCTGCACGGGTTCGAGCCGTTGATGCGGCCGGACTCGGGGCAGGTGTGCCAGCGGTTGATCGTGTCGTCGTACTGGATGCCCGGGTCGGCGCAGGCCCACGCGGCCTCGGCCATCTTGCGGAAGAGCGCCTTGGCGTCGACCTCCTCGATGACCTCGCCGGTCATGCGGGCGCGCAGGCCGAACTTCCCGCCGGTCTCGACGGCCTTCATGAACGCGTCGTTCACGCGGACGGAGTTGTTGGCGTTCTGGTACTGGACGGACGTGATGTCGTCGCCGCCCAGGTCCATGTCGAAGCCCGCGTCACGGAGGGCGCGGATCTTCTCCTCCTCCTTGACCTTGGTCTCGATGAAGTCCTCGATGTCGGGGTGGTCGACGTCGAGGATGACCATCTTGGCCGCGCGGCGGGTGGCGCCGCCCGACTTGATCGTGCCGGCGGAGGCGTCGGCGCCGCGCATGAAGGAGACCGGGCCGGAGGCGTTGCCGCCGGAGGAGAGCAGCTCCTTGGAGGAGCGGATGCGGGAGAGGTTCAGGCCGGCGCCGGAGCCGCCCTTGAAGATCATGCCCTCTTCCTTGTACCAGTCGAGGATGGACTCCATGGAGTCGTCGACGGACAGGATGAAGCAGGCGGAGACCTGCTGGGGCTGCGGGGTGCCGACGTTGAACCAGACCGGCGAGTTGAAGCTGAAGATCTGGTGCAGGAGGGCGTAGGCCAGCTCGTGCTCGAAGATCTCGGCGTCGGCGGGCGAGGCGAAGTAGTCGTACTCCTCGCCGGCCTTCGTGTACGTCTTCACGATCCGGTCGATGAGCTGCTTGAGACCGGTCTCGCGCTGCGGGGTGCCGACCGCGCCGCGGAAGTACTTACTGGTGACGATGTTGACCGCGTTCACCGACCAGAAGTCGGGGAACTCGACGCCGCGCTGCTCGAAATTGACCGAGCCGTCGCGCCAGTTGGTCATGACGACGTCCCGGCGCTCCCACGTCACCTCGTCGTACGGATGCACGCCGGGGGTGGTGTGGATGCGCTCGATGCGCAGGCCCTTGCTCGCCGACTTGGCTCCCTTGGTGCGGGAACCACGTGCCGGGCCGCTCGCCGTCTCTGTCATGCCGCCTCCCATATACGGGCAAAACACACTTTGGCGCCCAGATAGTCCCAGGGCACCGTCTTCTGGTACGTCGTTCAGTACTGCCGCCACGAAGGCCGGAGGGCCGTTCGGGGCACGTCTGCCGGGCCGCACGACGGCGGCCGGTCGCACCGGGCCGTCGTGCGGCCCGGACCGCCGGTCAGTCGGCGGCGGTGGCGGGAACGGGGACCTCTGGGGTCGCGCCGCTCCCGGGGTTCTCGACGGGGGGCCGCACGCGGAGCTCCGCGATGGCGGCCTCGAAGTCCTCCAGGCTGTCGAAGGCCTTGTAGACGGACGCGAAGCGCAGGTACGCGACGAGGTCGAGCTCCCGCAGGGGGCCGAGGATCGCCAGGCCCACGTCGTGGGTGGTCAGCTCGGCGCTGCCGGTGGCGCGCACCGCCTCCTCGACCCGCTGGCCGAGCTTGGCGAGGGCGTCCTCGGTGACCGGTCGCCCCTGACACGCCTTGCGCACGCCGGAGATGACCTTGGTACGGCTGAAGGGCTCGGTGACGCCGGAACGCTTCACCACCATGAGCGAGCAGGTCTCCACCGTCGTGAAACGACGGGAGCAGTCGGGGCACTGGCGACGGCGTCGGATGGACGTCCCGTCGTCGGTGGTGCGACTGTCGACGACACGGCTGTCGGGGTGCCTGCAGAAGGGGCAGTGCATTGGTTCCAAAGCCTCCCTCACGGCACGACTGACGAGCCTCGCACGACCCGTCAAGGCCCTGCGAAGCGACCACCAGCATAGGCGATGCGAGCACCCCCGGCAGACCGGGACCACTACCCCTGGGTGGCCGATGACATCCAACCACTAGATCTTGGGTTGGAGGCGTTTCCGGGTCTTCCGCGTGTCGCGGCGCGCCCGCTCCCGGGATTCCGCCCCGTCGGGTAGGACACCGAAGGGATCACCGACCGGTCGCGGGTGTTCGCGGGTGATCACGTCCCGGCCGCGAAGGCTACCGGAAGAGCCGGTTCGGGGCGGCGGCGAGGTGCCCCCTCGACCACGGCACGCATACACCTCTCCCCATACAGGCGTAGGGCAATCCGCGAATTTTCACTCGAACGTGTGTTTGGCGCAACCTTTCGAAAGCTACTACCGTTGTGCCAGCCAGGGAGACCATTCGAGAGGGGCCGACGACGTGACCACCACCGCAGACAGTGCCACCATCACCGCCCAGGACCGCTCCCAGGGCCGACTCGAGGCGGTGCACGCCATGAGTGACGTGAACATGAACGGCGAGGAGCCCGGGCGCCCCGCCCGCGCCCTCCCCGGGCGACCTCCCGGCATCCGGGCCGACAGCTCCGGCCTCACCGACCGGCAGCGCCGGGTCATCGAGGTCATCCGCGACTCGGTCCAGCGGCGCGGCTACCCGCCGTCGATGCGCGAGATCGGACAGGCGGTGGGCCTCTCCAGCACCTCCTCCGTGGCGCACCAGCTCATGGCCCTGGAGCGCAAGGGCTTCCTGCGCCGCGACCCGCACCGCCCCCGGGCGTACGAGGTCCGCGGCTCCGACCAGCCCAGCACCCAGCCCACGGACACCACCGGCAAGCCCGCCGCGTCATACGTCCCGCTGGTCGGCCGGATCGCCGCCGGCGGTCCGATCCTGGCCGAGGAGTCCGTCGAGGACGTCTTCCCCCTCCCCCGGCAGCTGGTCGGCGACGGCGAGCTGTTCGTCCTGAAGGTCGTCGGCGACTCGATGATCGAGGCCGCGATCTGTGACGGCGACTGGGTCACCGTCCGCCGCCAGCCCGTCGCGGAGAACGGCGACATCGTCGCCGCGATGCTGGACGGCGAGGCCACGGTCAAGCGCTTCAAGCGCGAGGACGGCCACGTCTGGCTGCTGCCGCACAATGCCGCGTACCAGCCCATCCCCGGCGACGAGGCCACCATCCTCGGCAAGGTCGTGGCGGTGCTGCGACGGGTGTGACCGCATCCCGTCGGCTCTGACCGGGCCCCGGAACCCTCTGCGCCGGTTCCGGGGCCCTGCCGTGTCCGGGCCCGGTTCTCGGGCGCTCCCCGTCCTCGTTCTCAGACGCCTGACGCCTTCTCCCTCAGACGCTCGCCGCCTTCGAGGCGGCGTCGATGGCCGCGAGCGACTTCCGCACCTGGTTGCGGTCGGTGGTGTACCAGAAGTCGGGCAGCGAGGCCTTGAGGTAGCTGCCGTAGCGGGCCGTGGCGAGCCGGGGGTCGAGGACCGCCACGACGCCCCGGTCGCCGGTGGCCCGCACGAGACGGCCCGCGCCCTGCGCCATCAGCAGGGCGGCGTGGGTCGCCGCGACCGCCATGAAGCCGTTGCCCCCGGACTCCTCGACGGCCTTCTGGCGCGCGCTCATCAGCGGGTCGTCCGGGCGCGGGAACGGGATCTTGTCCATGACGACCAGCTGGCAGCTGGGACCCGGGACGTCCACGCCCTGCCAGAGCGACAGCGTGCCGAAGAGGCAGGTCTTCGGGTCGGCGGCGAAGTTCTTGATCAGCTCGCCCAGGGTGTCCTCGCCCTGGAGCAGGATCGGCAGCTCCGGGATCCGGGTCCGCAGCTCCTCCGCCGCCTGCTGCGCCGCGCGCATGGAGGAGAAGAGGCCCAGGGTCCGCCCGCCGGCCGCCTGCATCAGTTCGGTGAGCTCGTCGAGCATGTCGCCCCGGTCCCCGTCGCGCGCGGGGCGGGAGAGGTGCTTGGCGACGTACAGGATGCCCTGCCGGGGGTAGTCGAACGGCGAGCCGACGTCGATGCCCTTCCAGACCGGCAGGTCGTCGCCGGTGGTGCCCTCGGGGGCGAGGCCGAGCGAGGCCCCGACGCCGTTGAAGTCGCCGCCCAGCTTGAGCGTGGCCGAGGCGAGCACCACGGACCGCTCGGTGAACAGCTTCTCCCGGAGCAGACCGGAGACGGTGAGCGGCGCGACCCGCAACGAGGCACCGAAGCGGTCGTGCCGCTCGTACCAGACGACGTCGTACTCGGAACCCTGCGTGATCCGCTCCGCGACGCCGTGGACGGTCTCCACGGAGGCCATGGCCTGCTTGCGCACGGCGTCCTCGTCCTGCACGGACCGGTCGCGGGTCGAGCCCAGGGCCGTGATCACGGCGCGGGCCGCGTCCCGCAGCGCCATCAGGGCGTACGCGAGGTCCTCCGGGATCTCCTCCAGCCGGCCCGGCAGCGCCAGCTCCATGACCCGCTCGAAGCCCTCGGCGGCGGTCTGGAGCTGGTCGGCGACCTTCTCGTCCACGAGCTTCGCGGACCGTCGCACCGCGCGGTTGACCTGGCCCGGGGTGAGCTCACCGGTGGCGACGCCGGTCACGCGGGAGA
Source organism: Streptomyces sp. NPDC055632 (assembly GCF_053618675.1). Lineage (NCBI taxonomy): Bacteria > Bacillati > Actinomycetota > Actinomycetes > Kitasatosporales > Streptomycetaceae > Streptomyces > Streptomyces sp. NPDC055632. The sequence goes on along the minus strand of NZ_JBSHHY010000020.1, from coordinate 78,114 downwards.
CCAGCTCGTGGGCCTCGTCGACGATCAGCACCTCGTGCTCCGGGAGCACCGGGGCGCCCTCGATGGCGTCGATGGCGAGCAGCGCGTGGTTGGTGACGACGACGTCCGCGAGCTTGGCGCGCTCGCGGGCCGCCTCGGCGAAGCACTCCGCCCCGTACGCGCACTTGCTCGCGCCGAGGCACTCCCGGGAGGAGACCGAGACCTGGGCCCAGGCCCGGTCGGAGACGCCCGGCGTCAGGTCGTCCCGGTCGCCGGTCTCCGTCTCGTCCGACCAGTCCCGCAGACGGATCAGGTCCTGGCCCAGCTTGCTGGTGGGCGCGGCCGCCTCGAAGGGGTCGAAGAGGCCTTCCTCCTCGTCCTGCGGCACCCCTTCGTGGAGCCGGTGCAGGCAGAGGTAGTTCGACCGGCCCTTGAGCATGGCGAACTGCGGGCGCCGGCGCAGCTGCGGGTGCAGTGCGTCGACCGTCCGGGGGAGGTCGCGCTCGACGAGCTGGCGCTGCAGCGCCAGGGTGGCCGTGGCCACCACGACCCGCTCCCCCTGGGCCAGCGCCGGCACGAGGTAGCCGAGCGACTTGCCGGTGCCGGTGCCGGCCTGGACGAGGAGGTGGGAGTTGTCGTCGATGGCCTCGGCCACGGCCTCGGCCATGGCGACCTGGCCGGGCCGCTCCGTGCCGCCGACGGCGGAGACGGCGGCATGGAGGAGGTCGGGGAGGGATGGCTTCGTCATAGCCCTCCCACCCTACGGGGCGGCGCTGACAGCCCGGTCATGCGAGCGGATTGGGAACGGTCCCGTGGACGGCCGCGTGGGGGCGCTCGGACCGGTCCCGGTAGCCGTCCAGATGCAGACGGTTGCGGTTGAGGCAGAGCCGCTCGATGCGGGGGGTGAGGAGGTCGAAGAGTTCGAAGCGCTCCTTCAGCTCGGGGAAGCGCGCCTGGTGCCGCAGGATCTCGGCGCGGACGAGGGCCCAGAAGTCCTCCTCGGGCACGCCGAGTTGCTCCTCGCAGAGCGGTGCGAGGTAGCGGAAGACGCCGACGAAGAGCCCCGAGTGGATGAACTGGGTCAGGAAACCGGGCTCCTCCGTCAACAGGACGCCACGCACGTCGTCCGGAAGGGTGGCGTGTTCGGGAAGCGGGTGGGCACTGATGTTCACATCGTCGACGAAGTCCTTGATCGCCAGGCGTACGGGGACGTCGTCGGCGTCGTACACGACGATCGCGTTCTCGCCGTGGGGCGAGAAGACGGTGCCGTAGCGGTAGAGGAAGTGCAGCAGGGGAGGGAGCAGAGCGGTGAAGAGGTGCTGGAGCCAGACGGCGGGGGCGAGTCCCGAGCGCTCGACGAGTTCGGCCACGAACGCCCGGCCGGCCGGGTCGGTGTGCAGGAGGGCGGCGAGGGTGCGGGCGCGCTCGCCCGGGGGCAGTCCCAGGGGCTCCCGCCAGATCGCACCGAGCAGTTCCTTGTACTGGTACGGGACTTCGGGCAGCCGGTCGTACAACGGGTGCTCGACGGTGACGGAGGCGACCTCCCCGAGGAGGATCACGCGGCACTCGTCCCGCAGGAACGGGTCGGCGTCGCGCAGTCCGTGGACCCAGGCGGTCACGGCGGGGGCGGCGAGGGTGCGCTCGGTGGGCAGCCCGCGCCAGACGAGGGTGTTGAGCACCGAGAGGGGGAGCTTGACGGTGTGCCGGTCGGGACGGCTGGTGTTGAGGAAGGTGCGGACGGACTGCTGCGGCAGACGGAGGTCGCCGTCGGTGGGGAGGGGGACGATGTCGCCGGCGGCGACGGCCGGCGCGTAGAGCGGGAGCAGGACCTCGTCCCACTGCCAGGGGTGGACGGGGAGCAGGAGGTAGTCGTCGGGTGCGTGGCCGCGGGCCGCGAGGGCGGCGCGGAAGGCGGCGCGGACCTCGGGGTCGAGTTCCCGGGTGTAGAGGAGGTCCGGGGTTTCCAGGCCGGGGACGCCCCGGTAGGCGGCGAGGCGGTGGCTGACGGCGATCCACGGCAGCCGGGCGGGGCGGCGCGCCTCGGGGGCCCAGCGGGCGGTGTCGGAGGCGGAGAAGCCGATGCGTCCCTTGTTGAGGACGAGCCAGGGGTGGCCGGTCTGGTGGCCTTCGAGTTCCGCGTAGGAGAGCTCGGCCAGGCGGTCCGCGGTGAGGGCCGTGTGGTCGAGGCGGGTGTCGGCGGCGAGGGTGGCGGAGAGTTCGCGGATGAGGTGACCGAGGGTGGCGCCGTCGAGCCGGAGGAGGCCGCGGGCGCGGACCAGGAGGTCGAAGGGATCGGTCAGGGGCCGGCCCTCGTGGGCGATCGAGTCGGCGGCGACGCGCCAGCTGCCGTAGGCGCCGCGGCGGGCGCGGAAGGTGAGCGTGGTGCCGTCGTCCAGCCGCAGCGCGTGGCGGTCGGGGTCACCGTCCTGGTCTTCGACCGGGACGGGTTCGAGGACCTCCTCGTACGCGAACTCGGCGAGGAGCTTGGCGATGAGGCGGGAGGAGGCCCGGGCCCAGGCGGCGGCGTTCAGCTCGGGGGGCGCGAGCAGTTCGGGCGCGGGGGCCGGGGTGTCGGACGAGGAGGCGTGGGACCGGGAGCTCGGCGCGTCGGCCCCGAAGGCCGGGGCGTGGGACGCGGAGGGGAGGCCGTCGGATGTGGAGGGCGGGACATCGGATGCGGAGGCGGGGGCGGGTGCCGGGACGGAGGTGGGGGCGGGAGAGGTGGGGGCCGGAATGACGGGGGTCGGAATGGCAGGGGTCGGAGCGGAAGGGGCGGGTTGTGCGGAGCCGTGGGGTGCAGGGGACGTCGACACGAGGACTCCTCGGGGTGGGACCGCTGTGGGACGAGCGGTGTACGCAAGGGAGGGGGTTGTTCAGAGGACGTGACGCAGGGCGCGGTCACGGATCATGAGGGCGGCTCTTTTGTCGGGGAGGTCGACTTCCGCCGCGTAGCGGAAGCCGCCGCCGAGGAAGGCCGAGACGGAGGGGGTGTTGCGGAGGTCCGGTTCGGCGAGGACGCGGGTGCACCGGGGGCGGTGGTCGAGGACCAGGTCGGCGACGGCCCGCAGGAGCGTGGTGCCGACGCCCCGGCCCCGGTCGGTGGTGCCTCCGATCAGCAGGTGGACGCCCGTGTCGTGGGGACGCGCCGGATAGTGCCGGGCGAGCGGGTCGAGGTCGGCGCGGTAGATCTCGAAGTAGCTCATGGGTGTGCCGTCGAGCAGGCCGAGGCAGGGGACGCTCCGGCCGTCTCCCTCCAGTTGGGCGCGGAGGTGCTCGGCGGTCACGGTCTCGGGTCCGGCGAGCTCCCAGAAGGCGGCGACGGCGGGGTCGTTCATCCACCGGGTGAGGAGCGGAAGGTCTCGTTCGAGCCGGACGGGGACGAGCCGGAAGGAGCCGACCGGGGTGGCGGCGGGGCTCCAGGAGGCGACGGAGTCGAGCAGGTCGCCGTCGAGGAGTTCGCGGTGCGGGTGACCGCCGCGGAAGAGGAGTGCGGCGGGAGTGTCGGAGCCGGAGGCATCGACGGCAGGGGTGCCGGCGGCGGGAGTGATGAGGGGAGGGGAAGGAACGTCGACGGAGGAGTCGTCGGTGGGGGTACTGGCGGCCGGGGGCTGCGGTGGTGCTCCGCGGGTGAGGAGGGCGACGAGGTCGTCGACCCTCAGGTCGAGGGTGTCGTCCCCCGGTGGGTCGACCGGGGGGCGGGTGGGTGACACGGTGTCGCTCTCCTCTCGGCGGTGCGGTCGGAACGTGGGGTCGTCGGTGGGGGCGGGTACGGCGGGGACGGCGCCGGGGCGGTCGAGGGTGAGGGGACGGGGCCGGGTGCGGGTCAGGCGCGGAGGGGGTTGGTGACGGTGACGTAGACGGACTGGGTGTCGACCGGGCCGACGAGTTCGTCCAGGCCGTGGAGGCGGGTGAGGAGGTTGGCCTTGCTGCGCAGGGTCGCGGCTTCCAGGAGCCGGTGCGGGAGGGGCGAGCCCAGGCCGGTGGCGGAGGTGAGGAAGCTGCGGAGGGCGGCGAGCAGGACGCGTTCGTCGGCGAGGTGCTGGGCGCCGAAGGCGCCGATCAGGCCGAGGACGTTGTTGATGCCGAGGTAGTAGGCGAAGCGCTCGTCGGTGACCGGGTCGGAGACGAAGGTGTCGCTGTGGGCGCCGATGCCGGGGAGGCGGCTCTCCAGCTCGCCGCGGTGGGACTCGCGGAAGTAGTAGCCCTGGTTGTCGCGGTAGCGGCCGCCGACCGGCCAGCCCTCCGGGTCCAGGATCACCAGGGTGTTCTGCTGGTGGGCCTCCAGAGCGATGCCGGCGTGTCCGTCGAGCCAGAGGACGGGGCGGACGACGTGGTCGAGGTAGCGGAGGAACCACTCGGCGGCCACGGCGGCGGTGGGACGGCCGGTGCGGGCGGAGAGCCGGCCGATGACGTCGGCGAGCCGGGAGCGCATGGTGGTGGACCCGGGCCAGGGGCGGGGGGCGGTGAGGGCGGCGATGCAGACGGCGTCGTCGCCGGGGCCGAAGGGGTTGTGGCGGATCATGACGTCGAGGCCGGGGACGGGGGTGCCGTCCGGGGCGTCGACGGCCAGCCAGGCGGGGTCGCGGACGATGTCGAAGCCCGGATGGGCGGTCTGCCACTCGTCGACGAGGCCGGTCCGGAGCAGCCGGTGGACCTCGACGCCGCGGTGGAGTTCCTTGCGGAGGTTCTCGCGGCGGGAGTTGGTGATGCGCAGGCCGAGGGAGAGCTTGAGCATGGCCGGGGCGCCGGGGCGGTGCACGGTGCGGATGGAGGAGGTGGGGTGCCAGGGAGTGCCGTGGGGGCCGAGGTCGTGGAGGAGGCCGCCGTCGAGGAGGGCGCGGACGTCGGGGCGGTGGCGGAGTTCGCGGGCCTGCCAGGGGTGGAGGGGCAGGGGCACGGTGCCGGTGGGAACGGCGAGGCCCTCGGCGAGGCCGAGGGCGAGCTGCTCGGCGGTGACGGGCCGACCCTGTTCGGTCCAGGCGGAGTCGGAGGCCAGGAGGGAGGCGTCGACGGCGAACCAGTGGAGGGGGAAGGCACCGTGCAGCTCGGGTGAGTAGAGGTGGCACTCGGCCTCGGTGAGGCCTTCGCGGCTCTTGGGCGTGGGGTGGAGGGGGTGGCCGAGCAGGAGGGACTGCTCGGCGGCGAGGAACAGGTCGGCGTCCGGGTGGGGCTGGGGCCGGCGGCGGCGCTCGGTGATGAAGTCGGCGGTGCGGCGGGCGGAGTCGGCGACGCGGCCGACGAGTTCGGTGCCCTCGGGGCGGCCGGTCTCCCGGCTGAGGAGGGCGGCGACGGTGACGGCGTCGACCGTCGGTGCCGAGGCGGGGAGCCCTTCGAGGGCGGGGGCGCCGAAGCGGTGCCAGCCGGTGGGCGACCAGTAGTGGACGGGAACGAGGAGGGCGGTGCCGCTGGCGTCGAGGGGGACGCGCAGGGTGGTGGAGTCGGGGGCGGGGAGGTTCTTCTCCCGGACCCAGCAGCGCAGGAGGCTCTCGACCGTGGCGGTGTCGGCGGCGCGCCGCGGGTCGGGGTCGTCCAGGGGGTCGGCGGTGGGCCGGGAGGACCGGAGGTCGTACGGTCCGGCGTGCTGGCGCGGGACGGTGTGCTCCGCGGAGTCGGGCCCCCCGGAAGCGGGCCTCGCGGAGGCGGGCCTCGCGGACCTCTCGGAGACGGACCTCTCGGAGGCGGGCCTCTCCGAGCCAGGCCGGCCGGAGGCGGACCGCTCCGAGCCAGGCTGCTCTGGGCCAGGACGCTCGGGGCCGGGCCTCCTGAAGTCGGGCTCCTCCAAGTCGGACCTTCCGAGGCCGGACTTCTCCGAATCAAACTTCTCCGAGTCGGGCTTCTCGGAGGTGGGCGTCCCCGGGCCGAGCGTCCCGGAGGTGAAGGTTCCGGCCGTGAGGGGGCCGGTGGTGAGGAGGGGGGTGGTGGCGGGCGCCGGGGAGGTGGGCGTGGCGTTCACGGGCTTCCTTGGGGGGTGGGGCCGGGGGCGGTCCGGGGTCAGTGGGACGGCCCGGGGGCGGGCACGGGGGCCGGAGCCCTGCGGGAAGGGGGCGGGTGGGGGGCGCGGGCCCGTTCGGCGGCGGCGAGGGCGTCGGCGAAGCGGTCCAGTACGGCGGCGGCCTGCTCGTCGGTGAGGGTGAGCGGCGGCAGGAGCCTGACCACCGCGGAGTGGCGGCCGCCGAGTTCGACGATGAGCCCGCGGGCCAGGCACTCCTGCTGGACGGCGAGGGCCAGGGCGGGGGCGGCGGGCGGGACGGTGTCGTCGGGTCCGGCCGCGTCGGGGTCGATGAGTTCGACCCCGATCATCAGGCCCCGGCCGCGGACGTCGCCGACGCACGGATGGGCCGCGGCGAGGCCCTGGAGCTGTCCGAGGATGCGGGCGCCGAGGGTGCCGGCCCGTTCGGCGAGCTTGTTCTCGCGGACGTACGCGAGGGTGGCCGTGCCGGCGGCCATGGCGAGTTGGTTGCCCCGGAAGGTGCCGGCGTGGGCGCCGGGTTCCCAGGCGTCGAGCGCGGAGCGGTAGACGACGACGGCGAGCGGGAGGGAGCCGCCGATGGCCTTGGAGAGGACCATCACGTCGGGTACGACGCCACTGTGCTCGACGGCCCAGAAGGCGCCGGTGCGGCCGACCCCGGTCTGGACCTCGTCGACGACGAGGGGGATGGAGCGGTCGGCGGTGATCCGGCGCATCCGGCGCATCCAGCCGTCGGGGGCGGGGATGACGCCGCCCTCGCCCTGGACGGCCTCGACGATCATTCCGGCGGGGGTGGTGACGCCGCTCTTGGGGTCGTCGAGGAGGCTCTCGGTCCAGCGGGCGGAGAGTTCCGCGCCGCGTTCGCCGCCGGTGCCGAAGGGGCAGCGGTACGGGTGCGGGTAGGGCAGCCGGGTCACGCGGACGTCGTGGGCCCCGCCGGAGGCGGCGAGGGCTCCGGCGGTCATGCCGTGGTAGGCGCCGGTGAAGGCGAGGAGGCCGTCGCGGCCGGTGGCGGTGCGGACGAGCTTGAGGGCGGCCTCGACGGCGTCGGTGCCGGCCGGTCCGCAGAACTGGATGCGGGCGTCGTCGGCGAGTTCACCGGGGAGGGTGGCGAACAGCTCTGAGGTGAAGGCGTCCTTGACGGGGGTGGCGAGGTCGAGGACGTGGAGCGGGGCGCCCGAGGCGAGGACCTTCTTGACGGCTTCGAGGACCACGGGGTGGTTGTGGCCGAGCGCGAGCGTCCCGGCGCCGGAGAGGCAGTCCAGGTAGCGGCGGCCGTCGGCGCCCTCGATGGTCAGCCCCCGGGCCCGCACGGGCACGATCGGCAGGGAACGGGCGTAGGTGCGGGCGGCGGACTCGCGCAGGGACTGGCGGCGCAGGATCCCCTCGTACCCGGTCCCCCGCACCGTCCGCCCCGCCGGGGACGCGTGCGCCCCTCCGGCCCCGTCGTCCTCGCCGGCCTTCCCGGTCCCTCCGCTCCCTACGCCCTCTCCCTCACCGTCGCCGGCTCCGGCTCCTTCGGCCTTCTCGAAGCGTGCGCGAGACGAGGGGCCTTCGGGGTTTTCATCCGCTTCGTCCGTCGCATCCGCCGGGGTCGGCGGGGCGTGCGGCTCCGCCGGGGCGGACGGAGCTGATTCGGTCACGGCCACGGCTCGGTGTCCTCCCGCTGTAACAGTTGCGTTGCACATCGGGACGTCACGAAGTGGCCGCAAGGGCCGTCCCGAGCGCCTCCGTTGTGTCCCCCGTACGTACCAACGACGGGAACTCCCCGGGATCACGGGCCGGAAGCAAGTTCTTGGCGTGTCCCGGATCACGGCACGGCAACGGCCGAACGGTGCCCGGAACCGCCGACGGGGCGCGTACCGTCCCCTCCGGCACCGGCATAGTGGGGGCCGTCGGCCGCGGTCCACCCGGATTCGGCCACTGTTCACCCACGGGCAGGCCCACGAGCAAGCCCGTGAACGAGCCATTGCACGAGCCGTACAAGTTGACGCAGTCCCAGGGGGATCACGAGATGCGATCGATTCGTCCGCTGCTGACGGCGGCCGCCGCCGTCGCGGCGCTGACGCTCACCGTTACGTCCTGCGGGCCGAGCGAGGAGAACGCGGGGGACAAGCCCAGCGCGCCCGCGAGCTCGAACCCGGCCGAGAAGATCAAGATTCCGGAAGACCTGAAGAACCGCCTGAAGGAACACGGGATCGACCTCGACAAGTGGCGCGACGGCGAGTGGAAGAACTGGGACCGCGACAAGTGGCTGCGTGAGGCCAAGGACTTCGTCAACCCGATCATCGAGGACCTCTGGAACCCGGACCGGATGCGGGAGGCCGAGCGCCCCGACAAGCCGGTCGAGGAGGAGGACATCTCGGGTGACGAGGGCGTCACCGACCCGACTCCGGACCCGGTGCGGGCGAAGGCCGTGGACGCGAAGTACCACGACAACGCCCCCGAGTCCGGCAAGGTCTTCTTCGACGGTCCCGAGGGCTCCATGGTCTGCTCGGCCACCGTCGTGAAGGACCCGGCGCACCCGGGCAGGTCCAACATGGTCTGGACGGCCGGTCACTGCGTGCACAAGGGGAAGAAGGGCGGCTGGTACCGCAACATCGCCTTCGTGCCCTCGTACAACGACTCGGCGCTGGCGACCTCCGACCTGGAGAAGGCGACGCGGGAGCAGATCGCCCCGTACGGCGTGTGGTGGGCGGAGTGGGTCAAGACCTCCGACCAGTGGATCGCCGAGGGCGCGAGCACGGGCGGCGCGGGCGCTCCCTACGACTTCGCGGTCATCAAGGTGACCCCGGAGAAGGGCTCCTCGGCCAAGTCGCTGGAGGAGACGGTCGGTTCGGCGCTCCCGGTGGAGTTCAACGCGCCCGCCGTGCCGAAGATCGCGAGCCTGACGGCGACCGGCTACCCGGCGGCGGCGCCGTTCGACGGTCAGAAGATGTTCCAGTGCCAGGACAAGCCGGGTCGGCTGTCCCTGAAGGCGAACCAGCCGACGATGTACCGGATCGGCTGCACGATGACCGGCGGTTCGTCCGGCGGCGGCTGGGTCGCCAAGGGCGGCGACGGCAAGCCGGCGCTGGTGTCGAACACCTCGATCGGCCCGTCGACGGCGGGCTGGCTCGCCGGTCCGCGTCTCGGCCCGGAGGCCAAGGGCATCTTCGACGAGGTCAGCAAGAAGTACGCCGGACAGTAGGCCAGGCACGGAGGCGGGGCCCCCGGGTCCCGCCTCCACCCATGTCGCACCCGCCCCGCGGGCCGCGCCGGCCCGCGGCCGGCCCCGGGCACCGGAACACGTCCCGGCGAAGCACTTCGGCAGAAGGCCTCGACGGGACACATCTCAGCGGGACACACCTCAGGGGGAACTCACCACATGCGCTCCGCACGACTCATACCCGCCGCCCTCGGCCTGGTCACGGCGCTCGCGCTGACCGCCACGGCCTGCGGCCCCACCGGGACCCCGGCCGCCGCCGACAAGCCGGCCGCCGGGGCGAGCAGCTCCGCGCCCGCGTCCGACGGCGGAGACGGCGCCGGTGACGGCGGCTCCGGCCTCACCAAGGACCTCGCCGACAAGCTCAGGAAGCACGGCGTCGATCCGGACAGGTGGAAGGACGGCGAGTGGAAGAACTGGGACAGGGAGACCTGGCTGCGTGAGGCCGAGGACTTCGTCAACCCGGTGATCGAAGGCCTCTGGGACCCGGCGCGCATGCAGTCCGCGAAGAGCCCGGACCAGACGATCACCGCCCAGGCCGGTGCCAGTGGCACCGACCCGACGCCCCGGCCCGTGCGGGCGCAGCCCGAGAAGACGCCGTACCACCGCAACGCGGCCCCGGTCGGCAAGATCTTCTTCGACGCGCCGCAGGGCCACATGGTCTGCTCCGGCACCGTCGTGAAGGACCCCCGCCGCCCCGGGAAGTCGAACCTGGTCTGGACGGCCGGGCACTGCGTCCACGCGGGCAAGAAGGGCGGCTGGTACCGCAACATCACCTTCGTGCCCTCGTACAACGACCTGGGCAAGTCCCCCGCCGCGCTGCGCAACGCCAAGCCGCACGAGGTGTACCCGTACGGCCAGTACTGGGCCGACTGGGCCGTGACCTCGGGCGAGTGGATCAAGTCCGGCGGCACCGGCCAGGCCTGGCCGTACGACTACGCCGTGCTGCACGTGAAGCCGCAGCGGGGCACCAAGTCCCTGGAGGAGACCGTCGGCGCCGCCCTGCCGGTCGACTTCTCCGCCCCGGCGCCCGCGCGGGCCGGGACGATCGGCGCCTGGGGCTACCCGCAGGCCGCTCCGTACAACGGCGTGATCATGCACAAGTGCGTGGACCGGGCGACGCGGCTCACCACGGCGCCCGCGACCCCGGTGATGTACCGGATCGGCTGCACGATGACGGCCGGTTCGTCCGGCGGCGGCTGGTTCCGGGTGCTGCCGAACGGGAAGACGGCGCTCGTGTCGAACACCTCGATCGGCCCGGCCGGCGGCAACGGCTGGCTCGCCGGTCCGCAGCTCGGCAGCGGCGCCAAGGCGGCCCACGAGATGGTCAGCAAGAAGTACGCCCGCTGACCCGCACCGTACGGAGAACGGCCGAAGGCGCCGGTCCCCTCCCGGAAGGGAGGAGGCCGGCGCCTTCGGCGTACGGGGTCGTCAGTGCGCGGCGGGCACGAACGGCGCCAGGAGCGCCGCCAGTTCCTCGTGCACCCTGGCCTTGAGCAGGGTGCCCTCGGGGGTGTGCTCCTCGGACTCCAGCTCGCCCTCGGCGTGCACCCGCGAGACCAGACCGCCCTGCGTGTACGGCACCAGGGCCTCGATCTCGACCCTGGGGCGCGGCAGTTCGGCGTCGATGAGCGCGAGCAGTTCCTCGATGCCCTGGCCCGAGCGGGCCGAGACCGCGATGGAGTGCTTCTCCATCCGCAGCAGCCGCTGGAGGACCAGCGGGTCCGCCGCGTCGGCCTTGTTGACGACGACGATCTCCGGCACGTCCACCGCGCCGACGTCCCGGAAGACCTCGCGGACGGCGGCCAGCTGCTCCTCCGGGGCGGGGTGCGAGCCGTCCACCACGTGCAGGATGAGGTCGGAGTCGCCGACCTCCTCCATGGTGGAGCGGAACGCCTCGACCAGGTGGTGCGGAAGGTGCCGGACGAAGCCGACGGTGTCGGCCAGGGTGTAGACCCGGCCGGTGGGCGTCTCGGCCCGGCGGACGGTCGGGTCGAGCGTGGCGAACAGCGCGTTCTCCACGAGGACGCCCGCGCCCGTGAGCCGGTTGAGCAGGGAGGACTTGCCGGCGTTGGTGTACCCCGCGATGGCGACCGACGGCACGTTGTTGCGGCGCCGTTCCTGCCGCTTGATGTCGCGGCCGGTCTTCATCTCGGCGATCTCCCGGCGCATCTTCGCCATCTTCTCGCGGATGCGGCGCCGGTCGGTCTCGATCTTGGTCTCACCGGGACCGCGGGTGGCCATGCCGCCACCGCCGCCGCCACCCATCTGCCGGGAGAGCGACTGGCCCCAGCCACGCAGCCGCGGCAGCATGTACTGCATCTGCGCGAGCGCGACCTGCGCCTTGCCCTCTCGGGACTTGGCGTGCTGGGCGAAGATGTCGAGGATGAGGGCGGTCCGGTCGACCACCTTCACCTTGACGACGTCTTCGAGGGCGATGAGCTGGCCGGGGCTGAGCTCGCCGTCGCAGACGACGGTGTCGGCACCGGTCTCGACCACGATGTCCCGCAGCTCGCGCGCCTTGCCCGAGCCGATGAAGGTGGCCGGGTCCGGCTTGTCGCGGCGCTGGATCACGCCGTCGAGCACGAGGGCGCCCGCCGTCTCGGCGAGGGCCGCGAGCTCCGCGAGGGAGTTCTCGGCGTCCTGCACGGTCCCCGAGGTCCAGACGCCGACCAGCACGACGCGCTCCAGGCGCAGCTGGCGGTACTCGACCTCGGTGACGTCCTCGAGCTCGGTGGAGAGGCCGGCGACGCGGCGCAGGGCCGCGCGCTCGGAGCGGTCGAACTGGTCGCCGTCCCGCTCTCCGTCGATCTCGTGGCTCCAGGCGACGTCCTCTTCCATCAGGGCATCGGCCCGAAGGCTCTCGGTACGGCTCGTCTCCGCGAAGCTCTGGTTGTCCTGGGAAGGGGATGAAGAGGAGGTCATTGGATCCTTACGTCTGGGGAGAAACAGGTGTGTGACGGTGACAACGCGCGCGGGTGCCGGAAGATTCCCGGGCCCCGGCCGCGTCGCCGACCGGACGATGGTGACACGGCCCGCCGAGGCCCGTCATCCGGGTTTCCAGCGCCTGCCAGGGCCCGCCGTGGCCCGCCGTCCGGGCTTCCCGGCGCCCACCGGCGCCCGCTGTCCGGGTTTCCGCCGCCCGCCGGACCCGTCACCCGGTCTTCGGGGCGCTTCCCGCGCCCGGGGCCGGGTCGCTGCGCCAGTCCGGGTGCCCGGGCATGGGCGGGGTCCTCTCCCCGTACAGCCAGCCCCGGAAGAAGCCGGTGAGGTCGCGGCCGGCGGTCCGGCCGGCCAGGGCGACGAAGTCGGCGGTGGCGGCGTTCCCGTTCCGGTACCGGGTGACCCAGGCGCGCTCCAGGCGCCGGAAGGCGTCCGTGCCGATCTCCTGGCGGAGCGCGTAGAGGACGAGGGAGCTGCCGTCGTAGACGACGGGCCGGAAGAGGCTGATCTTGTGGTCCGGCGAGGGGGGCTCGGGGGCGGCCGGGGGCCCGCCGGCCGCCCTCCACCCGTCGGAGGCGGCGTAGGCGGCCTTCATGCGCCGCTCCAGGGACCGGCCGGCGGTCTCCTCGGCGTACAGGGCCTCGTACCAGCTCGCGTGCCCCTCGTTGAGCCACAGGTCGGACCAGCTGCGGGGCGAGACGCTGTTGCCGAACCACTGGTGGGCCAGCTCGTGGACCATGATCGAGTCGACGTACCACTCGGGGAGGGCCGTGTCGGCGAAGAGGCGGCGCTCGAAGAGCGAGAGGGTCTGGGTCTCCAGCTCGAAGCCCGTGGTGGCGTCGGCGACGAGCACGCCGTACGTCTCGAAGGGGTACGGGCCGACCTGCCGCTCCATCCACTCCACGTGCCCCGGCGTCCTGCGGAGCCAGGGTTCCAGGAGCTCCCGGTCGGCGGTGGGCACCACGTCCCGCAGGGGCAGCCCGTGGGGGCCCGCGCGGTGGACGACGGCGGAGCGGCCGATGGAGATCTGGGCGAGCTCGGTGGCCATGGGGTGGCGGGTGCGGTAGGTCCAGGTGGTCCGGGATCCCTGGCGGACGCGGCCGGCGGGCAGGCCGTTGGCGACGGCGGTGAGCCCGTCGGGGACGGTGATCCGGAAGGTGAAGTACGCCTTGTCCGCCGGGTGGTCGTTGGACGGGAAGACCCGGTGGGCGGCGTCGGCCTGGTTGGCCATGGCGAGGCCGTCGCCGGTGCGGACCCAGCCGCCGGTGTCGGCGGGGCCGGAGGGGTCGCTGGTGTGGGTGACGGTGATCCGGACCGGTTCGCCCTCGCCGACGGGCGCGGCGGGGGTGACGACCAGGTCCTCGCCGCTGCTCGCGTGCGCGGCGGGGCGGCCGTTGACGGTGACCGCGGAGACCTCGCCGTGGGTGAAGTCGAGGTTGATCCGCTCCAGGTCGTCGGTGGCGAGCGCGTCGATCCGGGTGACGGCGGAGAGCGGCTTCGTGTTCACGCCGGGGTACGCGACGTCGAGGGCGTACGCGAGGACGTCGTAGCCCGGGTTGCCGAGGTGCGGGAAGAGCGGGTCGCCGATGCCGAGCGGCGCGGGGGCGGGCAGGGAGGCGGCGACGAGCCCGGCCGAGGAGGCGATCAGGGCGGCGGAGCGGAGCCACCGGGCACGGGGCAGGGGGGCGCGGTCGAACGGCACGGGGGATCGGGCGAACGGCATGGGCCAGGGCCTTTCCGGAGGACTGGACCTACGGCTACCAGGGCTTTCGCCGCGCGACGGGGCGGCTCGCCCGCCCGCCACCCGAAGGGGGTCGCACCTGGGGGTCACGTGCCCGGTCTCGGTCGCACGTCCCTCCCTCGCGCGCGTGCCCACCCTGCCCGGCCGTAAGCCCCTTCCCCGCGCCCGCGTGCCCGTCCCGCCCGGTGACGGTCGCGTCCCGCCCGGTCACGGTCGCGTCCCGTCAGGTCACGGTCGCGTCCCGTCAGGTCCGGCGCGGGCGGGGGCGGGGGGACGCGCGGTGGCGGGCGCGGCTCACGTCGTACACCCCGGGCACGTCCCGCATGGCGCGCATGAGGGCGGGGAGCTCCGCCGCGTCGGGGAGGTGGAGGGTGTACGTGTGGCGGACCCGCTGCTCGCTGGGCGGCTCGACGGTCGCGGAGACGACCGCGGCCCCGGCGGCGGCGATGGCCTCGGTGAGGTCGGCGAGGAGTCCGGGCCGTCCGAAGGACTCGGCGACGAGGGTGACCCGGCCCTGGGCGGTGTCGCCCCAGCGGACGGCGACGGGCGCGCGGCCGACCCGGCGCATGGCGTCGGCGGAGGCGCAGCCGGAGCGGTGGACGGTGACCGATCCGCCGCGCACCCGGAAGCCGGTGATCTCGTCGGGGGGCACGGGGGTGCAGCACCCGGCGGGCCGGACGGCGGGGGGCTGCTCGCCGTCCAGGTCGGCGTGGAGTTCGGCGCCGGAGCGGCGGGCGGTGGCCGGACGGGGATCGGGCCGCATCCCGGGCTGGGCGTCGGGACGGGACTGGAGCCGGGGCTCGGCGCTCTCGGGGTGGGCCCGCAGCCACTCGGTGATGGCGATCCGGGCGGCGGGGGTGCGGGCGTGGTCCAGCCACTCCGGGGACGGCCCGGACACGGGGTCCTGGGCGAGCAGGAGCTGGACGGTGTCCCCGTCGCCCAGGACGGTGCTCAGGGGTGCGAGGCGCCCGTTGACGCGGGCGCCGAGACAGGAGTGGGCGGCCTCGCCGTGCTGGGCGTAGGCGGCGTCGACGCAGCTGGCGCCGGCGGGCAGGCTGATCGTGCCGGGAGCGCCGCCGTCGGCGCGGAAGACGGTGATCTCGTCGTCCTCGGCGAGGTCGGCGCGCAGCGAGGTCCAGAAGGTGTCGGGGTCGGGGGCGGACTGCTGCCAGTCGAGGAGGCGGGAGAGCCAGCCGGGGTGGGTGGGGTCGACGCGCTCGCCGTCCTCGGGCGCCGGGGGCGCCGTGCCCTCCGGCTGCTCCTGTCCCACGTGGGGGTTGCCGAGGGCGACGACTCCGGCCTCCGCGACCTTGTGCATCCGGTGGGTCCGGATGAGGACCTCGGCCACGGCCCCGTCGGGGGCGGCGACGGCGGTGTGCAGGGACTGGTACAGGTTGAACTTGGGCGCCGCGATGAAGTCCTTGAACTCGGAGATCACCGGGGTGAAGCAGGTGTGCAGCTCGCCGAGGACCGCGTAGCAGTCGGCGTCCTCGGCGACGAGCACGAGGAGCCGGCCGAAGTCGCAGCCGCGCAGTTCGCCGCGCTTGAGGCGGACGCGGTGGACGGAGACGAAGTGCCGCGGCCTGACCAGGACTTCGGCGCCGATGCCCGCCTCGCGCAGGACGGCGTCGACCTGTTCGGCGACGGCGCCGAGCGCGTCGGGGGCGTGCGGGTTGCCGGCGATGAGCGCGCGCGTGGTCTCGTACTCCTCGGGGTGGAGGATGGCGAAGACGAGGTCCTCCAGCTCGGTCTTGAGGGCCTGGACGCCGAGGCGTTCCGCGAGCGGGATGAGGACGTCCCGGGTGACCTTGGCGATCCGGGCCTGTTTCTCGGGGCGCATGACGCCGAGGGTGCGCATGTTGTGGAGGCGGTCGGCGAGTTTGATCGACATGACCCGGACGTCGTTGCCGGTGGCGACGAGCATCTTGCGGAAGGTCTCGGGTTCGGCGGCGGCGCCGTAGTCGATCTTCTCGACCTTGGTGACGCCGTCGACGAGGTAGGCGACCTCGTCGCCGAACTCGCGGCGCACCTGATCGAGCGTCACCTCGGTGTCCTCGACGGTGTCGTGGAGGAGGGAGGCGGTCAGGGTGGTGGTCTCGGCGCCGAGTTCGGCCAGGATGAGGGTGACCGCGAGCGGGTGGGTGATGTACGGCTCGCCGCTCTTGCGGAACTGGCCGCGGTGCGAGGACTCGGCGAGGACGTACGCCCGGCGCAGCACCGTCAGGTCGGCCTCGGGATGGTGGGCGCGGTGCGCCTCGGCCACGTGGCCGATGGCGTCGGGCAGCCGGTCACGGGGGGCCGGTCCGGCGGTGGCGCCGAGCAGGGCGGCACGGCCGAGCCGGCGCAGGTCGATACGGGCGCGTCCGCGTCTGCGGACGGTCGTGTCGGCGGCGTCGTCCTCCGCCGCGCTCACAGGGTTGGTGGCCTCTGCGCTCATGGGGCACCTCCGGCGACAGACCGGCGGTGGGCGGGCCAGGCGTGCCCGGGGGCCGGTGCTTGATGCTACCGACCCCACCACGCGGCGCAGTCACGCTCTCGCTCAGCGTGAATCGGATCACCCATTCGAGCGATGATTCAGTCGTTGACAGTTTCGATTCCGGGGCCTGCGGCGTTCGCGGGAGCCTCTGCCTGCCAGGTGGGGTCGAGGGTGCCCTCGGCGACGATGACGGCCGGGCCGGTCATGTCGATCCGCCCGTCGGGGTGCTCGGTGATGACCAGGGTCCCGCCGAGGACGTCGACGGTGTACGTGACGGGGGTGCCGGTCTCCGCGGGGTCGGCGCCGTCCCGGCGGGCGGTGGCGACGGCGACGGCGCACGCGCCCGTGCCGCAGGAGCGGGTCTCGGCGGCGCCGCGCTCGTGGACCCGCATGGCGACGTGGCGGGGGCCCCGGTCGACGACGAACTCGATGTTGACCCCGTCCGGGTAGACCGAGGCGGGCGCGTAGGCGGGCTCGGTGAACAGGGTTCCGGCGTGGTCGAGGTCCTCGACGAAGGCGACCGCGTGGGGGTTGCCCATGTTGACGTTGCGGGAGGGCCAGCTGCGGCCGTCGACGGTGATCGTGGCGGCGGCCTCGGGGAGGACCGCGCGGCCCATGGCCACGGTGACGGAACCGTCCTTGTCGAGGTGGACGCGCTTGACCCCGCCGCGGGTGGCGACGGCCACCTCGCCGGCGGTGACGTGTCCGGCGTGCTCCAGGTAGCGGGCGAAGACCCGGACCCCGTTGCCGCACATCTCGGCGACCGAGCCGTCGGCGTTGCGGTAGTCCATGAACCACTCGGCCTCGTCGGCCAGGTGCCGGGCCTCGGGGTGGGCGGCGCTGCGCACGACGTGCAGCAGTCCGTCGCCCCCGATGCCGGCCCGCCGGTCGCAGAGCCGGGCGACGGCGGCGGGGGGCAGGTCGAGGGCGTTCTCCGCGTCGGGGACGATCACGAAGTCGTTCTCGGTGCCGTGGCCCTTGAGGAAACGGAGCGGGGAGGTCTGCGTGCTGGTCACGAGATCAACTGTACGGGGCGGAGGCGTGCGGGTGCCGCGGGGCGGGCTCGGCGGGGGCGGGGCACGTGGGTGCTCCGCGACGCGGGTTCGACGGATACGGGGGGGGGGGCGGAGCGTACGAATCCCGCGATGCGGGTTCGACGGATACGGGACCGGGGCGTACGAATCCCGCGATGCGGGTTCAGCGGAGGCGGGCCACGCGCCAGACCGCGAGGGTCACCAGGGCCCCGATGGTCGCCACGTACAGGGCGAGGACGCGCCAGTCGGGGCGCTCGCCGGAGCCGCGCGCCGGGAGGCCGGGCCAGGTGTGGCCGACCTTGCGGGCGGCCATCACGCCCCAGCCCGCCGCGCAGGAGCTGATGAGCAGGCCGAGCATGGCGACGACGGCGCCGCCGTCCCCGGAGCCGAAGGCGAGCGGGAAGGCGAACATCAGGGAGCCGACGGCGGCGAGGCCCACGATCGGGGCGAGCTGCCAGATCCGCAGCCGTCGCTGGGGGCGCAGTTCGACCTCGACCTCGTCGGCGTCCACCTCGACGGCGGTGCCGACCGCGTCGTCGGGGCCGTCCGGAGTCAGCCCCGGGGGCCCCACCGGAGCGTCGTCCGCGGGATGCCCGGGACGTCCGGGGGCGTCACCCGGCGGAACCGCCGTCGGGTCGCCCGGGACCGCTTCGTGCTGTTCTCTGTCGCGAGGGCCGGCCTCCATCGCCACGCGCCCTCCCCACTCGGACTCCACTTGGTCGATCGATGCTCGATGATGGCACGCTCCCGACCGCCGGAATGACGGGCAGGGCGTCCCGATGCCATCACGTGATCAGGCTGTAACCGCTCGTTCGAGCAACGACAGCGCCTCTCGCGGGAGTTCCCTCCGGTGGTCGGCGGCTCCGCTGAGCCAGTGCACGCGCGGGTCGCGGCGGAACCAGGAGTCCTGGCGGCGGGCGAACCGCTTGGTGGCCCGCACGGTCTCGGCGCGCGCCTCGTCCTCGGTGCACTCCCCCGCGAGCGCCGCGAGGACCTGCTGGTAGCCGAGGGCGCGGGCGGCGGTGCGGCCCTCGCGCAGGCCGCGCGCCTCCAGGGCGCGCACCTCGTCGACGAGTCCGGCCTCCCACATCCGGTCCACGCGCGTGGTGATCCGTTCGTCGAGCTCGGGACGGGCCACGTCGACGCCGATCTGGACGGTGTCGTAGACGGAGTCGGGGCCGGGGAGGTTGGCGGTGAAGGGCTTGCCGGTGATCTCGATCACTTCGAGGGCCCGGACGATGCGGCGCCCGTTGCTGGGCAGGATCGCGCGGGCCGCCCCGGGGTCGGACTCGGCGAGCCGGGCGTGCAGGACGCCGGAGCCGCGCTCGTCGAGCTCGGCCTCCAGGCGGGCCCGGACGGCGGGGTCGGTGCCGGGGAACTCCAGGGCGTCGACGGCCCCCCGTACGTAGAGGCCGGAGCCGCCGACGAGGACCGGGGTGCGGCCGGCGGCGAGCAGCCGGTCGATCTCGGCGCGGGCGAGGCGCTGGTACTCGGCGACGCTGGCGGCCTCGGTGACGTCCCAGATGTCGAGGAGGTGGTGCGGGACGTCGCCGCGCTCCTCGGGCGTCAGTTTGGCGGTCCCGATGTCCATCCCCCGGTAGAGCTGCATCGAGTCGGCGTTGACGACCTCGCCGCCGAGCTGCTGGGCCAGGAACACACCCAGATCGGACTTTCCGGCCGCCGTGGGGCCGACGACGGCGATGACCCGCGGGGCGGGAGCTGCGCTTCTCACCGCCCCAGTCTCGCAAACCTCCGGCACCGTCCCCGAACGAGCCGCGTGACGGGCCCCCTCCGGCCTCGTCGCCCCGTACGCGGCGCTCGGGCGCCGGTCGTCGCGGGGGCCCCTCCCGCCGAGTAGGGTGAGGAGTGGATATGGGTGTTTTGGCAAGTTTTTGCCATAGGTTCCCGCCCCAGGGCCTGTCGGGCGGCGCAGCAAGACGGACGCGGTCGCGCGCTCTCCGGAGAAGCGTGAGTTCTTCGGGGAAGAGCGGGAAGGCGGACCGTGCGGAGGGCGCCGAGGCGGCCGAAGGCGCGCAGGCAGGCCCCCGGGTGCTGGGGGCAGGACACGACGGACGGGCCCGCGAGGGTCCGCGGAGGGAAGGTGCCCCCATGGGTCTCATGGATTCGCTGAAGGCCAAGCTCGCCCCGGCCAAGGAGAAGGTCGCCGATCTGGCGCACCAGCACGGGGACAAGATCGACCAGGGCCTGGACAAGGCCGCGAAGGTGGTCGACGAGAGGACCAAGGGCAAGTACAGCGACAAGATCCATTCCGGTACGGGCAAGGCGAAGGACGCGATCGACCGGATGGGCCACAAGGACGGCGGCGTTCCGGGGAACGACGGCACGCCGGGCGCCGGTGGCACGCCCGGGACCGGTGGCACTCCGGGCAGCGGCGGGACGCCCGGGACCGGTGGTGCTCCCGGGACCGGTGGCACTCCGGGCAGCGGCGGTGGCGTGACGCCGCCGCCGGCCGCCTGACGGTCTCCCCGGCCGCCTGACGGTCTCCCCCCTCCGCCGGTTCTCCGGCGGAGACGGCGGACGGCCGCAGAGCTGCGTAGCTCTGCGGCCGTCCGCCGTCGTCATGTCCGGGGTGTCTCCCGGATGCTCCGGGCTGCCCCGGGATGTGCCCGGATGCCTCCGAGGGTGTTTCCGGGGTCGTTCAGGACCAGGCCGCGACGACGTACTCCACCCCGTAGGGGTCGTCCTCGTGGAGCAGTCGGCCGTCGAGTCCGGCGCCCTCGGCGGCGCCCGCGAGGACCTGCCAGGGAGCGCGGCCGGACGCCTTCAGCTCGTGCGCGAGCCGCGCGTCGAGGGCGAGCAGCGCGGGCACGTCGGCCCCGGCGAGCGCGCGGACGGCCTCCGTGTCGAAGCCGGCGGCCCGCTCGTCCAGGTAGCCGGGGGCCTTCACGGTCCGGCAGGCGCTGCCGTCGCCCATCACGAGGAGGGCGACGCGGCCGGCGGAGGCGGCGAGCTCGCGGCCGGTCCCGGCGCAGGTTTCGGCCGGGGTTCCCTCCTCCACTCCCCGCCCTTCGACGGGCGCGCCGGACCAGCGGGCCCGGTCGAGGAGCCAGGCCCCGACGGCGAGGGAGACGGGGAGGGGGCGTTCGCCGGCCGGGCCGTCGCCGAGGCGTACGGAGAGGTCGACGCCGAATCCTGCGAAGGAGCCCGTGGCACCGGCCGGGAAGACCCCGTCGGCGCCTTCGGCCGCGGGCCCGACGACGTACAGCCGGTCCGGGCGGGCGGCGGCGAGCAGCCCGACGGCGTCCGCGCAGGCGGCCCGCACGGCGTCCAGCTCGGGGGCGGCGCCGGTCGCGACCTCGGGCACGAGGAGCGGCGGGCAGGGGCAGACGGCTGCGGCGACAAGCATGATCCGCACCTTACTGCGCCGGGCCGGTGCCGTCCGGGGACGGCACCTGGTACGGCCGGGGACGCCTCCCGGTGCCGGCCGGAGCCCGGCGGACCCCCGACCGGCACGGCCCCGGAACCCGGTGGTCCCGGGCCCCGGGACCACCGGACCTCAGATCAGTGGCTCGCCCCGCAGGCCGGGACGTCGGCCGCCGGGAGCGGGGCCGGGACGCCGATCTTGGGGAGGCCGAGCAGGACGCCCTTCGGCTTCTCGGCGGTGCGCTTCTCCCAGGCGTCGCCCGCGCGGGTGCGGCGCACCGACGCGACCGGGCCCTCGGCGAGGAGGTGGTGCGGGGCGGCGTAGGTGATCTCGACGGTCACGACGTCGCCGGGGCGCACGTCCCCGTCCGGCTTGGTGAAGTGGACGAGCCGGTTGTCGGGGGCGCGGCCCGAGAGGCGGTCGGTGGCGCCGTCCTTGCGGCCCTCGCCCTCGGCGACCATGACCTCCAGGACGCGGCCGACCTGCTTCTTGTTCTCCTCCCAGGAGATCTCCTCCTGGAGCGCGACGAGCCGCATGTAGCGGTCCTGCACGACCTCCTTGGGGATCTGCCCCTCCATCTCGGCCGCCGGGGTCCCGGGGCGCTTGGAGTACTGGAAGGTGAAGGCGTTCGCGAAGCGGGCCTCGCGGACGGTGTGCATCGTCTGCTGGAAGTCCTCCTCGGTCTCGCCGGGGAAGCCCACGATGATGTCGGTGGAGATGGCCGCGTGCGGGATGGCCGCGCGGACCTTCTCGATGATGCCGAGGAAGCGCTCCTGGCGGTACGAGCGGCGCATCGCCCGGAGGACCGTGTCCGAGCCGGACTGGAGCGGCATGTGGAGCTGCGGCATGACGTTCGGGGTCTCGGCCATCGCCGCGATCACGTCGTCGGTGAAGTCGCGGGGGTGCGGGGAGGTGAAGCGGACCCGCTCCAGGCCCTCGATCTGCCCGCAGGCGCGCAGCAGCTTGGAGAAGGCCTCGCGGTCACCGAGATCCGAGCCGTACGCGTTGACGTTCTGGCCGAGCAGGGTGATCTCGGAGACGCCCTCGGCGACCAGCGCCTCGATCTCGGCGAGGATGTCGCCGGGACGGCGGTCCTCCTCCTTGCCGCGCAGGGCCGGGACGATGCAGAAGGTGCAGGTGTTGTTGCAGCCGACGGAGATCGAGACCCAGGCGGCGTACGCGGACTCGCGGCGGGTCGGCAGCGTGGAGGGGAAGGCCTCCAGGGACTCGGCGATCTCGATCTGCGCCTCCTCCTGGACGCGGGCGCGCTCCAGGAGGACCGGCAGCTTGCCGATGTTGTGCGTGCCGAAGACCACGTCGACCCACGGGGCCTTCTTGACGATGGTGTCGCGGTCCTTCTGGGCGAGACAGCCGCCGACGGCGATCTGCATGCCCGGACGGGTGGTCTTCATCGGGGCGAGCCGGCCGAGGTTGCCGTACAGCTTGTTGTCGGCGTTCTCGCGGACCGCGCACGTGTTGAAGACGACGACGTCGGCGTCGCCGTCGGCGCCCTTGGGGGCCCGCACGTAACCCGCCTCCTCCAGCAGACCGGAGAGCCGCTCGGAGTCGTGGACGTTCATCTGGCACCCGTAGGTGCGGATCTCATAGGTCTTGGTGCCGTCAACGCTCACTGCGGTGCTCCGGTCGCTGCTGCTCGTCATGCGTCAAGGGTAGGCGGTCCGGGGCGGCCGCCGTCCCGGCGGCCGGGCCGCCCGCGTCCCCCGCCGGACGGTCAGGCGGTCAGGCGGCGGACCAGGGTGACGAGGGCCTCGCGCTGGGCGTCGGGGCCCGCCTCGGCGAGGTCGGGCACGAGCATGCGGCTGAGCTGCGGCAGCATGAACCAGGAGGCGGTCAGGGCGATGACCGCGTGGATCAGCCGCCCGGCGGCGACCTCGTCGGTGAGGGTGCCGTCCCGCTGGGCGCGGGCGACGGCGGCGATCTTCTCGTCGTAGTGCCCCGCGCGCTCGTCCTCGGCCGCCACGCGGTCCGCGCCCTGGAGTCCCTCCCAGGCCAGCAGGCGCACGAAGTGCGGATGGGCGCGGTGGTAGTCGAAGACCCGGCCCGCGTACGCGCCCAGGTCGGCGGCGTGCTCGGCGGTCAGCGGCACGGCGGCCGCGATCTTGCCCAGCTCGGACTCCAGGACCGCCGCGAACAGCTTCTCCTTGTTGCCGAAGTACTGGTAGATCCGCTCCTTGTTGACGCCCGCCCGGGTCGCCACCCGGGCCACCCGGGCTCCCTCGGGGCCGAATGCGGCGAACTCCTCCACGGCGGCGTCCAGCAGGAGGCGTTTGGTGCGTGCTGTGTCCCAGGCCATGCCTCACCCTAACCGGGTCCAACCGAATGGTTGGACTTCGGACCGGGCGCGTGCCAGACTCCAACCGGATGGTTGGATTTACCGGCCTCCCCTCCGCACGGCACCGTTCCGCACGCCCCGACGCCCGTCACGAAGCAAGGGATCCGCCACCATGCCCCGCACTCCCGAGACCCTCCGTACCGTCGACGCCTTCTTCGAGCGCTTCGGCGCCGGGGACCTGCCCGGCCTGCTCGAACTGTTCGCGGACACCGTCGACTTCGACGTCCCCGGCTCCCCCGGCGTCCCCTGGACCGGCACCCGTTCCGGCCGTGACGAGATCGCCGGGTTCTTCACCGTCCTGGGCACCGTCCTCACCCCGGCCGAGGAGTTCACGGTCACCGCCACCGTCGTCGACGGCGTCCACGCGGTCGTCACCGGGCGCAGCCGCTTCGGGGTCGTCGCCACCGGGAAGACGTTCACCAACCCGTTCGCCCTGCACTTCACCGTCGTCGACGGGCGGATCACCGGCTATCACATGCACGAGGACAGCCACGCGATCGCCGCCGCCTTCACGGCCTGAGCCGGAGGGGGACGGGGCGGGACGGGACGGGGCGGCTCGTTCAGGGGGCGCCGGTGGTCTCGTACGGCTCCTGCGGGAGCGGGTCGTACGGGCGCGCGTCCACGTACGGAGCCGGGTGCCGGGTGGGTTCCGACCGCACCGTGACCGGGGCGCGGCCGTCCCGACACGCGTGCGGTACGCGCCGAACGGCGCACCGCCCTGCCGGGGCCCGGCGATCCCCCGTACCCCGCGGTTTTCCGCGGGGTGGTCGGGCGGGAAGCCCCGTACCGGCGCGGAGGCCGGATTCCTAGCGTGAAGGGGTGCCGGGGCGAGGGTCCCCGGGATCCCGACCACCTCCTGGGAGTCCTGCCGTGCCGATCGCCTTCCCTGCCCACTCCACACCCCTCCCCCTCGCCCTCGACGGGGAGCCCGCGGGCGGTTTCGCCGGCTGGGCCGCCGGGCTCGTCGACACGATGGGCGGTCCCGGGGCCGGGCTCGCCATCGCCCTGGAGAACCTCTTTCCGCCGCTGCCCAGCGAGGTCGTCCTGCCCCTGACCGGCTTCGCCGCCGGGCAGGGAGTGCTGAGCCTGGCGTCGGCGCTGTTCTGGACGACGCTCGGCTCGGCGGCCGGGGCGGTGGCGCTCTACTGGATCGGGGCGCTCTTCGGCCGGGAGCGGATGCACGCGATCTGGGCGAGGCTGCCCCTGGTGAAGGCCTCGGACCTGGTCCGCACCGAGGAGTGGTTCGCCCGGCACGGCACCAAGGCCGTCCTGCTCGGCCGGATGGTGCCGATCTTCCGCAGTCTGGTCTCGGTGCCCGCGGGCGTCGAACGGATGCCGGTGCCCCGCTTCGTCGCGCTCACCACGCTCGGCAGCCTCGTCTGGAACAGCGCCCTCGTGACGGCCGGTTACTGGCTGGGCGACCGGTGGGACCTCGTGGAGGGGTACGTCGGCGTCCTGTCGAAGGCCGTCCTGGTCGTCGTCCTGGCCGCCTTCGCGGCCTACGTGACGGTCCGGCTGCGCGGACGCGGGGCCCGGCACCGGCGCGCCTCGTGATCCCGGTACGGCCCCGCTTCCTGCCCGGTCCCGGCAACGCTGTACGGAGGAGCGATCCTGTCGGGGCGGACGGTCCTGTACGGGCGGGCGACCCTGTACGGACAGACGGCCCCGCGCCCTGAGGGCCCTGACGGCCGGCGCCCGACGGCTGGCCGCCCTCGAACGGGCCCGCCGCTCCGTCTTCTTCGGCGACCGCTTCCCCGAGCGGTACGAGGCCTCCGACCGGAAGGTCCTGCGGTACCTGGCGGTCCGCGTCGGCACCGGGCTGGTCTGCGCGGTGGTCGTCGGCCTGCTCGGCTTCGGCGCGTTCCTGGCCTGGCTGCTGGCCGCCGGAGCGGTCCGGGGCACCCTGGGCTGGGACGAACTGCTCGGCCAGGTCCTGCTCGGCGGCGTGCTCCTCTTCCTCGACGTCCAGGGCCTGTACTCGCTGGCCGCGCTGGACGCCCGTACCGCCCGCGCGTGCTTCGGCCCCTCCGAGGGGGAGCTGCTCCGGCGGCGCATCGACGAACTCGCCGCCAGCCGGGCCGCGGTCGTCGAGGCCGTGGACGCCGAGCGGCGGCGCATCGAGCGCGATCTGCACGACGGCATCCAGCAGCGCCTGGTGGCGCTCGCCGTGCTGATCGGGCGGGCCCGCCGGGGCCACGACCCGGAGCGGGCCGCCGCGCTGCTGCTCCAGGCGCACGAGGAGTCCCGGGGCGTCCTGGCCGAACTGCGCGAGGTGGCCTGGCGGGTGTACCCGTCGGCGCTGGACGGCCTCGGGCTCGAAGAGGCGCTCGGCGGGGTCGCCGAGCGGTGCTCCCTTCCGCTGCGGATCCGGTTCGAGGTCGGCGTTCCACTGCCCCGGCCGGTGGAGGCCGCCGCGTACTTCGTGGTGTCGGAGTGCGTGACGAACGCCGCCAAGCACTCCTCGGCCTCGGCGGTCTCGGTGACGGTGGCGCTCGACGGCCCCCGGCTCGCCGTCCGGGTCGAGGACGACGGCACGGGCGGCGCGGACCCGGCCGGCGGCGGGCTCACGGGGCTTCGCAGCCGGGTGGCCGCGCTCGACGGCTCCCTGCACGTCCACAGCCCCCTCGGGGGACCGACCACCGTCACCGCGGAGCTGCCGTGCGCCTGATCCTGGCCGAGGACTCGACCCTGCTGCGCGAGGGTCTGGTCAGACTGCTCGTCGAGGAGGGCCACGAGGTCCTGGCGGCGTTCGGGGACGCGTCGACGCTGGTCGAGGAGGTCGGTGAGCGGCGGCCGGACGTCGTGGTCGTGGACGTCCGGATGCCCCCGACGCACACCGACGAGGGGCTGCGGGCGGCCGTCGCGATCCGGGAGCGGTGGCCCGGGACCGGAGTGCTCGTCCTCTCCCAGTACGTCGAGCGCGCCTACACGGCCGAGCTCCTGGCGACGGGCGCCGAGCGGGTCGGCTACCTCCTGAAGGACCGGGTGGCCCAGGTCGAGGAGTTCCTCGACGCCCTCGACCGGGTCCACGCCGGCGGGGCGGTGATCGATCCGGAGGTCGTACGGCGGCTGGTCGTGCGGACCACGCGCGGGGATCCGCTGTCGCGGCTCACGCCCCGGGAACGGGCGGTCCTGGAGGCGCTCGCGCAGGGCCACACGAACACGGCGATCGGGCAGAAGCTGCACCTCTCGCTGAGTTCGGTGGAGAAGCACCTCAACTCCGTCTTCGACAAGCTGGAGCTCGACCGCGCGAACGGCTACAGCCGGCGGATCCTGGCGGTGCTCCGCTACCTGGAGTCGTAGGCCGGGGGCGCGAGGGGCCGTCTCGGCGCGGCCTTCGACCGGTCGACGGCGGCGGCCAGTTGCGCACGCCGGCGGATGCCCAGTTTGCGGTAGATACGGGTGATGTGCAGCTCCACGGCCCGGGTCGACACGGCGAGGGCCTCGGCGATCTGCCTGTTGGTCAGGCCTTCGAGCACCATCGCGGCGATGCGCCGCTCGTGGGCGGTCAGCTCCTCGCGCACGGGGGGTTCCTCGCGTACGTCCGGCAGGGCAACCGGCGGAACCGGCTCCGGGCCGGTGAGCACCACGTGTCCCATGACCGCGTTCCATTCCCGGATCCTCGGTTCCCCGACGACCTTCGCCCGCGCGTACGGGTCGGCGTGGAGCACGCGGAGGAGCGTGCGGCGGTCCCGGGCCTCGCAGAGCAGGAGTTCCCCCGCGCCGTTCCGCCAGGGCCCGCCCCCGAGCAGGAGACCGCGCGCGGCCATCCTCTTCCAGTAGGCCCGGTGGGCTTCCGCGAAACCCAGCCGGTCCTTCCCCCCTTCCTCGCGGAAGACGAGTTCGACGATGAAAGCCACGCGCGTCCTCTCCCACGGGGTCCGGTCCTTCCGATGGCGGTGCCGAGGTCTGGGGCATGATCCGCCGGACACGCCCTAGTCGATGGCTCCGACGGTCTGCGTCCGCCTCTCCGGGGACGGCCTGCGCCGGAGCAGGACGGTGGCCGCGAGGACCGCCGCCGCGCCCAGCCACACGGCCGGGCCGAGCGGTTCGCGCAGCACCACGGCGCCGAGCACCACGGCCACGGCGGTCATCAGGTAGGTGACGGTGGAGGCGACCGTGGCGCCGTCCTTGACGATCAGCTCGAAGTTGAGCAGCGCGGCGAAGCCGGTGCAGACCACGCCGAGGACGAGGACCGAGACCACCGAGTCGGTGCGCCAGGTGACGTCCTGGAGGCCCAGGAACGGGAAGGCGGCCAGGAGCAGCACGGTGGCCGCGCCGAGCTGGCCGCCCGCGAGCGTCAGGGGCGGAATGCCCCTCCCCACCAGGAACCTGCCCGTGTACGCGAAGCCCGCGCCGAAGCTGATCGAGCCGAGGACGAAGCAGAGGACGCTCCAGCCGCTGCCGGTCGATGCGGAGTTCCACGGGGAGGCGATGAGCGCGGTGCCGCCGAGGCCGAGCAGGACGCCGCCCGCCTCGAAGCCGGAGACCCGCTTCTCCCGGCCGAGCAGCAGCGCGGTGGCCAGGGTCCAGATCGGGGCGCTGCCGTTGACGACGGCGGCGACGCTGCTGGAGCCCTCGACCTCCCCCTCCGCGTACAGGGTCCAGGGGATCGCGTTGCCGAGGAGCGCGGCCACGGTCAGGTGGCCCCAGACGGCCTTCTCCTTCGGCAGCCGCAGGCCCCTCGCGTATCCGATGGCGAGGAGGGCGACGGCGCCGAGCGCGAGCCGCGCCAGGACCATCTGCACGGGTGAGAAGCCGTACCCGGCGATCTTGATCCACAGGAAGACGGAGCCCCAGACGAGGCTCAGCGCGGCCAGTCGCGCGCAGGTGGCTTGGGACATGGGTGTTCCCGCTCTCCGGAAGGGCTCGCCAGGGGACAAGAAAGAGGAGGAGGAGAAGAGAAGAAGAGGGCGACGCGCGGAACGGTCCGCGGTACGGCGACGAGCCTCGCACCGGCGTCCGGGCGGGATCCAGCAACGTCTGCTGGACGGTACCTTCCACGAGCCGTGGAGGGTCGCGCACCGACGGGCCGGAGGCCGGACGGACGGCAGGACTGGCGGGTCGGAAGCCGGACAGGCGGCAAGGCCGGCGGGGCGGAAGCCGGACGGACGGCAGGGTCGCCGGGGCGGGGGCCGGACCGACGACGAGGTCCCCGGATCGTCTGTCCGACGGCCGGTCAGGCCGTCACGGCCGCCCTGGCGACAGTGCGCAGCGCGTCCAGGACGGCCGCGATCTCCGGGGAGGTCTGGCTGCCCTCCCGTACGGCCGCGAAGACCGTCCGGGAAGGGGCCCGCTCGCTGAACGCGCGGATCGTCACCTCGGGCCGCGGGGCCGGCCCGGCCAGGCGCGGGACGAGCGCGACCCCGAGGCCGAGCCGCACCGCCGCGAGCGTGGCGTCCCAGTCGCCGATGGCGTGGGAGGCCTGCGGGGTGAACCCGGCGGCCGTGCACGCGGCCACGCCGATGTCGTGGCACATGCCGGTGGTGGCGAAGATCCAGGTCTCCTCGGCGAGGTCGGCGAGGAGCAGCCGGGGGCTTCCGAGGAGCCGGTGGCCCTCGGGGAGGGCGATGTCGAAGGGGTCCTCGCAGAGCGGGATCCGGTGGAAGCGCCCGTCGGGGCGGCCGTCGTCGCCGACCGGGCCCGGGTTCCGGGCGGTGTCGGCGGAGATGACGACGTCGGTCTCGCCGCGGTGCAGCAGGGAGAAGCTCTCCGGCGGGTCGACCTCGGCCAGCGAGGTGCGCAGCAGCGGCCGGGTCTCCCGCAGCCGGGCCACGGCGGGCAGGACGAGCGCCGAGAGGGTGGTGGAGAAGCCGGCCACGGCCACCTCGCCGTGCTCGCCGCTCCGGTGCGCGGCGAGGTCCGCGCGCATCTGCTCGATCTGGGTGAAGACGGCGTCGGCGTGCCGGAGCACGATCCGCGCCGCCCCCGTGAGCCGCAGCCGGCGCCCGGAGGGTTCGGTGAGCGGGACGCCCAACTCCCGTCCCAGGGCGCTGATCTGCTGCGAGACGGCCTGCGGGGTGAGGTGGAGCGCCCGGGCGGCCGCGCTGACGGTGCCGCGCTCGCTGAGCTCCCTCAGCACGCGGAGCTTCCGCAGGTCCGGATCGGCCACGTCCCGCTCCCCCTCCCGCCTCCGGAGGGGCGCCCCGGCGGCCGACCGCCCCTCGCTCATCGTACGAAGTCGTCGTCGGTACGGGGAGTACGCGGGTACGGAAGTACGTGGGTACGGAAGTACATAAATACGGGGATACGGGGCCGCCGCCCGCACGCGGCCCGGCGTCACGTCCGACCGGTCACCGCACCGACCCCGCGTCCACGTCGACGACCTCCTTCGCCAGGGTCTCCAGGACGTCGAGGTCCCGCGCCGTGCGCCCCGCCTCCCGCCGGTCGCCCGGGTAGGTGGGGTCGAGGACGACGGCCCGCGCGCCGAGGTCCTGGAGCAGTCCGAGGTCGTCGGCGATCTGGGCCGGGGTGCCCTCGCCGAGCAGCCGTCCGGGTCCCAGCGGTCTCGGGGTGACCCGGAGCTTGATGCGGGGGCAGACGCCGGGCACCGGCAGCTCGTGCTCCTCCGCGACCCGGCGGAGCGCGGGCAGCCCCGTGCCGAGGAGCCAGTCGCCGGAGACGGAGGTGGGGTGCCAGGCGTCCCCGAGGCGGACGGCCCGGCGCAGCGCGCCGCGGCTGTGGCCGCCGACCCAGACGGGCGGTCCGGGGCGCTGCACGGGCAGCGGCCCGGTGCGCACCTCGCGGAAGGAGACGTGGACGCCGTCGAAGGAGGCGACCTCGTCGCGCCAGCAGGCCTTGACGGCGGCGAGGTACTCGTCGCTGATCGCGCCGCGCTCGCGGTACGGGACGCCGAGGGCGGCGAACTCCCCGGCGGCCCAGCCGGCCGCAGCGCCGAAGACGAGGCGCCCGCCGCTGAACCGGTCGATGTTGGCGGCGACCCTGGCCGTGTGCACGGGGTGCCGGTACGGGAGGATCGCGACCGTGGTGCCGAGGCCCACGGTCCCGGTGACGCCGGCGAGCCAGGCGAGGGTCGCGAAGGGGTCGTAGAACGGGGCGGGGAAGAGGTGCTGCACGTCCGGGGTGAGCGCCACGTGGTCGGAGACCATGACGTAGTGGTACCCCATCGCCTCCACCCGCAGCGCCCAGCCGGCGAGGGCGTCGGGGGTGGCTTCGGGCCCGTAGTTGGGCAGGTTGACGCCGAACTTCACGGGGGCGGTCCTTTCCCGGGGCCCGGCCGCGACCGCGCGGGCGCCCCGACGGCCGTACGGAACGGTCCTCGTACGAAGAGGGCCCTCGGAACGCCACGGCCCTCGTACGAGAGGGTCCTCGGGACGCTACCGACCGGCCGTCCCGCCCGCGGCCCGCGGCACGGAAGAGGGTTCGGGATCCCGAAGCCCCGCGTCCCCGGGCCGGGCCCCGTCCGCCGTCGCGCGCGCCCCGATCCGGACCGGGGTGTTACGCCGCCTCACCGCCGCGGCGGGGTGAGGCGGGACGGGGACGGACGGGAACGGTGCGTTCGGAGGGGGACGCCAGGGGCGGACAGGGGACTGTCCTCAAGATCACCGAACGCCTTCCGACGCTAACCGCCGGGGCACCACCGCCCCGGCAGGACACACGGCGCGGCCCGCGCCGCCGGGAGCGCTCACCGCTTCGGCGGAGCGCACTCAGGACCCGGGAGCGCGGGGCGGCCCCGGCCGTCCCGGTCCGTCCCCGGCTGGCCCCTGGCCGTCCCCAGCCGTCCCCGGTCGGCCTCTGGCCGCCTCAGGCCGTCCCCGGCCGTCCCCGGCCGTCCCCAGTCGCCTCCGGCCCCGGGAGCGCGGGCCGGCCCCGGCCGTCCCTGGCCAGGAGCGTCGGTGGGCTGGCAGGATCGACTCCATGTTCGCCTCCCTCTCCCGCGCCGCCCGCCGCCGTGCCCTGGTGGCCGCGGCCGCGCTGCTCGCGGTCTGCGGGATGCTGGCGTGGTGGCTGGCCCCCTTCGGCTCCCCCGTCCCCAGCGGCTCGATCACCTTCAGCACGGGCGTCCCCACCGGCGTGTACCAGCAGTACGGGGAGCTCCTCAAGCACGCCCTGGCCCAGGACCTGCCCGAGGTGTCGATAGGGCTCACGGACAGCGAGGGCTCCCAGCAGAACCTGGCCCGGGTGGCGTCGGGCGAGGCGGACTTCACCATCGCCACGGCCGACGCGGTGGCCCAGTACCAGCGGGAGCGCAAGCCCGGTTTCGAGCGGCTGCGCGGCTGCGCCCGGTTGTACGACGACTACGTACAGCTCGTGGTCCGCAAGGGGTCGTCGCTGCGGAGGGTGGAGGACCTGAAGGGCCTGCGGGTCGGCGTGGGCCAGGACGGGTCCGGCGTGCGGCTGATCGCGGACCGGGTCCTCGCGGCGGCGGGCCTGGCCCCCGTGCGGGACGTTCGGGCGGTCTCGGCGGGCATCGACACGATGCCGGGGCTCCTGGAGCGCGGCGAGCTGGACGCCTTCTTCTGGTCGGGCGGGCTGCCCACCAAGGCGGTGCAGGCACTGTCCGAGCGCGCCTCGGTCCGGCTGATCCCGCTGGACGCGGAGCTGGTCGACCAGCTGCACGACGTCGGCGGGTCGACCCGCCACTACCGTTCGGCGGTGATACCGGCCGAGGCGTACGCGAAGGCGCAGGGCGGGCAGCGGGTCGAGACGCTGGCCGTGGCGAACCTCCTGGTCACCACGGAGGAGGCCGACGCGGACCTGGTGGAGGGCTTCACCCGTACGGTGATCAGGAGCAGGGACGGGATCGGCCGCCAGGTCCACCCGGCCCAGCTGGTGGACCTGCGCACCGCCGTCTACACGGAGCCCCTGGAGCTCCACGAGGGCGCCCGCCGCTACTACCGCTCGGTGAAGCCCTGACCCTGCGCCTCCGCGGGCGCGTGCCGGGGAACGGTGACGGTGACCCGCAGGCCGTGCGGTTCGTTCGGAGTGAAGGCCACCCCGCCCCCGCCCGCCGTCAGCAGGACGCGCGCGATGGAGAGGCCGAGGCCCGAGCCCTTGACGTTCTGGTGCCGGCCCGCGCGCCAGAAGCGGTCCCCGACCCGGCCCAGCTCCTCCTCCGTGAGGCCGGGCCCGTGGTCGGCGACGACGACGGCGACGCTCGCCCCCTCCGGGACGACCGTGACCGTGACCTCCTCCCCGGCCGGGGTGAACTTCAGCGCGTTGTCGATCACCGCGTCGAGGGCGCTGGAGAGGGCCACCGGGTCCGCCCAGGCCGTGACCGCCCCGCACTCCCCGGCCAGGGCGACGCCCTTGTCCTCGGCGACCGGCCGCCAGGACGCGACCCGCTCGGCGGTGAGCGCGCCGACGTCGGTGAGCCTCAGCTCGGCCGCCGCGTGCTCGGCGAGCGCCAGGTCGAGGAGGTCGTCGAGGACCTGGGCGAGGCGCTTGCCCTCGGTCCGCACGGAGGCGATCTCCTCGTTCCCCTCGGGCAGCTCCAGGGCGAGCAGCTCGATCCTCAGGAGCAGCGCGGCGAGCGGGTTGCGCAGCTGGTGGGAGGCGTCGGCGACGAAGGCCCGCTGCTGTTCGAGGGCCTCCTCGACGTTGTCGGCCATCTCGTTGAAGGAGTGCGCGAGGCGCCGCAGCTCGGGCGGTCCTCCGGTGGCGGCGACCCGGGAGTTCATCCGGCCGGTGGCGATGTCGTGGGTGACGGCGTCGAGGACGCGGACCGGCCGCAGCACCCAGCCGGTGAGCCGGAAGGCCGCGCCGACGGCGAGCAGCATCGCGGCGGACTCGCCCGCGAAGATCAGCAGCCAGCCGCGCAGGATGCGGGAGCGGAGCTGGCCGGTGGGCGAGTCGGTGACGACGACGGCGACGACGTCGCCGTCCCGGACGACCGGGGAGGCGATGGTGAGCCGCGCGTCGGGCTGCCAGGGCCACACCTGGGGCGGGTCGTGGCTGCGGCGCCCGAGCAGCGCCTCGTTGAAGGCGCGCCTGCCCTCTCCCTCGTACGGGACGGCCCAGTCCTCGGGGGCGGCGGCCATGGCACGGTTGTCGCGGTAGAAGATCCCGGTCCGGATGCCGTACACGTCGTGGTAGCTGGCGAGTTCGCCGCTGAGCGTGGCGCCCCGCTCGTCGGTGCCGAAGCTGCCCTCGCCGACGAACTGGGCGAGGGCGGCGAAGCGCGCGGCGTCATCGAGCCGGTCGACGACGACCCGCTGCTGCTCGGAGGCGGCGAGGCTGGCGGCGAGCGGGAAGCCGAGGGCGAGCAGCACGCCGGCCATGAGGACGATGAGCAGCGGAAGGAGTCGGGTGCGCACGGAGGGACCGCCGGGCGGTTACGCGGCGGGGGCGACCAGGCGGTAGCCGACGCCCCGCACGGTCTCGATCAGGGCGGGCATCCGCAGCTTGGAGCGCAGGGAGGCCACGTGCACCTCCAGGGTGCGGCCGGTCCCCTCCCAACTGGTGTGCCAGACCTCGCTGATGATCTGCTCGCGGCGGAAGACGACGCCGGGCCGCTGGGCGAGGAGGGCGAGCAGGTCGAACTCCTTGCGGGTCAGCTGGACGCTCTCGCCCTCGACGCTGACCCGGCGGGTGGGCAGCTCGATGGTGACGGAGCCGAGCCGCAGCCGGGTCCCGTCGGCGGTCCCGGCGGTCCCGCCGGTCTCCTCGGGGCCGGTGCTGCGCCGGCTGACGGCGTGGATGCGGGCGAGGAGCTCGCCGGGGTCGTAGGGCTTGACGACGTAGTCGTCGGCGCCGAGGTTGAGGCCGTGGATGCGGGAGCGCACGTCGCCGCGCGCGGTCACCATGATCACCGGGGTGGTGGTGAGCTTCCGGATGCGGCCGCAGACCTGGTAGCCGTCCTGGTCGGGCAGGCCGAGGTCGAGCAGGATCACCCCGTAGGAGGGGCGCTCGCCGTGCGCGGTGGGCAGGACGGCCTGGAGCGCCTCCTCGCCGTTGCGGGCGTGGGTGACGGCGAAGCCGTGCTTCGCGAGAATCGCGGAGAGGGCGGCGGCGACGTGGTCGTCGTCCTCCACGAGCAGCAGTCGCATGCGTACCTCCTCCGTGATCTTCCGTGTCGTTCGCGCTGTTCGCGCCGTTCCCGCGGCGCTCGCGCCGGGCGCCGGGCGCCCGTGCCGGGTCTCTGTGTACCAGGTGGCACCAGAGCATGAACACCGGACATCGGCGTCACAGTCAAGTGTCCTCCCGTTACGCGGGCGTTTCCGTGATGCACCTGGTACGGCACCCGGTGTCGCCTTCACGCAGTGTGTCCGGTTGCGGCCGGATCGTTATCCTCAATTTCCGCTCAGATGTGATGACGCTCGTCACATCGGGTCTCTAGTGTCCTCCCCAACCGAGGAGGACGGAGCAAGAGGCCGATGAGCGGAGAGTCAGTGTCCAAGGAACCGAAGGACGCCCTGTCCAAGGGTTCGCAGGACACCCCGCGTGCCGCGGACGACCTGGTCGTACTGTCCGACGTGAACAAGCACTTCGGCGCACTGCATGTCCTCCAGGACATCGATCTGACGATCACCCGCGGCGAGGTCGTGGTCGTCATCGGGCCCTCGGGGTCCGGCAAGTCGACGCTGTGCCGCACGATCAACCGGCTGGAGAGCATCGACTCCGGCACCATCACCATCGACGGCAAGCCGCTGCCGGAGGAGGGCAAGGAGCTCGCCCGGCTGCGGTCCGACGTCGGCATGGTCTTCCAGTCGTTCAACCTGTTCTCGCACAAGACGGTGCTCGAGAACGTGATGCTGGGGCAGATCAAGGTCCGCAGGACGGAGAAGAAGGCCGCCGAGGAGAAGGCGCGCGCGCTGCTCGACCGGGTGGGCGTGGGCACGCAGGCGGACAAGTACCCGGCGCAGCTCTCCGGCGGTCAGCAGCAGCGCGTGGCGATCGCCCGCGCGCTCGCGATGGACCCGAAGGTCATGCTCTTCGACGAGCCGACCTCGGCCCTCGACCCCGAGATGATCAACGAGGTCCTGGAGGTCATGCAGCAGCTGGCCCGGGACGGCATGACGATGGTGGTCGTGACCCACGAGATGGGCTTCGCGCGCTCCGCCGCCAACCGGGTCGTCTTCATGGCGGACGGGAAGATCGTCGAACAGGCCTCGCCCGAGGAGTTCTTCAGCAACCCGCGCAGCGACCGCGCCAAGGACTTCCTCTCCAAGATCCTTCACCACTGAGCGAGTTCGGACCTATTCTTCCCGACTCACGCCTAGCCAAGGGACTTTCCTCGATGAAGCTTCGCAACACCTCCGCCGCCGCTGCGGCCGTCGTCCTGCTCGCCCTGACCGCGACGGCCTGTGGGGGCGGGTCCGACTCCGGGAGCAACGGTGACAAGATCACCGTCGGCATCAAGTTCGACCAGCCCGGCCTGGGCCTGAAGACCCCGGACGGCAAGTACGCCGGCTTCGACGTCGACGTCGCCCGTTACGTGGCCAAGGAGCTCGGCTACGCCGAGGACAAGATCAACTTCAAGCAGGCGCCGAGCGCCGAGCGCGAGAACCTGATCAAGAACGGCGACGTGAAGTTCATCGTCGCCAGCTACTCGATCAACGACAAGCGCAAGAAGGAGGTCGACTTCGCCGGTCCGTACTTCCTGGCCCACCAGGACCTGCTCGTGCGCGCCGACGACAGCTCGATCACCAAGGTCGAGGACCTCAATGCCAAGAAGCTCTGCTCGGTCACCGGCTCGACCTCCGCGCAGAACGTCCGCGACAAGCTCGCCCCCAAGGCCGACCTGCGCCAGCTCGGCGGCTACTCCGAGTGCCTGACCGGTCTGGAGAACAAGGCCGTCGACGCCCTCACCACCGACGACTCCATCCTCGCGGGCTACGCCTCGCAGAAGGAGCACCAGGGCAAGTTCAAGCTCGTCGGCCTGCGGATGAGCGACGAGAAGTACGGCATCGGCGTCAAGAAGGGCGACGACGAGCTGCGCGGCAAGATCAACAAGGCGCTGGAGAAGATGGTCTCCGACGGCACCTGGGACAAGCTCGTCAAGGAGCACTTCGGCCCGTCCGGCTACAAGTACGAGCCCGCGCCGAAGGTCGAGGGCTGATCCACCCCGCCTCCGCGGTGACGGCCGTCCCCGTACGGGACGGCCGTCACCGCGGCACCGGCCACCGTCCACACGGCGGCCTCCACACCGACCGACCACCAGGGGAGAGCGCGGGGCATCGTGTTCGACTTTCTTGATTCCGGGCAGTACGACCTGCTCGGCGCCTTCTGGGTGACGGCGCAACTCGCCTTCTACTCGGCGATCGGCTCGCTGGTCTGGGGCACCGCCCTGGCCGCCATGCGGGTCAGCCCGGTCCCGCTCATGCGGTCCTTCGGCACCGCGTACGTCAACCTCGTCCGGAACACCCCGCTGACCGTGGTCATCGTGGCCTGCTCGCTGGGCCTCGACCAGACCCTCGGGATCACGCTCGGCGCCGACGACTCCGAGGCGATCGGCTTCCGCCTCGCGATCCTCGGACTGGTCGCGTACACCGGCACGTTCGTCTGCGAGGCGCTGCGCTCCGGCATCAACACGGTGCCGTCGGGCCAGGCCGAGGCCGCCCGCGCGCTCGGTCTGAGCTTCTTCCAGGTGCTCACCCTGGTGGTGCTCCCGCAGGCCTTCCGCGCCGCGGTGACCCCGCTCGCCAACGTCCTCATCGCCCTCACCAAGAACACCACCGTGGCGGCGGCCATCAGCGCCGCCGAGGCGGCGTTCCTGATGAAGGAGATGATCGAGAACGAGGCGGATTCGCTCTTCGCGGTCTTCGCGGTCTTCGCCTTCGGCTTCATCGTCCTGACCCTCCCCACCGGCCTCGTCCTGGGCTGGGCGGCCAAGCGACTGGCGGTGAAGCGATGAGCTCCGTCCTGTACGACAACCCCGGCCCGCGCGCCAAGCGGCGCAACGTCCTCTACACGGCCGGCTTCCTCGCGGTCCTCGCCGTGCTGGCCTGGTGGGTGCTCTCCGCGCTCGCCGACAAGGGCCAGCTGGACGCCGACAAGTGGAGCCCGTTCGTCACCGACGTCCGGGTCTGGACGACGTACCTGCTGCCGGGTCTGGTCGAGACCCTCAAGGCCGCCGCGCTCTCCATCCTGATCGCGCTGCCGCTCGGCGCCCTCCTCGGCATCGGCCGGCTCTCGGACCACCGCTGGGTGCGGGTGCCCGTCGGCACGGTCGTGGAGTTCTTCCGCGCCATCCCGGTCCTGCTCCTGATGATGTTCGCGAGCGCGGTCTACCGGGAGTTCACGCCCGTCAGCTCCGACTTCCGTCCGCTGTACGCGGTCGTCACCGGCCTGGTCCTCTACAACGCCTCGGTCATCGCCGAGGTCGTCCGGGCCGGCGTCCTCTCGCTGCCCCGGGGCCAGGGCGACGCGGCCGTCGCGCTCGGCATGCGCAAGGGCCAGACCATGCTGTACGTGCTGCTTCCGCAGGCCGTGACCGTCATGCTCCCGGCCCTGGTCAGCCAGCTCGTCGTGATCGTCAAGGACACCGCGCTCGGCGGCGCCCTGCTCGGCTTCCCCGAGCTGCTCAGCCAGAACCGGCAGATCACCGCCAACTACGGCGCCAACACGATCGCCACCTTCGCGGTCATCGCGCTGATCTTCATCGCCCTCAACTTCGCCCTGACCACCCTGGCGGGCTGGCTGGAGCGGCGGCTGCGGCAGGGCCGGAAGACGGCCGGCGTGACGGAGAGCGCGGTCACGAAGACCGGCGAGGCCCCGGCGGAGGCCGTCAGCGGCACGTGACCCCTCGGAGGGCCCGGAACGACGGGGGTACGAGGGACCCGGAACGACGGGGGCGGGCGGAGCGGCACCGACACGAGGTCGGCCGCACCGCCCGCCCCTTCGCACGTGGCACCACCGTCCCGGGTCGCGGTCTCCTGGGACACGGCGTCCCGGGTCATGGCGTCCTGAGTCACAGCCTCCAGGATCACAGCCTCCCGGGTCCACCGACGAGGGCCCGGCGGCGCGCCCCCGCCGCCGTTCGCGGCACCGGTTCCAGGTCGGCCGCACCGCGCCCACCCCGTCGCTTGACGCAAGCACCCTCAGTGGGTTGCATACGGTCTGTGATCAACCACCGGGCCCGTGCCACACTCGACCGTGCTGCCCTCATGACCGTCCGGCCTTCAGGAGCCGCGCCGTGGACCCGGTGATCATCGTAGGCGCGGGACCGGTCGGTCTCGCGCTCTCCCTCGCGCTCGCCGCGCAGGGCGTGCCCAGCGTCGTCCTCGACGAGGGCTCCGGCAAGGAGGAGCCCCGCCCGGCGAGGAGCGTCGTCCTGCGCGCCGACATGGCCGCGATGGTCGAGCGCCTCGGCTGCACGACCCTCCGTGACGAGGGCGTCCGCTGGGTCGGCTGGCGCGGCATGCGCCGCCGCCAGGTGGTGCGCCGGCTGGAGCTCGACCTGGGCCTCGGCGGTACGGAGGAGTGGTCCGAGGACCCCGCCGCGCCCGCCGCCCCGGCCGCCCCGCTGCACATCCCCCAGCACGCCCTGGCCCGTGGCCTGCGCGAGGCCATCGCCGGGCAGAAGCTGATCGAACTCGTCCCCGAGGCCCGGCTCGACACCGTCGAGCAGGACCGGGACGGGGTCGTCGCCCACACCCGGGGCCCGGCGGGCACC
Source organism: Streptomyces sp. NPDC055632 (assembly GCF_053618675.1). Taxonomy (NCBI): domain Bacteria; kingdom Bacillati; phylum Actinomycetota; class Actinomycetes; order Kitasatosporales; family Streptomycetaceae; genus Streptomyces; species Streptomyces sp. NPDC055632. Next base: position 39,453 of record NZ_JBSHHY010000020.1, on the reverse strand, counting down.
TGGTGGCGCGGCAGTCACCTCGTGGGCTGCGACGGCGCCCGTTCGACGGTGCGCAAGCTGCTCGGGATCCGCTTCCCCGGCCGCACGGCGGTGGAGCGGCACGCCGTCGCCGCGCTGCGCACCGAACTCCCCTGGCCCGGCGAGGCCCTGCTGCACCGTCAGCCGCCGTGGCGCGGCGCCGCCGAGGAGATCGGCGCCCGGCCGCTGCCGGACGGGGTGTGGCGGATCGACTGGCTGCTCCCGCCGCGCGGCGACCTGGTCACTCCGGACGCGCTGATCGCCCGCATCCGCGAGACGCTGGCCGGCTGGTGCGACGGGACGACGCCCCCGTACGAGCTCATCGACACCGGGGTGCACACGCTGCACCACCGGCTCGCCCGGCGCTGGCGGGTCGACCGCGTCCTCCTCGCCGGGGACGCGGCGCACCTGCTCGGCGCGGTCGGCACCCAGGGGCTCGACGAGGGCCTGCGGGACGTGGACAACCTCGCCTGGAAGCTCGCCCTCACCTGGCACCACGGCGGCTCGGAACGGCTGCTCGACAGCTACCAGAGCGAGCGGCGGGCGGCCGTGGCCACCCGGCTGCGCGCGGCGGACCAGTCGCTGCCGGTGCTGCGCGGCGGCGGGGGCCTGCGGACGTACCTGCCCGGGGCCGCGCGCGGTCACGACGCCCTGCTGACCGACGGCCACGTGGGGCGCGGCCCGCTGGGCGCGCCCCCCGCGTACCCGCACTCCCCCCTCGCACCTCCGTACGCCGACGGGCAGATCCCGGTCGGCACCCCGCCGGGCGCCCCCGTCGAGGACGTCCGCGTGACCGCTCCCGACGGCACGACCGTACGGCTCCGGGACCGGCTCGGCCGGGGCCGCCTCCTGGTCCTCCTGATCGCACCCGGCACGGGGGTGTGGGACCGGCGCCACTGGCGGACCGCCGGTGTGATGCCCCGTCTCGAAGAGGCCGTGCGCGCCCTCCCGGTGCGGTCCGAGGTCCTGGTCTCGGAGTCCTACCCGGGCGCTCCGGCCCATGCCGTCCTGCTCGTACGGCCCGACGGGCACCTCGTCGCCGCGTTCTCCGGGGTGCGCCCCGAGGAGCTGCACGCGGCGGCGGACGCGGTCCGCGGCGGCTCCCTCACCGACCGGGAACCCGCCGAGATCTCCTCCGGAAAGCCCTCCGGAAAGTCCTCCGGTACGTCCTCCGAGGTGTCCGTGGAGAGTGACCGCACGGCGGACATGCATTGATTCGGCCGGGGACGCGTGGTGTACTCCGGAGCGTGACCGACACCGATGTGCGCCTGTGGCGGAGGGTCCATATGGACCTCCTCCGCTATGCGGGCTGCGTGTGTCGCCCGTCCTGCTGATCTCGCCCCTTTCCCGCGCGCCCCGCCGCCCCGCCTCCCTTCCGCGTCCGCCGACGCGGATCCGTGTGTGCCGTGTGCCGTCGCGCGCTCTTCGCGAACCCCAGGACGGTCACCCGTGTCCCAGCACGCCATCCCCCTTCCACCCACCGCCGCCGCCCCGGCCGCCGCGCCTCCTCCGGCCGCCCCGACGGCCACCGAACTGCTCGACTTCGTCCGCCGCACGGCCGCCGACCGGGAGCTGATCGCCTCCCTGCCGCTCGACCCCGAGGGCCGCACCTGGGTACGGCTCGACGGCCCCGGCGGCAGCGAGGCCTGGCTCATCGGCTGGCCGCCCGGCACCGGGACCGGCTGGCACGACCACGCCGAGTCGCAGGGCGCCTTCGCGACCGCGCGCGGGACGCTGACCGAGCACGCGCTCGCGGTCCGGCTGCCGGCGAGCGGCTGGAAGACCCTGGAGCTGGCCGACGGGGTCGACCGGTCCCGCCGGCTGGGAGAGGGCGTGGGCCGGGCCTTCGGCCGCCACCACGTGCACGAGGTGCTCAACGAGTCCGAGGACACCCACGCGGTGTCGGTGCACGCCTACTATCCGCCGCTCCCGCTGATCCGGCGCTTCAGCCGGACGGGCGCGGTGCTCCGTCTCGAACAGGTCGAACGCCCGGAGGACTGGCAGTGAGCGAGGAGCGGGAAGAGCCGAGGGAAGGGGTGGAGCGAGTGACGGAACAGGTGGAGCCGGTGACGGGACGCGTGGGCATCGACGAACTCCTGGAGCAGGTCAGGTCGGGCCTCGACCGGATCGAACCCCGGGCCGCCTACGAGGCGTACGAAGCGGGTGACGCGCTCCTGGTGGACACGCGCTACGCGGCCCTGCGGGAACGGGACGGGCTGATCCCGGGCGCGCTGATCGTGGAGCGCAACGAGCTGGAGTGGCGGCTCGACCCGCTGGGCAGCCACCGCGCGGCGGAGGCCGACAGCCACGACCTGCGGGTGGTGGTCCTCTGCAACGAGGGCTACGCCTCCTCCCTCGCGGCCGAGTCCCTGCGCCGCCTGGGCCTGCACCGGGCGACCGACCTCATCGGCGGCTTCCAGGCCTGGAAGGCCGCCGGCCTTCCAGTCCTCCTCCCGGCGGCCCGGGGCTGACCCGACGACCGACCGGGACCGGACGGGCCCTTCTGTTCCTTCTGCCCCGTGCCCTTCTGCTCAGTGCCCTTCTGTCCCCCGTGGTCAGAAGGGCGCCCCTTGGGCAGAAGCCTGCCCCTGGTCGAAAGGGTCCCGGATCAGAAGGGCTCGTCCAGCCCCTCCGTGTCCTCGCCCTCCGCCTCCAGCGCCTGGCGGACGACGCGGAGGGCCATGCCCTCGGGATAGCCCTTGCGGGCGAGCATGCCGGCGAGCCGCCGCAGGCGGCGGTCGCGGTCCAGGCCGCGAGTGGCACGCAGCTTGCGGGCCACGAGTTCGCGCGCCGTGGCCTCCTCCCGCTCGGAGTCGAGCTGGTCCACCGCCTCCTGGATCAGGGTGGGCTCGACGCCCTTGGTGCGCAGCTCCCGGGCGAGGGCGCGGCGGGCGAGGCCCCGGCCGTGGTGGCGGGACTCCACCCAGGCCCCCGCGAAGGCGGCGTCGTCGATGAGCCCGACGTCCTCGAAACGGGAGAGGACCTCCTCCGCCACCTCGTCGGGGATCTCCCGCTTGCGCAGCGCGTCGGCCAACTGCTTGCGCGTGCGGGGGGTCCCGGTGAGCAGGCGCAGGCAGATCGCCCGCGCCCGCTCAGCCGGATCCTGGGGTGACAGCTCCTTCTCGGCCCTCGACGAGTCGGGGCTGTCACCCGGCCATTCGGTACGACCGGTCACCGGTTCAGCTCTTGACCGCGGTGGCCTTGGTCGTCTTGGCGGTCTTGGCCGCGGCGGGCGCCGGGACGCTCTTGGCGTCGTCCGCACCGGTCGCGTCCGCGGCCGCCGCGTCCGCGCCCGGCTCGGCCGACAGGGCCTCGGGACGGACGCCGACGCCCAGCTTCTCCTTGATCTTCTTCTCGATCTCGTTGGCGAGGTCGGGGTTGTCCTTCAGGAAGTTGCGGGCGTTCTCCTTGCCCTGGCCGAGCTGGTCACCCTCGTAGGTGTACCAGGCACCGGCCTTGCGGACGAAGCCGTGCTCGACGCCCATGTCGATCAGGCCGCCCTCGCGGCTGATGCCCTGGCCGTAGAGGATGTCGAACTCCGCCTGCTTGAAGGGCGGCGCGACCTTGTTCTTGACGACCTTGACGCGGGTGCGGTTGCCGACCGCGTCCGTGCCGTCCTTGAGGGTCTCGATGCGGCGGATGTCGAGGCGCACCGAGGCGTAGAACTTCAGGGCGCGGCCACCGGTCGTGGTCTCCGGCGAGCCGAACATCACGCCGATCTTCTCGCGGAGCTGGTTGATGAAGATCGCGGTGGTCTTGGACTGGTTGAGCGCGCTGGTGATCTTCCGGAGGGCCTGGCTCATCAGACGGGCCTGGAGACCCACGTGCGAGTCGCCCATCTCGCCCTCGATCTCCGCGCGCGGGACGAGCGCGGCGACGGAGTCGATGACGATCAGGTCGAGGGCGCCGGAGCGGACCAGCATGTCGACGATCTCGAGGGCCTGCTCGCCGTTGTCCGGCTGGGACAGGATGAGGTTGTCGATGTCGACGCCGAGCTTCTTGGCGTACTCGGGGTCGAGGGCGTGCTCGGCGTCGACGAAGGCGACCTGGCCGCCGGCCTTCTGGGCGTTGGCGACGGCGTGCAGGGTCAGGGTCGTCTTGCCGGAGGACTCCGGTCCGTAGATCTCGACGACGCGGCCGCGCGGCAGGCCGCCGACGCCGAGGGCGACGTCCAGGGCGGTCGAGCCGGTGGAGATCACCTCGATCGGCTCCTGGGTGCGGTCGCCCATGCGCATCACGGCGCCCTTGCCGAATTGGCGTTCAATCTGTGCGAGCGCGGCGTCGAGCGCCTTCTCGCGGTCGGTTCCTGCCATGGGTTCCACCCGGTTTGCTTGAGTCGATCGCTTCATGTGAAAGACGCTAACCCCTGCCACTGACAATGGGCCCCGGCGTCCCGCCCGCCCTGTGGAAAACCCCGCGGCAACCCCGCGATTCCAGGGCCGGACCTCCATGAGAATGGATGTTCGATTTTAGTGTCAAGCACGCCACGTGGCCCGGGACCGCCTCGTCGGGAGGCCCCCCGGCGGCTGGACCCGACTCCTCAGGAGGCAGCGGGATGAGTTTCCGCCTGGCGGCGTACGCCGTGTGCGTCGAGGACGGGCGGGTGCCGCTCGCCCGCCACGTGTCGCCGGAGGGCGAGTCCACCTGGACGCTCCCGGGCGGCGGGGTCGAGCACGGGGAGGACCCGTTCGACGCGGTGGTCCGGGAGGTCGCCGAGGAGACCGGCCGCGACGCGGTGGCCGAGCGCCTGCTGGGCTTGGACTCGCGGACGATCCCCGCCGCCGAGGCCCGTGCCGGTGTCGAGCACCAGAACGTGGGCGTCTTCTACCGGGTCCGCCTCGCCCCCGGCCGGCTGCGCCCCGAACCGAACGGCGAGACCGCGGAATCGGTCTGGACCCCGCTCCCCGCCGTCGCCGCCTGCGCCGGTCGTCCCTGGTCGACGTCGGCCTGGCCCTGGCCCGCTCCCTGCCGCCGACCGGCCACGTCGCCCCGGTCCCGGCCGGCGGCCTGATCCGGCACTGAGAACGCGGCCCGCCCGGCCGCCGGAACCTCCGTCGCCCGGGCCGGCGCGGCCCTGGCGAGGTGGCCGTCACGAGTCCCGAGCCCGCGCGCGTCGAATCCAGGACGCGCACCCGGTGGACCGGCCCCGGGAACGGATGCGGACGGCGCCGGGGGGCCGCGTCAGCCCCGTCCCGAAAGCGGGCGCGGACGACACCGGAAACCGCACCGGCACCATCCCAGTAGACCGGACACGGGCGGCGCCGCGAACCGCTTCAGCCCCGTACCACCGGCAGCAGCTCCGGCCGCTTGGCCGCGCGGCCGTCGCCGGACGACCGGCCGCGCAGCCGCCGGCCCAGCCAGGGCCCCAGGAAGGCGCCGGCCCAGCGCAGCTCGGCACCGATCCCCACGGGGAGGGGAACGTCCGGCGGCGGCAGCGGACGGGTCCAGGAGTCGTCGGCGCCGGACAGGCCGAGGGACTGGGCGACGGCGGCCGCGATGCGCGCGTGGCCCAGCGGACCGGCGTGCAGCCGGTCGGGGCTCCACAGCCGGGGATCGGTGACGACCGGGTGGTGGCCGGTCTCCACGACGACGACGCCGTACCGGCCCGAGACCTCCCGGATGCGCGCGTTGAGGGCCTGCACGCGCGGGACGAGCGGCCGGGCCAGCGGGGTGATGCGGCCGACGTCGGGGAAGGTCAGGGTCGCCACGCGCGCACCCCGCCCGGTCAGCGCGGCGAACATCTCCTCCAGGTGCCCGGCCGTCGCGTCCGCGTCGAAACCGGGCCGCAGCAGGTCGTTGAAGCCCGCGACGACCGTGGCGAAGTCCGGTTCGAGCGCGAGGGCGGGGGCCAGCTGTTCGGCGCGCACCTGCCCGGCGAGGCGGCCCCGCACGGCCAGGTTGGCGTAGAGCATGCCCGGGCTCTCGCGGGCGAGCAGCTCGGCGAGCCGGTCCGCCCAGCCGCGCAGGCCGCCGGTGTCGTCGCCGTCGCCGACCCCCTCCGTCTGGCTGTCCCCCAGCGCGACGTACCGCAGAAACGTGCCGTCCGTCATCGGACCTCCGCCTTCCCTCACGACCGACCCGGCGAGCGGACGCACCCGCGCGCGTGCCCGCCCTCCCTCACCATACTCACTTTATTTACTACACAACGATACGACCAACCGCTTGCCCTACCCTCCGCCCTATCCTTCGACGCATGCCCCTCCCCCACCGCGCCCCCGGCGGCGGCCGCCCGTCCCCGCGCGCCGTCGACGCCCTCGTGGCGGGCGCCGTCCTGCTGGTCGTGGTGGTCTGGGCACTCGTCGCGGGGCGCCGCACGGACGAGCCCGCACTCCGCGCGGTGCTCGGCTGGGCGCTCGTCCTGGTCGGCTGCGGGGCCCTGTACTTCCGGCGGCGGCAGCCGGTCGCGGTCGCCGTCGTCACGCTGCTCGCCTGCGCCGTCTACTACCCGCTGTCCGCCCAGGACGGCCCGCTCATGATCACCTTCGCGCTCGCGCTCTACACGACCGCCGCCGAAGGGCGCTTCGCCGCCGCCGTCGCGCTCGCCGCCGTCACCCTGCTCGCGGTCGGCGCCGGCGAGGTCCGGCAGCGGCCCGGACACCGGCAGATCGACGACACCTCGCTCGCCATGCTGGCCGGCTGGCTGATCAGCCTGGTCGCCGTGGGCCGCGCCCAGCGGACCCGGGCCGCCTACCTCCACGAGGTGGAACAGCGGGCGCTGGCCGCCGAACGCGAGCAGGAGGCCCGGGCCCGGCAGAGCGCCACCGAGGAGCGGCTGCGGATCGCCCGCGAGGTCCACGACGTCCTCGGCCACAGCATCTCGCTGATCAACGTGCAGTCCGGGGCCGCGCTGCACCGGCTCGGCAAGAAGCCGGCCCCCGAGGCCGGGCTCGCCACCGCGACCGAGGCCCTGGAGGCGGTGAAGGCCACCAGCAAGGACGCGCTGCGCGAGCTGCGGGCGACCCTCGGGGTGCTGCGCCGGGCCGGCGAGGCCACCCCGACGACCCCGGCCTCCTCCGGCCTCGCGCTCCTCGGCGACCTCGTCGGGCGGGCCCGGAGCGCCGGCCTCGACGTGCGTACGGGCGTCACGGGCGCCCCCGTACCGCTGCCGCCGCCCGTCGACCTCGCCGCGTACCGGATCGTGCAGGAGTCGCTGACGAACATCGCCCGGCACGCGGGCGCGAGGACCGTGGACATCGGCCTCGACTGGGGCGCGGACGCCGTGCGGCTGCGGATCGCGGACGACGGCGAGGGCGCGCCGGAGGGCCGGCCGCCGGGCAGCGGCATCCGGGGCATGGCCGAGCGGGCCCGTGCGCTCGGCGGCGAACTGACCGCCGAGAATGGGGAGGGCGGCGGCTTCCTGGTGGACGCCCGGCTGCCGTACGCCGTACCCGGGGAAAGCCCCCGGGAGGACACCCGATGACCGGCGTCGTACCCGAGGCCGGGGAAAGGCCTCGGGAGGACATCCCATGACCGGCGTCGTACCCGAGGAAAGCTCCCAGGAGGGTGCCCGATGATCCGTGTCGTGCTGGCCGACGACCAGACCCTGGTCCGGGCCGGTTTCCGGTCGATCCTCTCCGACGAGGAGGACATCGAGGTCGTCGGGGAGGCGGGCGACGGGGAGCGGGCGATCGGTCTCGCCCGCGAACTGCGCCCGGACGTGGTCCTGATGGACATCCGCATGCCGGTGCTCGACGGGCTCGAAGCCACCCGCCGGATCACCGCCGACGAGCGGCTCGAAGGGGTCCGGGTGATCGTCCTGACCACCTTCGACGCGGACGACCACGTGTACGGGGCGCTGCGCGCCGGCGCGTCGGGCTTCCTCGTCAAGGACACCGAGCCGATGGAACTGCTGCACGCGGTGCGGGTCGTGGCGCGCGGTGACGCCCTGATCTCACCGGCCGTGACCCGCCGTCTGATCGCCGAGTTCGCGGGGCGCGCCGACCGGCAGCCGGACCCGAGCCCCCGTCTCAACGCCCTCACCGAACGGGAGCGCGAGGTCCTCGGCCTGGTGGGCGCGGGGCTCTCCAACGACGAGATCGCCGGCCGCCTGGTCCTCTCCCCCGCCACCGCCAAGACCCACGTCAGCCGGATCATGACCAAGCTGGCCGTGCGGGACCGGGCGCAGCTGGTGATCCTGGCGTACGAGTCCGGGATGATCACGCCGGGCTGGCTGGCCTGACCCCTCCCCCTAGGGGGCGGAACCCCACGGGAACAACCCACGGGGTACGCGCGCGTGGACCGGTACGACCACCGGGGTACGGCCGGTGTCCTCCCCGGGCCGACGCCGGGCCCCCGGCCGTACGCCGACGCTGAACGGGTGAACCAGGACGTACTCGATCTCGCGCGGCTGCAGTTCGCCCTCACCGCCGGCGGCCACTTCCTCTTCGTCGCCCTCACCCTCGGCCTCGCGACGGTCGTGGCGGTGCTCCAGACGCGGGCGACGTTCGGCCGGAACCCGCTCCACGCGCGCATGGTGCGCTTCTGGGGCCAGTTGTACGTGATCAACTACGCGGTCGGGATCGTCACCGGCCTCGTGATGGAGTTCCAGTTCGGCATGGCGTGGAGCGGGCTCACGCACGAGGCGGGCAACGTCCTGGGGGCCTCGCTCGCCGTCGAGACGGTCGTGGCGTTCTTCGTCGAGTCGACCTTCCTCGGCCTGTGGATCTTCGGCTGGCACCGGCTCAACCGCTGGGCCCACCTGGCCGCGATCTGGATCGTCGTCCTGACCGCCTATCTGTCGGCGTACTGGATCCTCGTCTCCAACGGCTTCCTCAACCACCCCGTGGGATACGGCTCCGAGGACGGCGGGCTCGTGCTCGACGACCCGGTCGCCGTCCTCACCAACCCCTCCGCGCTCCTCGCCTTCGGCCACGTCCTGGCGGGGGCGCTGCTCACCGCCGGGTTCTTCATGGCCGGCGTGAGCGCGTACCACCTCTTCCGCCGCAGCCCCGAGTGGGAGTTCTTCGGCCGCAGCCTGCGCATCGGGGTGTTCCTGTCGGCGCCCGCGCTGATGGCGGCGGCCGTCTTCGGCGGACTCCAGCTCGGCGCCCTCGCCACCTTCCAGCCGATGAAGGCGGCCGTTCTCAGTGGAGGGGCGGCCGAGATCGCGCGCCTCCGGGCGGAGATGGCGGAACGCTTCGGCCCGGGCGACTACGTGCCCTCGGAGGCGTGGACCCGGGGCGGCGGCCTGACGATGCTCGTCTGCTTCGCCCTGATGATGTACCTGTGCTTCGCCGGGGTGGTCCTGGCCTGCTTCAAGAAGGCCGTCTTCCGGTTCCGGCTCTGGCACCTGGTCCTGATGGCGGCCGTACCGCTGCCGTACCTCGCGATGATCAGCGGCTGGGTCTTCCGGGAGGCCGGCCGGCAGCCGTGGGTGGTCTACGGGCTCCTCAGGACGGAGGACGCGGTCTCGGACCTCTCCCCCGGCACCATGCGCCTCTCGCTCGCCGTCTTCACCACCCTCTTCGTCCTGCTCGCCGTCCTCGACGCCCGGCTCCTGGCCCGGCACGCCCGCCGCGGCCCCGTCGACTCCGGCCTCGGCCACGACGAGCGCCCGGGCCCCGACGACGGGCCGGGCGGGGCGCCCGACCCGGCCGACGCGCTGCCGGCCCCGCGCTACTGAACCCCCACCCCCGCTTCCAGGAAGAGGAGTCCCCGTGGAGACCCTGGCCATCGCCCTGCTCGCCTTCTTCACCGCGGGCTGGTTCGTCCTCGCCGGGGCGGACGTCGGCACCGGCATGCTCGCCCCCTGGCTCGGCCGGAGCGACCGCGAGCGGCGGCTCGTCCTCGCCTCCTTCGCCCCCTTCTTCCTGGGCAACGAGGTCTGGCTGGTCGCCGCCGCCGGAGTGTTCGTCGGCTGCTTCCCCGCCCTCGAAGGGGACCTCCTGAGCGGTCAGTTCCCGGTCTTCGTGGCCCTCCTCACCGGCTGGGTCGTGCGCGACACGGGCCTGTGGTCGCGCGGCCGGGGCGCCGGGCCGCGCCGGCGCGCCGGCTGCGACGCCGCCGTGGCCTGCGGGAGCTGGACCGTCGCGCTCTCCTGGGGATGGCTCCTCGCCGCCCTGCTCACCGGACGGCCGTACACCCCGGCGACCGGCCCCACGGCGGTCCTCACCGCCCTCGCCGTGGCCGCGCTGTTCGCCGCGCACGGACTCGGCTTCGCCACGCTGCGGCTCACGGGACCGCCGTACGAGCGGGCCCGCAGGCTCGTCGGACGGACCGGGCACCCGTGGCAGTCCTTCGCCCTCACCGGCGTCCTGCTCGCCGGGCTGCCGCTCTGGGCGGGGACCGCGCTGCCGCTGGCCGGGCGGGCGGCCGACCCCGCCACGCTCGCCCTGCTCGTGCCCGTCCTCCTCGCCGTCACCCCGCCGCTCGTGGCCGTCCAGGCCTGGACCTGGTACGCCTTCCGGCACCGGGTCACCCGCCCCTCGTACCTCTGAGCCCCCGCGCTCCCGACCGAACCCCCGTGTTCCCGACGCGGATCGGTCCTCCCACAAGGTTCAACCTTCCGGCGTGGATCGGTCCTCCGACGCGGATTCAGTCCTCCGGCGCGGACTCCTTCTTGTGGTGCAGGGCCTTCTGCAGCCGGGCGACCACCGCCTCGCCGTACCTGCGGTGGCCGTGGACGCGCGGGTCGTCCGTCACGTCGTACCGCTTCACGTACGCGCCGAGGAAGGCCTGCAGGGTGGCGACGGCCGGAATCGCGATCAGCGCGCCGACGGCCCCGAGCAGCGCCGTGCCCGCGATGACGGAACCGAAGGCCACCGCCGGGTGGATGTCCACGGTCTTCGAGGTGAGCTTCGGCTGGAGGACGTAGTTCTCGAACTGCTGGTAGACCACGACGAAGCCGAGCACCCACACCGCGTACCAGGGGTTGACGGTGAAGGCGATCAGCATCGGCAGGGCACCGGCCAGATAGGTGCCGATGGTCGGGATGAACTGCGAGACCAGACCGACCCACACGGCGAGCGCCGGGGCGTACGGCACGTCCAGGATCTCGAAGAGCACGAAGTGCGCGGCGCCCGAGATGAGGGCCATCAGACCGCGCGAATACAGATAGCCGCCGGTCTTGTCGACCGCGATCTCCCATGCCCGCAGCACCTCGGCCTGCCGGGCGGGCGGCAGGACGGAGCAGAGCGCGCGTCGCAGCCGGGGCCCGTCGGCCGCGAAGTAGAACGAGAACAGGAAGATCGTGAGGAGCCGGAATAGGCCGCCGAGGACGGTGGCGGAGACGTCGAGGACGCCGGACGCGCTGTTCTGCACGTACCGCTGCAGCCAATCGGACTTGAGCAGGCTGTCCTGGACCTCGACCCTCGACAGGTCCGTGTGGAAGCTGTCGTTGATCCATTTGATCAGCGAGTCGAGGTACTTGGGGAAGTTCTCGACCATGTCGACGATCTGCCCGGCCAGCATCGACCCCAGGAGGACGACGAAGCCGACGCCGAAGACGAGGACGGCGAGGAAGACCAGGAAGGTGGCGAGGCCCCGGCGCATCCCGCGCGCCGCCATGCGCCCGACCGCCGGTTCGATGGCGAGGGCGAGGAAGAAGGCCAGGAGGATGTTGACGAGGAGGCCGACGAGCTGGTGGAAGGCCCAGTTGCCCAGCAGGAAACAGGAGTAGAGGGCGAAGGCCAGGACGAGCGCGCGGGGCAGCCAGCGCGGCATCCGCGCGGTGGGGTCCGGGGGCCCGGCCGCCGGGGCGGGAGGCACGTCCACGGCGACGCCTCCTCCCGCCCCGGCGGTCGGGGCCGGAGCCTTCGGAGTCGGAGCGGCGGGAGGGGCGGAGACCGTCACGTCGGTCGACCCGGTCCTGCCGCTACGGCCGGTCCTGCCTGTACGGCCTGTACCGCCGGGCTCACCGGTGATCCCGTCGGGGCCGGGGGTCCCGTCGGTACCGCGAGTCCTGTCGGTGTCGCGAGTCCTGTCGGTGTCGCGGGTCCCCTCGGTACCGCGCGTCCTGTCGGTGTCGCCGGTCTCGTCGTCGTCGGGGGTCTTGTCGGTGTCGTCGCTGTCGTCAGTCGGGGCCACCCCGCCAGTCTCGCGCACCGCGCGGACATTCCTCCCGGGCCCCCGCCCGTCCCCCGCGGCGCCCCCGTCCGCCGGGTCCGCGGACGGCCCGGCCGCCGGACCGTCCGGTGATCGTCCGGCGACCGGTCAGCGCTTGTCGGCGGGCACGTCGACGGCGGCGCAGACGGCACGCCACACGTCCTTCGCCTCCCAGCCGGCGTCCAGCGCCTCCCGCACGGTCCGGCCCCCGAGTTCCGCCATCACATGATCGCTAGCGAAGGACTCGGCGTACGAGGCACCGAAGTGGTCGGCCATCCGTTCCCAGAAAATCGTCAACCGCATGACTCCAGTATCCCGCTCCGAAGAGTGCAGCCCGCCCCGCGGGTCTTGTCAGCGCCGCTTTCCGCCCTACGGTCGGAGCATGGCCGAAAACCCCCTCCCCTCCGCGTCCCCGACTCCCCTGGCCCGCGCCGAGCACTTCGTCTGGCTGACGGCCCGCGTCCTCGAACAGCGCCGGTTCGCCTACCACTTCCAGCGCGGCGGCGCGGATCAGGTCGAGACGGCGCTCACGGCGTACCTCAACGAGGACGGCGGTTACGGTCACGCGCTCGAACCGGACCTGCGCGGACCCGTCAGCCAGCCGCTGCACACCGCGCACGCGCTGCGGGTCCTGGACTCCGTCGGCCGCTGCGGCGGACCGCGGGTCGAGCGGATCTGCCGCTACCTCACGACGGTGTCCACGCACGACGGGGCCCTCCCGGCGATCCACCCCTCCCAGCGCGACTACCCCTCGGCGCCGTTCGTCCCGGTCGTCGACTCCCCGCCGAGCGCGCTGCTCTCGACCGGCCCGGTGGTCGGGCTGCTCCACCGCAACCAGGTGTGGCACGCGTGGCTGTTCCGGGCCACCGAGTTCTGCTGGTCGGCCGTGGAGTCCCTGGAGAAGTCCCACCCGTACGAGGTGCAGGCCGCCGTCGCCTTCCTCGACGGGGCCCCGGACCGCCCGCGCGCGGAGGCGGCCGCCGACCGCCTCGGCCGGCTCGTCCGGGAGCAGGGGCTCGCCGTCCTCGACCCGGACCGGCCGGAGGACCGGCCGGTGGCGGACGGGTACGCGCCCGGGGAGCACCACTTCCCGCACGACTACGCGCGCGTGCCGGACTCGCTGGCCGCGCGCTGGTTCACGGGAGAGGAGATGGCCCGGTCGCTCGACCGGCTCGCGGCCGACCAGGAGGAGGACGGCGGCTGGCCGATCCGCTGGCGCGCCTGGGCCCCCGGCTCGGCCCTGGAGTGGCGCCCGATCGTCACCGTCGAGGCCCTGCGCACCCTCCGCGCCCACGGCCGCCCCGTCGGCTGACGGAGCGGGCGGGGCGCACGGCCTCCGGGCCGGTCTCACCAGCCCAGGGCCCGCACCCCCGCCGTGACGGCGACGGCCGCGCCCACGACGACCAGGAACGGCGCCCGCAGGACGAGCGCGACGGCGGCCGCGGCGAGTCCGGCGGCGCGGGCGTCCAGGACGAGGTCGCCGCCCGTGCTGAACGTCTGCTGCGCGGTGAGCGCGGCCAGCAGGGCGACGGGCAGCAGCGCCGCGAGCCGCTGGACGAGCGGGCGTTCCAGCGCTCCGGCGGGGACGAGCAGTCCGACGAGCTTGACCAGGTAGCACCCGGCGACGGTGAGGGCGATCGCGATCCAGACGTTCATCGGGAGTCCTTCTCTCGTCGGGTCGTGGAGTCGGTCGTGGGCGCGGCGCGCCGGCCCCGTACCCAGAGCACCACGGGCGCGGCGAGGGCGGCCGCGAGGACGGGCACCCCGGCGGGGAGCACGGGCAGCAGGCCGAGGCCGAGCAGGACGGCGAGACCGGCGGTGGCCCGCTCGGTCGCGGACTTGAGCATGGGGGCGAGCAGGGCCAGGAAGACGGCGGGTCCGGCCGCGTCGAGACCCCAGGCCGCGGTGTCCCCGATCGCCTCGGCGCCGAGCGCCCCGAGGAGCGTGGTGACGTTCCACAGGACGTACAGCGTGATCCCGGTGACGGTGAAGCCGATGCGGGCGGCCCGGCGGGACGGCTGGGCGAGGGCGACCGCCGTGGTCTCGTCGATCACCCAGTGCGCGGCGAGGGGCCTGACGGCCTTCGGCAGGGCGAGGAGCTGGGAGAGCCGCAGCCCGTAGAAGGCGTTGCGGGTGCCCAGGAAGAACGCTCCGGCGGCGGCCGTGAAGGGGTTGCCGCCCGCGGCGAGCGCGCCGACGAGGGCGAACTGCGAGGCGCCGGTGAAGACGAGCAGGCTGAGGACGCAGGTCTGGAGGAGGCTGAGCCCGGAGCCCGCCGAGGTCACGCCGAAGGCGAAGCCGGAGAGCCCGACGGCGACGCCGACGCCGAGGGCGTCGCGGACAACGGCGGCGTCGGGCTTGGCCGGGGCGTCGTCGGGTGTCACGGGGAGTGCTGTCTGTTCTGCCACGTCGGGGACGCTACGGCTGCCGGACCCCTCGGGTCTTGTACGTTCTTGCGCCGGGCCGACCGGGTCGACCGGGCCGACCGGGTCGACCGGGTCAATCGGACCAGCCGGACCAGCCGGATCAGCCGGATCAGCCGAATCAACCAGGTCAACCGGATCGACCGGCCCCGCGAAGCCCTCGCGCTCCGCCACGCGCGCGTTGATAGGCCCCCGGCGGCACCCCCACGCTGCGGGTGAAGTGCCGGTTGAGGTGCGACTGGTCGGTGAAGCCGACGACGGCGGCCGCCTCCGCCGGAGGGACGCCGGTGTCGAGCAGCCGCCGGGCCCGGCGTACGCGCGCGTCGGTGAGCCAGGTGTGCGGCGGCATCCCGTACGTGTCGCGGAAGGCCCGGAGCAGGGCGAAGGGGCTGGTGTCCAGCTCGGCGGCGAGGCGCTCCAGGGTCGGCGGCTCGGTCATCCGGCCCTCCAGGACCTCACGCGCGCGTGCCGCGTTCCGGGCGCCCGCCGTGCGGGGCGGCAGCGGGGCGATCGGGCCGCCGTGGCTGCGCAGCATCCGGGCCGTGACGAGCCGGAGCAGGCTGTCGGCGGCGAGCGCGTTGCCCTCCTCGGCGGCCCGGTGGACGCCGACGACGAGCCGTGCGGCGTACGGGTCGTCGATGACGGGCGAGGTGAAGCCGACCGAGCCGCGCAGGGCGAGGGTGTCGGCGGCGATCGACCGGACGATCTCCGCGTCGGGGTAGATCGTGCGGTAGGTCCAGCCCTCGGGTACGCCCGCGTGCCCGGTGTGCGGGGTGTCGGGGTTGACCAGGGCGATCTGCCCGGGCCCGGCGTGCACCAGCTCGTCGTGGTGGTGGAAGGCCTCGACGCCCTCGGTGATCGCGGCGAAGACGAAGGTCTCGTGGGTGTGGCGGGCGAAGGCCTTGCGGACGTAGTGGGCGTGCAGCAGGTCGACCCCGGGCAGCTCGGGGTACTGCCAGTACCGTGCCCGTTCCCCGCTCGCCATGCCTCCATTCTGCGCCAGGGGCGCACGGGCCCGCCGCCGCGGTCCGCGCACACCGGAGGGTGACGGGCCGCCGCGCTGTCCGGGCGGTTTTCCACAGGTCCCGGCGGTTGTCAGTGCCCGGGTGCACGATGGGGGGCATGGTCAGGTCCGCGCTCGACTCGTTCTCCCCCGCGACCCGTGGTTGGTTCACCGGGGCCTTCATCGCGCCCACGGCGGCGCAGGAGGGCGCCTGGAGCGCCATCGGGGCGGGCTCCGACGTGCTGGTCGTCGCCCCGACCGGTTCGGGCAAGACGCTGGCGGCCTTCCTCGCCGCCCTGGACCGGCTGGCTTCCTCGCCCCCGCCCGCCGAGCCGGGAAAGCGCTGCCGCGTGCTGTACGTGTCCCCGCTGAAGGCGCTCGCGGTGGACGTCGAGCGGAACCTGCGCTCCCCGCTGACCGGCATCCGCCAGGAGTCGGTGCGGCTAGGGCTGCCCGAGCCGGACATCCGGGTCGGGATCCGCTCCGGCGACACCCCGGCCGCCGAGCGCCGGACGCTCGCGACGAAGCCGCCGGACATCCTGATCACCACCCCCGAGTCGCTGTTCCTGATGCTGACCTCCGCCGCCCGTGACGCCCTCGCGGGCGTGGAGACGGTCATCCTGGACGAGGTCCACGCGGTCGCGGGCACGAAGCGGGG
Organism: Streptomyces sp. NPDC055632; assembly: GCF_053618675.1. Lineage (NCBI taxonomy): Bacteria > Bacillati > Actinomycetota > Actinomycetes > Kitasatosporales > Streptomycetaceae > Streptomyces > Streptomyces sp. NPDC055632. The sequence goes on along the minus strand of NZ_JBSHHY010000020.1, from coordinate 23,309 downwards.
CGCGCACCTGGCGCTCTCCCTGGAGCGGCTCGACGAGCTGCTGCCGAGGCCCGCGCGCCGGATCGGCCTCTCCGCCACGGTCCGGCCGGTCGACGAGGTGGCCCGCTACCTGTCGCCGGGGCGCGCCGTGGAGATCGTGCAGCCGCCGTCGGGCAAGGAGTTCGACCTCTCCGTCGTCGTCCCCGTCGAGGACATGGGCGAGCTGGGCGGCTCCCCGGCCTCCGAGGGCAAGGAGGGCGGTGACAGGCCGTCGATCTGGCCGCACGTCGAGGAGCGGATCGCCGACCTCGTGCAGTCCCACCGCTCCACGATCGTCTTCGCCAACTCCCGGCGCCTGGCCGAGCGCCTGTGCAACCGGCTCAACGAGATCGCATACGAACGGGCGACCGGCGAGCCCCTGCCCGAGGGCGCTCCCCCGGCCGAGGTCATGGCCCAGTCGGGGGCGGCGCACGGCGCCCCGCCGCTGCTCGCCCGGGCCCACCACGGCTCGGTGTCCAAGGAGCAGCGCGCCCAGGTCGAGGAGGACCTGAAGGCGGGCCGGCTGCCCGCCGTGGTGGCCACCTCCAGCCTGGAGTTGGGCATCGACATGGGTGCGGTCGACCTGGTCGTGCAGGTCGAGTCGCCGCCCTCGGTGGCCTCCGGGCTCCAGCGGGTGGGCCGCGCCGGACACCAGGTCGGCGCGGTGTCGACGGGCGTGGTCTTCCCCAAGTACCGGGGCGACCTGGTGCAGGCGGCCGTGGTCACCGAGCGGATGCGGTCGGGGGCCATCGAGTCCCTGCGGATCCCCGCCAACCCTCTGGACGTGCTCGCGCAGCAGCTGGTCGCGATGGTCGCGCTCGACACCTGGCAGGTGGACGACCTGCTCGCGGTGGTGCGCCGGGCGGCGCCGTTCGCCTCGCTGCCCGAGTCGGCGTTCACGGGCGTCCTCGACATGCTGGCGGGCCGCTACCCCTCGGACGCCTTCGCCGAGCTGCGCCCGCGCGTGGTCTGGGACCGGGTGGCCGGGACGGTCACGGGCCGGCCGGGCGCGCAGCGGCTCGCCGTCACCTCGGGCGGCACGATCCCCGACCGGGGCCTGTTCGGCGTGTTCCTGGCGGGCTCGGACCCCAAGAAGGGCGGGGGCAGGGTCGGGGAGCTCGACGAGGAGATGGTGTACGAGTCGCGGGTGGGCGACGTGTTCACGCTCGGCACCACCTCGTGGCGGATCGAGGACATCACCCGGGACCGGGTCCTGGTCACCCCCGCGCCCGGCGCGCCGGGCCGACTGCCGTTCTGGAAGGGCGACCAGCTGGGCCGCCCGCTCGAACTGGGCCGGGCGGTGGGCGCGTTCCTCCGCGAGGTCGGCGCCCTCGGGGAGGAGGACGCGCGGCTGCGGCTGCTCGCCGCCGGGCTCGACGCGTGGGCCGCCGAGAACGTCCTCGCGTACCTCGGGGAGCAGCGCGAGGCCTGCGGCCACGTGCCGGACGACCGGACGATCCTGGTCGAGCGCTTCCGGGACGAGCTCGGGGACTGGCGGGTCGTCATCCACTCCCCGTTCGGGGCGCAGGTGCACGCCCCGTGGGCGCTGGCCCTCGGCGCCCGGCTCGCCGAGCGGTACGGCATGGACGCGCAGGTGATGCACGCGGACGACGGCATCGTGCTGCGCCTGCCGGACGCCGACCTGATGGGCCTGGAGATGGGCCTGGACCTCCTCGACCACGAGCCGGTGGACCCGGGCCGTCACGCGGACGCCGTGTACGACGCGGACAAGGCGCCCGTCGGCGCGGCCGACGCCCTCTTCGACAAGGGCGAGATCGGGCAGATCGTCACCGACCAGGTGGGCGGCTCCGCGCTGTTCGCCTCCCGCTTCCGCGAGTGCGCCGCCCGCGCCCTGCTGCTCCCGAAGCGGAACCCTGGCAAGCGCACCCCGCTGTGGCAGCAGCGGCAGCGCGCGGCCCAGCTCCTCCAGGTGGCGAGCGAGTTCGGCTCGTTCCCCATCGTCCTGGAGGCCGTCCGCGAGTGCCTCCAGGACGTCTTCGACCTGCCCGGCCTGACGGAGCTGATGGGCGACATCGAGGCCCGCCGGGTCCGCCTCGTCGAGGTCACCACCCCCGAGCCGTCCCCCTTCGCCCGCTCGCTGCTCTTCGGCTACGTGGCGCAGTTCCTGTACGAGGGCGACTCGCCGCTCGCGGAGCGGCGGGCCGCCGCGCTCTCCCTGGACTCCCGGCTGCTCGCGGAGCTGCTCGGCCAGGCGGAGCTGCGCGAGCTGCTCGACGCCGACGTCCTGGCGGAGCTGGAGCGGGAGCTCCAGTGGCTGACGGAGGACCGGCGGATCAAGGACGTGGAGGGCGTCGCCGACCTGCTGCGGGTCCTGGGTCCGCTCACCGACGCCGAGCTGGCCGAGCGCGGTGCCGAGGCCGGCTGGGCGGGCGAGCTGGAGGCGGCACGGCGTGCGATCCGGGTGCGGATCGGGGGCCGGGAGCACTGGGCGGCGATCGAGGACGCGGGCCGGCTCAGGGACGCCCTGGGCACGGCCCTGCCGGTCGGCGTCCCCGAGGCCTTCACCGAGCCGGTCAAGGACCCGCTGGGCGACCTCCTCGCCCGGTACGCGCGCACGCACGGCCCGTTCACCTCCTCCCGGGCCGGTGAGCGCTTCGGCCTGGGCACGGCCGTCACCGACGGCGCCCTCCAGCGGCTCGCGGCGTCCGGCCGGGTCGTCCAGGGCGAGTTCCACCCCTCCGGCATCGGCCAGGAGTGGTGCGACGCCACCGTCCTGCGCCGGCTGCGTCGGCGCTCCCTCGCGGCCCTGCGCCACGAACTGGAGCCGGTGCCCCCGGCGGCCCTCGCCACCTTCCTGCCACAGTGGCAGCACGTGGGGAGCAACAGCCTGCGCGGCATCGACGGCCTGGCGCGGGCCGTCGAGCAGCTCCAGGGCGCGCCCGTCCCGGCCTCCGCCCTGGAGAAGCTGGTCCTGCCGTCCCGGGTCCGGGACTACTCCCCGGCGATGCTGGACGAGCTGACGACCACCGGCGAGGTGGTGTGGGCGGGCGCGGGCTCGCTGCCCGGCAAGGACGGCTGGGTCTCGCTCCACCTCGCGGACGCGGCCCCGCTGCTCCTGCCCCCGCCGCACCCGCTGGAGCTGTCCGCGCTGCACGAGTCGGTGCTCACCGCCCTCTCCGGCGGGTACGGCCTGTTCTTCCGCCAGATCGCCGACCAGGTCCGGGCGACCACCCACCCGGACGCCACCGACCCTCAGCTCGCCGACGCGCTCTGGGACCTGGCCTGGTCGGGCCGGCTCACCAACGACACCCTCGCTCCGCTGCGGGCGCTGCTCGGCTCCGGCCGCACGGCCGGCTCCACCGCGCACCGCGCGCGCCGCACGGTCCCCCGCGGCCGGTACGGCACCCTGACCGCGTCCGCCCGGCCGGTGTCCCGCACGGGCCCGCCCACGGTCTCCGGCCGCTGGTCGCTGCTGCCGCCGCTCGAACCGGAGCCGACGCACCGGGCGCACGCCCTGGCCCGCACCCTGCTCGACCGGCACGGCGTGGTCACCCGGGGCGCGGTGGCCGCCGAGGGCGTGGAGGGCGGTTTCTCCGCCGTGTACCGGATCCTGGCCGCCTTCGAGGACAGCGGCCAGGCCCGCCGGGGCTATGTCGTGGAGGGTCTCGGCGCGGCCCAGTTCGCGATGGACGGCGCGGTGGACCGGCTGCGGGCCGCGGCGACCGCGCGCGACCGGGGCGTCGAGGCGGCGTCCGGTCCGCGCGCCCTCGTCCTGGCGGCGGCCGACCCGGCGAACGCGTACGGGGCCGCCCTGTCCTGGCCCGAGCCGCCGACCGGCGCCGGGCACAAGCCGGGGCGCAAGGCGGGCGCGATGGTGGTCCTGGTCGACGGCGAGCTGACGCTCTACGTGGAGCGCGGCGGCAAGACGCTCCTGTCCTGGCCCGCCGACCCGGACGACCCGGCCCTGACGGCGGCGGCCGAGGCCCTGGCCGCGTCCGCCCGCGCGGGCGCCCTGGGCACGGTCACGGTGGAGCGGCTCAACGGCGTCCCGGCCCTGACCTCCCCGCTGGCCCGCCCCCTGGAGGCGGCGGGCTTCCTGGCCACACCCAGAGGCCTGCGCCTGCGCGCCTAGGACCTGTCCGCCCCTGATCCACCGGACAGGCCATAGGCGACGCGCGTCCGGGAAGAAGCCCGGAAGGAAGCCGGAAGGAACCCGGCCGAACGGCGCCCACCGCCCCTGGCAGCGCGCCCGAAAGACCGTGACCCGAGGAGGACCGTGCCCGAAGGAGACACCGTCTGGCAGGTGGCCCGCCGTCTGCACGCCGCGCTCGCCGGGCGGGTGCTCACCCGTTCGGACCTGCGGGTGCCCCGGTTCGCCACCGCCGACCTCACCGGCCGCACGCTCCTCGACGTCACCCCGCGCGGCAAGCACCTGCTCGCCCGGATCGAGGGCGGGCTCACCCTCCACTCCCATCTGCGGATGGACGGCGCCTGGCGGGTGTACGCCACCGGGGAGCGGCCCCGCGGCGGCCCCGAGTACCAGATCCGGGCCGTCCTGGGGAACGCGGAGTCCACCGCGTACGGCTACCGGCTCCCGATCGTGGAGCTCCTCCGCACCGACGAGGAGTCGCAGGTCGTGGGCCACCTCGGGCCGGACCTGCTCGGCCCCGACTGGGATCCGGAGGAGGCCGTGCGCAGGCTGACGGCCGATCCGGCGAGGACGCTCGGGGAGGCCCTCCTCGACCAGCGCAACCTGGCCGGCATCGGCAACATCTACAAGTCGGAGCTGGCGTTCCTCGCCGCCGTCACCCCCTGGCTCCCCGTGGGCGAGCTGGAGCCTGGCGTCCCCGCCCGTCTGGTGGCGACCGCCCACCGCCTGCTCGACCTCAACAAGGACCACCCGGATCAACGGGTCACCACCGTGCGCCGCCCCGGCACCCCGCTCCACGTCTACGGCCGCGCGGGCCGCCCCTGCCTGCGCTGCGGCGCCCGGATCCGCAAGGCGGAGCTCGGGGAGCGGGTCACGTACTGGTGCCCGGAATGCCAGCAGGGCCCGCACCGGCAGGAAGCCGGTACGAGCCCGTCGATCTGATCACCCGCTGATCACCCGTCGGCCACGGCCCCACAACCGCGACCGCACGTCACAACCGCGGTCCCACGTCGTCTCCCGCTCCGTCACACCGGACCGGAGTCGGCGCCCCACCGCCGGCGCCACGGCGCCCTGCCGATCCGCCGGGCGAGCGCGCCCGGCCCTCCCGACGAGGCGGCCACGTGCACGGGCAGCAGGCTCAGGCCCCAGCCGCCCGCCGCCATCACTCCCTCGACCGGCCCGGTCTCGCCCGGGACGAGCAGCAGGCGCAGCACGGCCCACCACCAGAGCCCCCCGGCCACCAGCCCGACCGCGACCAGCGCGAGCGTTGCCGGCGGAAACCGTCGCCGTACCATGGCCGCCTCCTGCGGTCGACGCTAGACCGGCAGGATCACCCTGCGGGAGGGCGCACCGGGGCCCGCCCCGGCGCGCGCCGCACGTATCAGCACGCCCCGGCCCGCCTCAGACGCTCTCGGCCTGGAACATCCACGCGTGCTTCTCGAGCTCGCCCGTCAGGGCGATCAGGATGTCCTGGGTGACCGGGTCGGGGTCGCCGGTCGCGTCGATCCGCTCCCGCATCCGGCTGGTGACGGCGCCGAGGGCGGCGACGAGGATCCGCACCGCTTCCTCGTCCTTGATCCAGCCTTCCGGCACCGTCGAGATCGCGCTCGAGGACGCGACGGTCGCCGCTCGCCCGTCCGGGTTGACGCCCAGGGCGGAGGCCCGCTCGGCCACGGTGTCGGAGTGCGTGCGGGCGGTGGTCACCACCTCGTCGAGCTGGAGGTGGACGGAGCGGAAGCGCGGTCCGACGACGTTCCAGTGCACCTGCTTGGCCACCAGGGAGAGGTCCACCAGGTCGACAAGGGCGCCCTGGAGCGCGTCGCCGACGGTCTTGAGGTCGGTCTCGGACAGCGTGCTCTTCACGACAGACATGCGGAATCTCCAACCAGTCGAACGTTTCCCCACCATGGCACGCCTCACCGGAACCCGGCATCTCAAACAAACCGGCCCAAAGAAATCCCGGAAAGGACGAAGCCCCGGCCGGCGTCCCTCGCGGGACACGGACCGGGGCTTCGCCCTCGTCTCGGTTCAGGCGGCGACCACGTCGACCGCCTCCGCGGGCGCCTTGATGGTCACCCGCTCGGTGGGCACACCCGCCACCGACGTCACCGACACCGAATTGAGCATCGGACGAACCGGTGCCGGCACCTGTTCGCTCGCTGCTGTCGACTCGGCCAGTTCGGCCAGCGACAGCTCGTCGCTCACTTCGCGCATGAGCTCGGACATCCGTACGTCCAACGCGTCGCAGATCGCGGAGAGCAGCTCGGAGGAAGCCTCCTTCTGCCCCCGCTCCACCTCGGAGAGATAGCCGAGCGAGACTCGGGCGGACGAGGAGACTTCGCGCAGAGTACGGCCCTGGCGCTGGCGCTGCCGACGCAGCACGTCACCCAGCAGGCGACGGAGCAGAATCATCGGTGGCTCCCTCCTCGGACCGCGTAGCCGCATCCTTCACGCCCCACCGTACCGCCTCGCGCCGCGGCCGTGCGGGGAGCGATGTCGTGTTCACTCAGGGCTGCAAACATCCATTCCCCCCGTTCTGTTCCGTATCCTGTGCCCGCACATTTCCCGAGAGTTCCTCGCGGAGCAGTTCGAGCACGATCCGTACGCTCTCCCTACGGATTTCCCCACGATCGCCGTTCAACCTCAACGGGACCACTTTCCCCACCGGAACCACTTCCGGAGGCACTTCCGGAGACCTCGTCGAAGACCCTCCCGGAGACTCCTCCGCAGGCCTCGTCGGAGGCACTCCCGGAGACTCCCCCGCGGACCTCGCCGGAGGCCCTTCCGAGGATCCTGCCAAAGCCCCCTCCGGAAATCCTGGAGTCCCCGTCCGGGCCGTCTCCCCGGCCGGGCCCGCGACCGCCACGTAGACCGTTCCGACCGGCTGCCCGTCCTGCGGCTCCGGGCCCGCGACCCCGGTCGTCGCGATGCCCCAGTCGGCGCCGAGCCGGGCCCGCACACCGGCCGCCATCTGCGACGCGACCTCGGGATCGACCGCGCCGCGCTCCGCGAGCAGGGCCGCGTCGACACCGAGGAGCTCGTGCTTGAGGGCGGTGGCGTAGGCGGTGACGGACCCCCGGAAGGAGGCGGACGCGCCGGGGACACCGGTGAGCTCGGCGGCCACCAGGCCGCCCGTGAGCGACTCCGCGACGGCCAGCGTCTGGCCCCGCTCGGCGAGCAGCGCGAGCACCCTGGCGGCCTCGGTCATCGTGCCGCCGCCGCCGACCGCTCGGCGGCGAGGCCCCGGCGCCGCAGCACGACGGCCTGGCGCACGTAGTCGAGGCCGGTGAGGACCGTCAGCACGACGGCCACCGTCATCACCCAGAAGCGGAGGGTGGCCAGCGGCCCGGTGAGCATCAGCACGTACATGCCCACGGCCGTGCCCTGGGCCAGGGTCTTCATCTTGCCGCCCCGGCTGGCGGGGATGACCCCGTGCCGGATGACCCAGAACCGCATCAGGGTGATCCCCAGCTCCCGGGCCAGGATGACCGCGGTCACCCACCAGGGGAGGTCCCCGAGCGCGGACAGGGAGACCAGGCCGGCCGCCATGATCGCCTTGTCCGCGATCGGGTCGGCGATCTTCCCGAAGTCGGTGACCAGGTTGTACGTACGGGCGAGGTGCCCGTCGAAGACGTCCGTGATCATGGCCACCGCGAACGCCGCCCAGGCCCAGGCACGCCACGCGGGATCGTGCCCGCCGTCCTGGAGCAGCAGCACCACGAAGGCCGGCACGAGCACCAGCCGGATCATGGTGAGGATGTTCGCGATGTTCCACAGGCTGGCCTGGTCGACGGCCGCCGCGCCCAGCTTGCCGCGGGGCGTCGGCCTACCGGTCCCGCCCGTCGCGGATGCCGGGACTCCGGTCATCTGCCCGCCTCCTCGAAAAGACACTCGGCCACCAGGTCGACGCCCTCCGTCCCGACGACCTTCGCCCTGACCATACGGCCCGGGGCCAGGTCGGGGTCCGTTCCGTCGGCGGTGACGAGGACCACCTGTCCGTCGGTCTCGGGGGCCTGGTGGGCGGCGCGGCCGATCCAGCCGTCCTCCTCGTCCAGGGACTCGACCAGTACCTCCAGGGTCTCTCCGATCCGCTCCTCCGCGCGCTGCGCGGTGAGCTCCTCGGCGAGCCGGGAGAGGTGGGCGAGCCGCTTGTCGACGACCTCCTGGTCGAGCTTGTGCTCGTACGTGGCGGCCTCGGTGCCGTCCTCGTCGGAGTAGCCGAAGACGCCGATGGCGTCGAGGCGCGCGTGGGTGATGAAGCGTTCCAGCTCGGCGAAGTCCGCCTCGGTCTCGCCGGGGAAGCCGACGATGAAGTTGGAGCGGGCACCGGCCGTGGGGGCCTTGGAGCGGATGGTCTCCAGGAGCTCCAGGAAGCGGTCGGTGTCGCCGAAGCGGCGCATGGACCGCAGCACGTCGGGGGCGCTGTGCTGGAAGGAGAGGTCGAAGTACGGGACGACCTTCTCGGTGGAGGTGAGGACGTCGATCAGACCGGGGCGCATCTCGGCGGGCTGGAGGTAGCTGACGCGGACGCGCTCGATGCCGTCCACAGCCGCCAGCTCGGGCAGCAGGCCCTCCAGGAGGCGGATGTCGCCGAGGTCCTTGCCGTAGGAGGTGTTGTTCTCGGAGACCAGCATGATCTCCTTCACGCCCTGCTCGGCGAGCCAGCGCGTCTCGTTCAGCACGTCCGAGGGACGGCGCGAGACGAAGGAGCCGCGGAAGGAGGGGATGGCGCAGAAGGTGCAGCGGCGGTCGCAGCCGGAGGCGAGCTTCACGGAGGCGACGGGGCTGGCGTCCAGGCGCCGGCGGAGCGGCGCGCGCGGTCCGGAGGCGGGCGCGAGACCCTCGGGCAGGTCGGCCGGGGCGTCGGCGGGGGCCTCGGCTCCGTCACCGTGTCCCGGCAGGGCGACGGCGGCCGCGGCCTCCTGGCGCTCCACGGGCGAGAGCGGCAGCAGCTTGCGCCGGTCGCGGGGGGTGTGGGCCTCGACGCTGCCACCGCTGAGGATGGTCTGGAGGCGGTTGGAGATGTCGGCGTAGTCGTCGAAGCCGAGGACGCCGTCGGCCTCCGGGAGGGCTTCGGCGAGCTCCTTGCCGTACCGCTCGGCCATGCAGCCGACGGCGACGACGGCCTGGGTCCGGCCGTGGTCCTTCAGGTCATTGGCTTCGAGCAGGGCGTCGACGGAGTCCTTCTTGGCGGCCTCGACGAATCCGCAGGTGTTGACGACGGCGACGTCCGCTTGCTCGGCGTTCTCGACGAGCTCCCAGCCGTCCGCTGCCAAGCGGCCTGCGAGCTCCTCCGAGTCCACCTCGTTACGGGCGCAGCCAAGAGTGACAAGGGCGACGGTGCGGCGTTCGGGCATGGACTCAAGACTACTTCGTCCCGGCCGCTCCCCCGTCGCGCAGGGTTCACCCGCGCGACGGAGGTCACATCACGGCGGCGACCGGACCGGCTCAGCCGGCCTGGGGGTCGCCCTTGGTGTACGTGAGCCGCTCGACCTGGCCGGACTCGAACTTGTCGGCGACCTTCTTGCCGTTGACATAGAGCTCGATGGCACCGGCGTTGCCGAGGACCAGGTCGACGCGCTCGTCGTCCTGGAAGGTCTTGGACTCGCCCTCCATGAGCAGCCCGTCGAAGAGGATCTTGCCGTCGTGGGCCTTGGCCGAGATCCAGCTCTTGCCGTCGGTGGCGGAGAGCTTGACCGTGACCTTGTCCTGCGGGACCGCGGCGATCGCGCTCTCGGTGGGCTTGGGCGCGACGGGCTTGACCGGCTTCGGCTTGGCGGCGGAGGTCGCCTGCTCCGGGGCGGGCGCCGGGCCGCCGTCGGCCGCGGTGGTGCCCTTCGGGGCGTCGTTCTCGTCGAACATCGTGAAGCCGACGAACCCGACGACGGCGACGATGGCCGCGACCATCGCGGCGGTCCAGTTGGGCCGGCGCGGCTCGGGGCGGATGCGTTCCGCCTCGAACAGCGGGGCGGCGGGGGTGGGTGCGGGACGGCCGCCGTGGTCGGCGTCGAACCGCTCGATCAGCGGAGCCGGGTCGAGGCCGACGGCGCGCGCGAGGGTACGGATGTGGCCGCGGGCGTAGACGTCGCCGCCACAGCGCGAGAAGTCGTCCTCCTCGATCGCGTGCACGATCGGGATCCGGACACGGGTGGAGGCACTGACCTCTTCGACGGTGAGACCGGCGGCGATACGGGCCTGCTGGAGGACACGACCGATCGGTTCCCGGTCGTCTGCCGGGAAGGTCCGGTCGTCTTCGGGGGAGTTGCCGATGGACACGAGAGGGCCTTTCGAGCGTGTAACCACCTGCTGGACGTTCAGTCTATGGGTGGTACGAAAGGGTGGGGCAACCGGGCGGGTGCTGTTTGTACGCCATGAGGCTGGGACATCCTTCTGTCCCTCCGTCCAACTTGACGTACGGCCAGGGGAAACGGTTGCTCACCCATTTCTTACGAGTGAGTCTCGGCCGGATCTCGAACGGGTACCCCGTCCTCGGGCGCCCACACCCGGCCCCGTGCCGGAGCCCGCGCGCGTCCCGGATCCGGCCCCCGTCCGGTCCCCGCCTACTCCCCCGACTCGCCCCGGATCACGGCGAGGACGCCGTCGAGTTCGTCGGGCTTGACGAGCACGTCGCGCGCCTTGGAGCCCTCGCTGGGGCCGACGATGTTGCGCGACTCCATCAGGTCCATCAGCCGGCCGGCCTTGGCGAAGCCCACGCGCAGCTTGCGCTGGAGCATCGAGGTGGAGCCGAACTGGGTGGAGACGACCAGCTCGGCGGCCTGGCACAGCAGGTCGAGGTCGTCGCCGATCTCCTCGTCGATCTCCTTCTTCTGCTTGGTGCCCACGGTGACGTCGTCCCGGAAGACGGGCGTCATCTGATCCTTGCAGTGCTGCACGACGGCGGCGACCTCGTGCTCGGTGACGAAGGCGCCCTGCATGCGGACGGGCTTGTTGGCGCCCATCGGCAGGAACAGCCCGTCGCCCTTGCCGATCAGCTTCTCGGCACCGGGCTGGTCGAGGATGACCCGGCTGTCGGCGAGCGAGGAGGTGGCGAAGGCGAGCCGGGAGGGCACGTTCGCCTTGATCAGACCGGTGACGACGTCCACGGACGGACGCTGGGTGGCCAGGACCAGATGGATGCCGGCGGCGCGGGCCAACTGGGTGATGCGCACGATCGCGTCCTCGACGTCCCGGGGCGCGACCATCATCAGGTCGGCGAGCTCGTCGACGATCACCAGGAGGTACGGGTAGGGGTTGAGCTCGCGCTCGCTGCCCTCGGGGAGCTTGACCTTGCCGGCCCGGATGGCCTCGTTGAAGTCGTCGATGTGACGGAAGCCGAAGGCCGCCAGGTCGTCGTAGCGCAGGTCCATCTCGCGCACCACCCACTGCAGGGCCTCGGCGGCCTTCTTGGGGTTGGTGATGATCGGGGTGATCAGGTGCGGGATGCCCTCGTAGGCGGTCAGCTCGACCCGCTTGGGGTCGACAAGGACCATCCGGACGTCCTCGGGGGTCGCCCTTATCATCACCGAGGTGATCAGGCAGTTGATGCACGAGGACTTGCCGGAGCCGGTGGCGCCGGCGACCAGGATGTGCGGCATCTTCGCCAGGTTGGCCATCACGTAGCCGCCCTCGACGTCCTTGCCGAGCGCGACCAGCATCGGATGGTCGTCCCCGGCCGCGTCCGCGAGCCGCAGCACGTCCCCGAGGTTGACCATCTCGCGGTCGCTGTTCGGGATCTCGATGCCGACCGCGGACTTGCCCGGGATCGGCGAGATGATCCGCACGTCCGGGGAGGCCACCGCGTAGGCGATGTTCTTGGCCAGGGCCGTGATCTTCTCGACCTTCACCGCGGGCCCGAGCTCGACCTCGTACCGCGTGACCGTCGGCCCCCGCGTGAAGCCGGTGACCGCCGCGTCGACCTTGAACTCGTCGAAGACGTTGGAGAGCGAGGCCACCACGGCGTCGTTCGCCGCGCTGCGCGTCTTGCCCGGCCCGCCCCGCTCGAGGAGGTCCATCGACGGCAGCGCGTACGTGATGTCACCGGACAGCTGGAGCTGCTCGGCCCGCGACGGCAGGTCCGTCGGCTCGGGCGCGGGCTTGGTCAGATCGGGTACGCCTCCGCCGCGCGCGTCCTCGCCCCGGGCGGGCGGCACGGGCGCGGTCGCCTTCTCCGGGACTCCGGCGGCGGAGGCGGCCACGGCGGCGCTCCGGTCGGCGGTGACGTCCTTGGTCAGGTCGGCGACGATCGGGGACGGGGGCATGCCGTTCAGGACCGCGCCGTCCAGCGCCGCGGCCGCCGCGGCGGCGACGTCCACCGGGTCGAGGCCGGCCTCGGAGCCGGTCCGCCGGGAGGGGCGGCGCACCGAGCGGCCGCGCCGCGCCGGCATCTCCTCCTCGGCCCGGTCCACGTCGTACGGCTCCGCCGGGCCGGGGGCCCGCCGGCGGGCGGGCCGCGCGGGCCTCGGCTCCGCGTCCCGCCACTCCTCGTCGTACTCCTCGCGCGCGTACTCCCCGGCCTCCGCCGGGTCGTACGGCGGTTCCACGACGCCGAGCCTGACGCCGAGGGCGCGGAGGCGCTGCGGGATCGCGTTGACCGGGGTGGCGGTGACGACGAGCAGGCCGAAGACGGTGAGCAGCACCAGCATCGGTACGGCGAGGACCTCGCCCATCATGAAGACGAGGGGCTGGGAGGCGGCCCAGCCGATGAGGCCGCCCGCGTCCTGCACGGCGTCGGCGCCGTCGCCGCGGCCGGGCGAGCCGCACGCGATGTGCACCTGGCCCAGGACGCCGAGGGCGAGGGCGGAGAGGCCGATGACGATCCGGCCGTTGGCCTCGGGCCTCTCCGGATAGAGGATCAGGCGCACGCCCATCCCGCCGACAAGGAGCGGCACCAGGAGGTCGAGCCGTCCGAAGGCCCCGGTGACGAGCAGCTCGACGAGGTCGCCGACCGGGCCGCGCAGATTGGACCAGGTGCCCACGGCGACGATCAGCGCGAGGCCGAGGAGGAGCAGCGCGAGGCCGTCCTTGCGGTGGACGGGGTCGAGTCCCTTGGCGCCGCGTCCTATGCCCCGGAAGACCGCCCCCACCGCGTGGGCGAGTCCGAGCCAGGCGCCGCGCACCAGCCGGTAGACGCCTCCGGTCGGGGACGGCGCGGGGCGGGCCGGGGCCTTCTTCGCCGCGGGCTTCCGCGCGGGCGCGCGCTTGGCGGGCGCGGCCTTCTTGCCCGGGGCCCTCTTCGCCGGGGCGTTCTTCGCGGGCGGTTTGACCGGGGACTTCGCGGGGGCCGCCTTCTTCGCGGCGCCCGCCGTACGGCCGGCGCGCGGCTTTGCGGTGCCCGCCGTGCCCTGGGTCTTGCCGGACGTAGGTGAAGCCATGATGCCGAGGTTACCCGTGTGGGAACCGGCTGTCCGCCTCACCCGTTCGTGTCGTCCGCGCGGAGGCGCGATGCTGACGCCGCATCATGCCGAAGCGCCCCGGACCTCGACGGTCCGGGGCGCTTCTGACGCCGCGTCAGCTCTGGCTGGGCAGGGTCGGCACGGTGCCGGCGCCCGGCTCCAGTGCGTCCAGGGCCCGCCGGAGACCGGTGAGCTTGCGCTCCAGATGCGCGGCGGTGGCGACGGCCGCCGCGTCGGCCGAGTCGTCGTCGAGCTGCTTCGACAGCGCCTCCGCCTGCTCCTCGACGGCCGCGAGGCGGGCGGAGAGCTCGGCGAGCAGACCGGCGGACTCCTTGCCGTGACCGCTCTCGCCGCCGCCCTCCAACTGGAGCCGGAGCAGGGCGGCCTGCTCGCGCAGCTTGCAGTTCTTCATGTAGAGCTCGACGAAGACGGAGACCTTGGCGCGCAGCACCCACGGGTCGAAGGGCTTGGAGATGTAGTCGACCGCCCCCGCCGCGTACCCCCGGAAGGTGTGGTGGGGGCCGTGGTTGATGGCGGTGAGGAAGATGATCGGGATGTCCCGGGTCCGCTCGCGCCGCTTGATGTGGGCGGCGGTCTCGAAACCGTCCATGCCCGGCATCTGGACGTCGAGCAGGATGACCGCGAAGTCGTCCGTCAACAGCGCCTTGAGCGCTTCCTCCCCGGACGATGCCCGCACCAGCGTCTGATCGAGCGCGGAGAGAATGGCCTCCAGCGCCAGCAGATTCTCCGGCCGGTCATCGACCAGGAGGATCTTGGCCTTCTGCACCATGCCCCGTCCTCCTCGTCCCTGCGACGGCTCCGCCCGGTCCCCCGAACCGGGGGAGGCACCTGGCGCCGCCCCAGAAGACGACTCCCTAGCGCCGTCCGTCCTTGTGCCGGTCATCGTAGCCGCACCCCGCCCGTCGCCACACCCTGTCACCGCGATGTCACTGTGCACGGAGGAAAAACGCGGTGGGAGACCAGAAGGTTCCCCGTATCCCGACCTCTCACACGCCCGTGGCGACAGCCCGCCGGAGATCTTTCCGGGGCCCGGGAGATCTTTCCGGGACCCGCGGGCGGAGGCCCGGGGCCGCGCGGCGCGCCGCGCGGCCCCGACCCGGGTCACTCGCCCCGCATCCACTGCTCCATGACGGACAGCAGGTGGTCGGGGTCGACCGGCTTGGTCACGTAGTCCGAGGCGCCCGACTCGATCGCCTTCTCCCGGTCGCCCTTCATCGCCTTCGCCGTCAGGGCGATGATCGGAAGACCGGCGAACTGCGGCATCCGGCGGATCGCGGTCGTCGTCGCGTACCCGTCCATCTCCGGCATCATGATGTCCATCAGGACGACCGCCGCGTCGTCGTGCTGCTCCAGGACCTCGATGCCCTCCCGCCCGTTCTCCGCGTACAGCACCGCGAGCCCGTGCTGTTCCAGGACGCTGGTGAGCGCGAAGACGTTGCGGATGTCGTCGTCGACGATGAGGACCTTCTCGCCGGAGAAGCCGAAGGTGCGGCGCGGCGCCGGCTCCTGCTCCTCCCGCTCCGGCACGGGCTGCTGCCCGGTCTGCTCCGGCACCGCGCCCCGCGTGCCGGTCGCCTCCGCGGCCGCCTTCCGCCGGTGCCGGAACAGCGCCCCGGCCCCGGAACGCGCCTCCGTGCGTACGGGCGCCGGCGGGAAGTGCGGGAACGGGTGGACGGCCCCGGCCGCCCCCTCCTCCGCGCCCTGCTGCGGGTCCTCGCCGTCCTGCGCGCCCTGGCCGTGGCCCGGCGCGGGCAGTTCGGTCGGGTTCAGCGGCAGGTACAGGGTGAACGTCGAGCCGCGGCCCGGCTCGCTCGCGGCGAAGATCTCGCCGCCGAGCAGCCGCGCGATCTCCCGGCTGATCGAGAGCCCCAGGCCCGTGCCGCCGTACTTCCGGCTGGTCGTGCCGTCGGCCTGCTTGAAGGCCTCGAAGATGACCCGCATCTTGCTCGCCGCGATCCCGATCCCGGTGTCGGTGACCGAGAACGCGATCAGGTCGGCCTCCGGATCGCGCAGCGAACCGGCCTCCAGGAGCTGTTCGCGGATCGACTGCGGCACGTCCGTGCCGGCCGGCCGGATCACCAGCTCCACCGCGCCCGTGTCGGTGAACTTCACCGCGTTGGACAGGAGGTTGCGCAGCACCTGGAGCAGGCGCTGCTCGTCGGTGTGGAGCGTGGCCGGCAGCTCCGGCGAGACCCGCACCGAGAAGTCGAGCCCCTTCTCCGCCGTGAGCGGCCGGAAGGTCGCCTCCACGTAGTCGACGAGCTGCACGAGGGCGATCCGGGTCGGCGAGACGTCCATCTTGCCCGCCTCGACCTTCGACAGGTCCAGGATGTCGTTGATCAGCTGGAGCAGGTCCGAACCGGCCCCGTGGATGGTCTCGGCGAACTCGACCTGCTTCGGCGTCAGGTTCGTCTCGGCGTTGTCCGCGAGCAGCTTGGCCAGGATGAGCAGCGAGTTGAGCGGGGTGCGCAGCTCGTGCGACATGTTCGCCAGGAACTCGGACTTGTACCGCATGGAGACCGCGAGCTGTTCGGCCCGCTCCTCCAGGACCTGCCGGGCCTCCTCGATCTCGGTGTTCTTCACCTCGATGTCGCGGTTCTGCCGGGCGAGCAGCTCGGCCTTCTCCTCCAGCTCCAGGTTGGAGCCCTGGAGCTCCTTCTGCCGGTGCTCCAGCTCGGCCGAGCGCTCCTTGAGCTGCTCGGTCAGCTCCTGCGACTGCTGGAGCAGCACCTCGGTCTTGGTGTTGACGCTGATCGTGTTGACGGTGGTGGCGATCAGCTCGGCGATCTGGTTGAGGAAGTCCCGCTGGATCTGGGTGAACGGCTGGAAGGAGGCCAGCTCGATCACGCCGAGGACCTTCCCCTCGAAGAGGACCGGAAGGACGATCACGTGCGCGGGCGAGGCCTCCCCGAGCCCGGAGGAGATCTTCAGGTAGCCGGGCGGCGCGTTGAGCTGGATGGTCCGCTTCTCCTCGGCCGCCGTCCCGATGAGGGTCTCGCCGGGCCGGAACGAGGTCGGCATGGAGCCGGGCGAGTACCCGTAACTCCCGCGCATCCGCAGCTCGTACGAGCCGTCGCCCTCACCGACCAGTTCGGCGTCGCCGTGGGCGGAGCCGGTCGGCATCGCCACGAAGAAGGCGCCGTGCTGGGCCGAGACGACCGGGGTCAGCTCGCTCATGATGAGCGAGGCGACGTCGTCGAGGTCCCGGCGGCCCTGCATGAGGCCGGAGATGCGGGCCAGGTTGCTCTTGAGCCAGTCCTGCTCGTCGTTGGCGAGGGTGGTGTCGCGCAGGTTGGCGATCATCGTGTTGATATTGTCCTGGAGCGCCTGGATCTCACCGGCCGCGTCCACGCCGTCGATCTTGACGTTCAGGTCGCCGCGGGTCACCGCGGTGGCGACGGCGGCGATGGCCCGCACCTGCCGGGTGAGGTTCCCGGCCATCTCGTTCACGGAGTCGGTGAGGTCGCTCCAGGTGCCCTCCACGTCCCGGACCCGGGCCTGGCCGCCCAGCTGCCCGTCGGTGCCCACCTCGCGGGCCACCCGGGTGACCTCCTCGGCGAAGTTCGACAGCTGGTCGACCATCGTGTTGATGGTGTTCTTCAGCTCCTGGATCTCGCCGCGCGCGTCGATGTCGATCTTCTTGGTGAGGTCGCCCTTGGCGATGGCGGTGGTGACGGCGGCGATCTGCCGCACCTGACCGGTCAGGTTGTCGGCCATCGAGTTCACCGACTCGGTCAGGTCCTTCCAGGTGCCGGAGACCCCCGGCACCCGGGCCTGGCCGCCCAGCTCGCCCTCCGTACCCACCTCGCGGGCCACGCGCGTGACCTCGTCCGCGAACGACGACAGGGTCGTCACCATCGTGTTGACGGTCTCGGCGAGTTCGGCGACCTCGCCGCGCGCCTCGACCGTCACCTTCTTGGTCAGGTCGCCGTTGGCGACGGCCGCCGAGACCCGGGAGATGTTCCGCACCTGGCTGGTCAGGTTGTTGGCCATCAGGTTGACGTTGTCGCTGAGGTCCTTCCAGGTGCCGGTGACCCCGCGCACGCGTGCCTGGCCGCCGAGGATGCCCTCCGTACCCACCTCTCGGGCCACGCGCGTGACCTCGTCCGCGAAGTTCGACAGCTGGTCGACCATCGTGTTGACGGTCGTCACCAGCTCCAGGATCTCGCCCCGGGCGTCGACCGTGATCTTCTTCGACAGGTCGCCCATGGCGACCGCGGTCGTGACCTCGGCGATGTTCCGCACCTGGATGGTGAGGTTGTTCGCCATGCCGTTCACCGACTGGGTGAGGTCCTTCCAGGTGCCCGAGACGCCCTGCACCTCGGCCTGGCCGCCGAGGATGCCCTCGGTGCCCACCTCGCGGGCCACCCGGGTCACCTGCTCGGCGAAGTTCGACAGCTGGTCCACCATCGTGTTGAGGGTGTTCTTCAGCTCCAGGATCTCGCCGCGCGCGTCCACGTCGATCTTCTGCGACAGGTCGCCGCGCGCGACCGCCGTGGCGACCTGGGCGATGTTGCGGACCTGGGTGGTGAGGTTGCCGGCCATGCCGTTCACCGAGTCGGTCAGGTCGCGCCACACGCCGGCCACGCCGGGCACCTGCGCCTGACCGCCCAGGCGCCCGTCGGTGCCCACCTCGCGGGCCACCCGGGTCACCTGGTCCGCGAACGCGGAGAGCTGGTCGACCATCGTGTTGATGGTGTTCTTCAGCTCCAGGATCTCGCCGCGCGCGTCCACGTCGATCTTCTGCGACAGGTCGCCGCGCGCCACGGCCGTCGTCACCTGCGCGATCTGCCGCACCTGGGAGGTCAGGTTGCCGGCCATGAAGTTCACCGAGTCGGTGAGCTCCCGCCAGCGCCCGGAGACGCCGTCCACGCGCGCCTGGCCGCCGAGCCGGCCCTCGGTGCCCACGTCCCGGGCCATCCGGGTCACCTGGTCCGCGAAGGACGACAGCTGCGACACCATCGTGTTGACGGTGTTCTTCAGCTCCAGCATCTCCCCGGCCACGTCCACCGTGACCTTCTGCGACAGATCACCGTTGGCGACCGCCGTCGTCACCTGCGCGATGTCGCGCACCTGACCGGTCAGGTTGCGGAAGGCCGTGTTCACCGAGTCGGTGAGGTCCTTCCAGGTGCCCGCCGCGCCCGGTACCTCGGCCTGACCGCCGAGCAGACCCTCGACGCCGACCTCCCGGGCCACCCGGGTCACCTCGGAACCGAAGGCGGAGAGCTGGTCCACCATCGTGTTGACGGTGTTCTTCAGCTCCAGCATCTCCCCGGCCACGTCCACCGTGACCTTCTGCGACAGATCACCGTTGGCCACGGCCGTCGTCACCTGCGCGATGTCACGCACCTGCGTGGTGATGTTCCGGAAGACCGTGTTCACGGAGTCCGTGAGGTCCTTCCAGGTGCCCGCCGCGCCCGGCACCTGCGCCTGACCGCCCAGCAGACCCTGCGCGCCGACCTCGCCCGAGACGCGGGTCACCTCGTCGGCGAAGGTCCGCAGCGTCTCGGTCATCTGGTTGATCGTGTCCGCGAGCTGCGCGATCTCGCCGCGCGCCGAGACCCGGACCTTCTGCGACAGGTCGCCGTTGGCGACGGCGGTCGTCACCTCGGCGATCCCCCTCACCTGATTGGTGAGGTTGCCCGCCATCGTGTTGACGGAGTCGGTGAGGTCCTTCCACACGCCGGCGACCCCGGCCACCTCGGCCTGACCGCCCAGCTCGCCCTCGGTGCCCACCTCGCGGGCGACCCGGGTCACCTCGGACGAGAACGACGACAGCTGGTCCACCATCCGGTTGACGGTGTTCTTCAGCTCCAGCATCTCGCCGGCCACGTTCGCCGTGACCTTCTGCGACAGGTCGCCGTCGGCGACCGCCGTCGTGACGAGAGCGATGTCACGCACCTGGGCCGTCAGCCGGTTCGCCATGGTGTTGACCGAGTCCGTGAGGTCCTTCCACGAACCGGACACCCCGCGCACCTGCGCCTGCCCACCCAGCTTGCCCTCGGTCCCCACCTCGACGGCGACCCTGGTCACCTCGGAGGCGAACACCGACAGCTGGTCGACGAGGTTGTTGGCAGTGCGCGCGACCTTCAGGAACTCGCCCCGCAGGGGCCTGACCGCCCCGTCGGCGCCCTCCGACCGCAGGTCCATCCGCTGCTCCAGGTCGCCCTCGGCCACCGCCGAGAGCACCCGTCCCACCTCGGACACCGGCCGGGCCAGGTCGTCGACGAGCGCGTTCGCGGCCTCGATCGCCGCCGCCCAGGCCCCCTCGCTGGCCCCGGACTCCAGGCGCTCGGACAGCTTGCCCTCGCGCCCGACGACCCGCCGGACCCGCGACAGCTCCCCGGTCACGTGCAGCTGCCGGTCCGCGACCTCGTTGAACACGGCGGAGATCTCCGCCATGACCCCGTCGCCGGACACCGTGAGCCGCCTGCGGAAGTTCCCGTCCCGCATGGACACCAGCGCGGAGAGCAACCGCTCCAGCGCCGCCGCGTCCACCTGGACCGTCCCCCCACGGGAACGCCCGCCCCTCGTGCGCGTACCGCTGCCTCCGCCGCGTCGCGCCGCCGTGCCAGACTCCACCGTGTCCCTCCCGAAAGGGGTCGACCGTACTGCTCCGGCTCTGCCGGTAGCCTGCCCAGTGTTTCACCGTGGCCGAACCAGGCGATAACAGTTCGGCAGCTTCGACGGCGTCCCTACCCCCGAGGGACGGAATCAGCGGTGACCGGCATCCGCTCGGACAGCGAAGGTAAGTAACCTGGCATCCGGCTGTCCAGCCGCCCCGGTCCGCCCGGCGGGGACGGTGTGGTGCGCGCACACGACCACCGGGCAGTGGGAAGGACAGACCGAGCATGGCAGAGCCGGGCGTCGAGACGCGTACGAGGAGTGCTGTGATCACCGCGCGGGCGACTGCCAGCTTCGAGCCCGTCGGGCGGTCCGTCGCGGCCGCACGGGCCTTCGTACGGGACACCCTCCAGGGCTGGGGACACCCCGAACTGGTGGACGACGCCGTCGTCCTCACCAGTGAGCTCGTCACCAACGCCGTCGTGCACGCCGGCACCGCCGCCGACGTGCTCTGCCTGCGCTCCGACGACAGCATCCGCGTCGAGGTCTCCGACCGCTACCCCGAGCGCGAGATCCCGGTCCAGAGCGGCCGCACCCTCGCCTCGCCCGACCGTGAGAACGGCCGCGGCCTGCTGCTCTGCGCCGCCCTCGCCCACCGCTGGGGCGTCGACTACTCCCCCACGCGCAAGCACGTCTGGTTCCACCTCGACCTCCCCCAGCGCCCCGTCGGCACCCGCTCGGCCGGTCCGGTCCTGCCCGACGCCCTCCTCCCGGTCGCCGACAGCCGCGTCCGCGTCGCCGTCGTCCAGATCGACCGGAACGGCGCGATCACCGCCTGGAGCGAGGACGCCGAGGAACTCTTCGGGTACGGCTCCGAGCAGGTCACCGGCAAGCCCCTGGGCGACCTCGCCGCCTGGCCCCACACCCCCGGCATCGGCACCGGCCTCGCCGAGGCACTGCGCCTCTCCCGCTGGGAGGGCAGCTACGGCATCCGCTGCGCCGACGGCCGGGTCGTCCCCGTCTACGCCTCGCACCTCCGGGTCCGCGACTCCCAGGGCGAGCCCTCCACGGTCTGCCTCCTGGTCCGCGAGCACGAGCGGGCGGTCCTGCAGACCCCGCAGCGTCCCGCGGCCGAGCCGGGCACCGAGAACCGCGCCGCCGACCCCTTCGAGGTCTTCATCGGCTCCCCGGCCCCCGACGACCTCGACGGCCTGCTCCAGCGCACGGTCGAGCGCGCCCGCGACATGCTCGACGGCGACGCCGCCTTCCTCCTCCTCGCCACGGACGACGAGACGGAGCTGGAGGTACGGGCCACCACCGGACTCCCGGCCGCCCGCCAGCGCTTCGCGCGCGTACCGGTCGAAACCGGCGCCAGCCGGTACGGCTCCGCCCGGATGCCCGCCGTCCACGAGGACCTGGCCGCCGTCCCCGGAGCCGTCCCGCTCCTGGAGGACACCGGCATGCGCTCGGTGGTCACCGTCCCCCTCAAGGTCGAGGGCCGCCTCACCGGTTCCCTGGGCGTGGCCGCCGAGGCCGCGAACCGCTACTCGAACGAGGAGGCCCTCCGCCT
Organism: Streptomyces sp. NPDC055632; assembly: GCF_053618675.1. Lineage (NCBI taxonomy): Bacteria > Bacillati > Actinomycetota > Actinomycetes > Kitasatosporales > Streptomycetaceae > Streptomyces > Streptomyces sp. NPDC055632. Next base: position 1,633 of record NZ_JBSHHY010000020.1, on the reverse strand, counting down.
CCAGTTCGCCGCCGACCGCATCGCCCTGGCCGTGGAGTCCGCCCGCCTCGGCGAGCTGGAGCGCCTGCGCCGCGGCTCCCTCAGCTTCCTCGTCGAGGCCTCCGACCTCCTGGCCGGCACCCTCGACCGCGACCAGACCCTGGCCCTGATGGCCCAGATGACGGTCCCCACCCTCGCGACCTGGTGCGCGGTCTACACGATCGCCGACCAGGCCTCCGACCCGTACCTCTCGTACGTGCTCCACGAGGACGAGGACCGCATCGACGGCCTCAAGGAGCTGCTCTCCTCGATCACGCCGCCCGACCCGGTGCCGACGCCCGGCGCCCGGGTCTGGACCGCGCCGGGCGACGCCGCCCACCGGGCCGCGCTCAACGCCTCGGTCCACGCCCTCGACCACCCGTCGAGCCCGCTCTCGCCGGGCATCGACACCACGCTGGCCACGGCGAGCACGGTCGCCGGCGAGACGGTCGTCCTGCCCCTGGTGGCCCGCAACCGGGTCATCGGCATGCTGACGCTCGGCAGGCCCTCCGAGGACCACTTCCGCCAGGAGATCCTGGAGCTCGCCGAGGACCTGTCCCGCCGGGCCGCCCTGGCCCTGGACAACGCCCGCCTCTACTCGGAGCGCGTGGCGATCAGCCAGTCCCTCCAGCGCAGCCTCCTGCCGCCCGGCCTCCCCGAGATCCCGGGCGTCGAGGTCGACGTCATCTACCGCGCGGCCGGCGAGGGCAACGAGGTCGGCGGCGACTTCTACGACCTCTTCCCGATCAGCGACGGCGCGTACGGGTTCGCCATCGGCGACGTCTGCGGTACGGGACCGGAGGCGGCCGCCGTCACCGGCCTGGCCCGCCACGCCCTGCGCCTCCTGGCCCGCGAGGGCCTCGGCGGCCCGGCCGTCCTGGAGCGCCTGAACGCGGCGATCCTCGACGAGGGCGCCCGCAGCCGCTTCCTCACCCTCCTCTACGGCGAGATGCGCCCGCAGGAGGACGGCTCCGCGATCCTCAAGGTCGTCTGCGCCGGCCACCCGCTGCCCCTGCGCCTCAGCCCGGACGGCACGGTCCGCCCCGCGGCCGAACCGCAGCCGCTCCTGGGCGTCATGGACGACCTGGAGCTGTACGAGGAGACGGTCACGCTCGACCCGGGCGACGTCCTCCTGTGCGTCACGGACGGCGTGACGGAGCGCCGCGAGGGCTCCCGCATGCTGAGCGACGACGGCCTCGCCGACGTCCTCAAGACCTGTACGGGCCTGACGGCCGGCGCGGTCGCGGCCCGTGTGCTGCGCGCGGTCGAACGCTTCGCCCAGGCCCCGGCCTCCGACGACATGGCCATCCTCGCGATGCGCCTCCGCGAGCCGGACGACCGCTGACGGCACGGCGCCTTCCCTCACGGGGAAGGTGCCTTTCGCACGCTCTCTTCCAGGGAACGCAAAAAGGCCCCCGCCACGTGGCGGGGGCCTTTTCTTTGGAGCCCTTTAACGGAATCGAACCGTTGACCTTCTCCTTACCATGGAGACGCTCTACCGACTGAGCTAAAAGGGCAGGTGTTCGGCGGTGTCCTACTCTCCCACAGGGTCCCCCCTGCAGTACCATCGGCGCTGAAAGGCTTAGCTTCCGGGTTCGGAATGTAACCGGGCGTT
>NZ_JBSHHY010000019.1:0-150128 GCF_053618675.1 Streptomyces sp. NPDC055632 | reverse complement strand
AAACCGGCCTCTTCGGCGCGTCGCGCGGTCACGGCGTACCGCGTGACGGTCTCCTCGATCTGCCGCGGGGTCATGGCGGTCGGGCGGCCGAAGCGCCCGCTGTGCCTGCCCAGGCTGACGCCGATGTCGGACGGGCCCCACACCACGCCGGGCATGTCGGAGGCCACCTGGCGGCCGGGATGGTTGATCTGCATCCACACCGCACCGCCCCCGGACTTGGCGGCCTTCGCCCACGCGGCGAAGGGCTTCAGGGGCGAGCGCTCGTCGAGTTGGCCAGCACCTGACCGGAGCGGAGGAGCAGTGGCGAGAACAACTCGCCGGTCATCCCGTTTCCCTCTTCCTCGTGGATCATTTAAGATGTATGCGCCATTTACATCGGAGTGGTGGGTGAGCGGTGGACACATCGGGAGAGTGAGCGCGACGCATGTCACGGAACAGCACGTACCATCACGGTGATCTGCGGGCCGCCTGCCTGCGGGCGGCGCGGGAGCTCCTGGAGGAGGACGGCAGCGCGGGCCTGTCGCTGCGCGCGGTCGCCCGGCGCGCCGGGGTGTCGGCGACGGCCCCCTACCGCCACTACGCGGACCGCGAGGCACTCGTCTCCGCGGTCGCCGCGGAGGGGTACCGCGAACTCGCCGAGGACCTGACGGCGGCTCACCCCTCCCCGTCGACGCCGGACGACCTGGCCGCCGTGGCGGTGGCCTACGTGCGGTTCGCCCTGGAGCACCCGGCCCTGTTCCGGGCGATGTTCGCCGAGCCCTGCGACCCGACGAGCGAGGAGCGGGTCGCCGCGACCGCCGCCATCTCCGCGTACGTCCACGGCATCGTCCGCGACGCCTTCCCCGGCGTCGACGACCCCGACGCCCTGTCGACCACGGTGTGGGCCCTCGTCCACGGCCTCGCCTTCCTGCACCTCGACGGCAAGCTCGACACCTCCACGCCCGAGGCCGTCGCCGATCGGGTCCGGGCGTCCGTGTTCGCCCTGTTCGCCGTCTCTCCCGCGATCCAGGGGGCGGTCACGGCCGGCTGACGCACAGGGACGGAGGCGCTCCGCGCGGACGCGGCCGGGCGGCGGCCTCACCGGTAGGTGAGCATCCGGCGCCGGTCCCCGGCGAAATGGGCGTGCTCGTTGAAGGTCAGCAGAGTGGTCCCGGAGCCTCCCACCGCCAGGGTGGTGACGGAGGCGTTGACCACCACGCGATGGAGCGCGACCACCCCTTCGCGCGGCAGCGACAGCAGCGCGCCGCACACCGCGGCGAGCAGGCCGGCCGAGGTGAACACGACCGCGTCCCGTCCCCGGCCGAGCGTGGCGGACAGCTCGGCCAGGGCGGCCCGCGCGCCTTCGGCGAACGCCGTCCAGGTTCCGCCCCCGGCGGGATCGGGGTCCCCCATCCATCCCGCCAGGGCGTGATCGAGCAGGTCCTGCACGGACCGTTCCCCGTCGGGCGGTGGAGCGTAGCGGTCCAGCAGGGCGAGGTGGTCGTACTCGTTCCAGCGTGCGTCCCGGTGGAGCGGCCCGTGGAATCCGGCCGCTTCGGCGGCGATGCGGGCCGTGTCGCGCTGGCGGTTCAGGGTGCCGGCGACGAGACGCGGATCGCGCAGTCCGCGGCGGGCGAGTTCCTGGCCGACGGCGGAGGCCTGAGCGCGGCCGAGGTCGGACAGGACGTCGTAGTTCCTCGCGGCGCCGGACGCCTGGCCGTGGCGGACGAGACAGATGAGAGGCATGGGGGTACTCCGGCTTGTCAGCCGCCACTGACGCGGCGGATGGTGGAGCGGCAGCGGTGCTCCAGGTGGTTGACGGCCGGCCAGAGGTTGCGGAAGGCCGGGTTGCGGGTCTGCTTGTGGTGGTAGCGGTGGTAGATCTGCTGGGCGATCACCGCGAGCCGGAACAGGCCGAAGGTCTCGTAGAAGGGCCAGTCGCCGGCGGACAGGCCCGTCCGGTCGCAGTACCGCTCGACGATCTCGGCCCGGGTGAGCATGCCGGGCAGGTGGCTGGGCCGGCGGCACATCGCCCGGGCCATGGGGCCGTCGTCGGCCTGCACCCAGTACGCGAGGGCGCTGCCGAGGTCCATCAGCGGATCCCCCAGGGTCGACAGCTCCCAGTCCAGGACACCGGTGACCCGGAGACTCTTCTCGTCGAGCACGGGATTGTCCAGGCGCCAGTCGTTGTGGACGACGCGGAGGCCGACGTCGTCGGGCTGATGCTCGGCGAGCCGGGCCGTCGCGCGCCGGAAGCTCGGCGTGTTCCAGGTGCGGGCCCGGTCGTAGCGGCGGGTCCAGCCCTCCACCTGCCGGCGGACGTACCCCGCTCCCCTGCCGAGCCCGGCGAGACCGGCCGCCGCGGGATCGACCCGGTGCAGGTCGGCGAGCGTGTCGACGAAGGTCTCCGACAGCGCCCGCACCCTGCCGGGCGGCAGGTCCATGCCGCGTGGCAACCTGCCGCGCAGGACGATTCCGGGCACCTTGTCCATGACGTAGAAGTCGGTGCCGATGACGGAGGGGTCCCGGCACAGCGCCCGGACCTCGGGAACGAGCGGGAAGAGGGGCTTCAGCGCCTCCTGGACGCGGTACTCACGGGCCACGTCGTGCGCGGAGCCGGCCTTCTCGACCGCCGGCGGACGGCGCAGGATCAGCTCCTTCCCGGGATGCGGGTAGCTCAGCAGGTACGTGAGGTTTGACGCGCCGCCCGTGAACTGGACGACGTCGGGAGCGGGGCCCGAGAGACCGTCCACGTGCCGCTCCAGCCAGGCGTGTACGCCGTCGACGTCGAAGGCGTCCTCCGCGCGGACCGCGCTCCGGCCGGTGTCGTTCATCGGCTCCCCCGGGTGATCGGCGCCCTGCTCCCCGGGCTCATGCCGCCCTTCTCCGCTCCTGCGGGTGGCCGGTTCCGAGCTGTGCGGCGGTGCGCCGCCACTTCTTCGCGGCCTGCGCGTCCGCCACGCGCGGGAACAGTCGCTTGAGGCACAGGGCGCGCCGGTCCGTGGAGGGGAGGACGAGGAAGTGTCCCTTGTCGACCGCGTGGACGATCGGCGACGAGCACGCGCCTGCTCACCCCGCCTCCCGGGTGCGGTACCGGCCGAGTTCGGCCCGGGCCACGACGCCGAGGTGCACCTCGTCGGGGCCGTCGCGGAGGCGTGCGGGAAGTCGTCGGACGGGCCCGTGCCGTAAGTGCCGTCGGGAAGGAACGGGTTCCACAGCTCTGCGGTCTTCGCCCCGGCCTCCAGCTCGTCGACCACCGACGGGACGGACGCCCGGCGGTCCTCCTGGTCCCGCGGTGCGGCAAGGAAGTCCCGCTCGCGCGGCAGGACGCGCGACGCCACGAATCCGCTGACGCGGTCGAGGTACTCGCGTGTCTTGGGCGAGTGTCCGAATTCCATGCACTTCCCATCCTGTCGAGCATTGCTCAGTAATCGAGCCGATGTGCGAGCCGGGCGTGTCCGCCTTTCCCGTGCCGGTGCGCGGCCGACGGCAGACCGTTCCGCGGCCGGGCAGCCGGTGCGGCGGGCACGGCCTCCCGCGGCCCACGACGCCCGACCGGCCGGGGTGCGGCCGGTCGGGGTGCGGCCGGTCGGGGTACGGCCGGTCGGGGTACGACAGCCGTCCTCGAAGACCCGCGGCGCCCGTTCGTGACGTCTCGTGGACGGATCGCGTGGCGAGCGGGCGCGGGCCGATACCGATCAGTCGCGTCCGGGCGTCCTTCCGTCCCCATCGCATACCGACCGGTACGGATCCTCGGCCATGGCCGCCGACCCTAGCTTGTCGAGCATTGCTCGACAAGCTGCCGGACACCGCTCGGCCGAACCCGGAATCCCCGCCCCCGCGCGGCGGATCCGAGCGGCTCATCCGATGTTGACACCGCTCACTCCGGCGACTAATGTACACGTCGCACACATCGAGCGCGCCGGTCATCCTCGTCCCACCGAGCCCACCCCCGAACCCTGAACCGACGCCGCGACGCGCACCGCCCACCCCTCACGCGCTCCAACCTCCGGCCTCCGGCCTCCGGACAGACCGTCAGCACTCAGTGAGGTGGACGCGGCTACCGCCCCGACCGGGAACTCGACTGGCGCGCCGCGACCGCCACCCTCTGGAAGGACCTTCACGGGTGGCCCCGCAGCGGGGTCATGGGCATCGCCTGACGGTCACGCCGGCGACACCGTTCGCCCGCAGCTCAGCCGGCGCCGGCACCTGGAGTCCCTGCCGTGGGACACAGCCCCCGGCTTCCCGGTCCGGATCGGCCCGGGCATTGGACAAGCCCTGGTGTCACATCGGACGACGTCCGCCTCTCATGGGCGGAGATGGAGAAGTAAATCGGTGGGTCGCCGGAGGGGAATCTGTCACGATCACCGGATGGGTGCATTGGATGCGGTGGCAGGCAGGGTCGCCGGCGGGGCCACCGTGGCGTTCCGGCCCAGCGGTTCCTCGATGGTCCCGCTGATACGCAGTCGGCAGCAGGTGGTCGTCGCTCCGGCCGATCCGTCGAAGGTGGAAGCCGGGGACATCGTCCTCGCCCGCGTCGCCGGTACGGTCTACCTGCACTTGGTGTCGTCCGTGGACCACTCCAGGAAGCGCGTGCAGATCAGCAACAACCGTGGCCGCGTCAACGGCTGGACCAGCCACGACCGCGTCTTCGGCATCTGTGTGGCGGTCGACGGCGTCCCCCGGTCAGGAGTCGCCGGCAAGACGCTCACGGCCGATTCCGACGACTCCTCCTGAGCAAGGCGTTCCAGCGGCGATGGCAGGGGTTTCGCGGTCGCCCCCGGACACGGGGGCGACTCCCGCACACTGGGGCGGCCCCCGGACACTGGGGCGACTCCCGGCTCATTCACGACGAACGGTCCCACAAGGCATTCAGGTCGGCTCCGTAGTACGGGCCGAAACCCAGTGCGCGGGCGAGAATCCCGTGCGGGTCGGCCTCGGTCCGTACGGTCGTTCCGTCAATGTCCGCCCTCGTGCGACCGCTTCCTCAGGATCCGGCCGATGATGGCTGCGGCCTGTTCCGGGTGTCTCTCCAGCCATGTGCCGAGGTGTGCTCGTACGGTCTCGGCGACGCCGGTCCGTACCCCGGCGCCTTCCAGCGTTCCGAGGGTGGCGCCCGAGAACTCGGGTCGGTCCAGTTTCACCGATACGACCGCCGTCAGGCCGTCGCTGATACGGTCCACGCCGAGATCGGGGGTCGCCTCCGCCAGAAGGCACCGCTCCCTCGCGTACGTGTTGATCGCGGCCGCCAGTCCGTCTCGGAATCCCACTGTGTGCGTGCCGCCTTGGGGTGTGGGCGCGCTGTTGGCGTAGCTGCGGAGTCGCGCTTCGTGGGTGTCGTTCCATCGCAGGGCCACCTCGATGGTCCCGGCGATCCGCGGGTCTTCCTGCTCGAAGCCGATGACGTCCGGGTGCACAGAGGTTCCCGCCCCCGCGTCGAGGAAGGCGACGAAGTCCCGAGCTCCGCCCGGAAACAGGAACCGGGTTGATCGGGGTTCGCTCGGAGGGCGTTCGTCGGTCAGCGAGATGTCCAGGCGCCGGTTGAGGAAGGCCAGTTCCCTGAAGCGTTCCGCCAGTGCCGTGAACGAGTGTTCCGTCGCCTCGAAGATGTCGGTGTCGGGCCAGAAGGTGATGGTGGTCCCGCTCCCGGTGGTCGATCCCGCGCCGACGGGTGGGGCGAGCGCGACACCGCGCGCGTACTCCTGGACCCAGTGGACTCCTGCGCGCCGCACCTGAGCCGTCAGGCGGCTCGACAGGGCGTTGGTCACGCAGGGGCCGGTGCCGAACAGGCTCGTGGCCACAGCGTGGCGGCCGCCCGGTTCCGCCCCGGGGTGCATACGGGTCAGGAGGGCTTCGAGGCCGGGAGCTCCGGTGTCCCCGGCGGCCTCGACAGGCACGCCCGGCCCGTCGTCCGCGACGCGTACACCACCGTCCGGCGTAAGAGTGACCTCGACGGCACCGGCACGGCCGGCCAGGACTTCGTTCACCGCGCGGCCGGCAACGTCGAACACCATCTGGCGCAAGCCGCGCTCGCCGACCGAGCCGACGTACATCCCGGGCCGCTTCCGAACGGCTTCCAACCCCTCCAGCACCTCGATGCGGCCGGCCTCGTACAGGTTGGCGTCGTCACTCATGAAGTCCTCCCCCGGTGGTGTCCTCAGTGGAGCACCAGCCTAGGCGGAACCGAATGAAATGCCAGGTCAGAGCCTGCTCTTCGTGGGCGTGAACGGGCTGGTGGGCACCTGCTCGGCGAGGATCGGCCAGAGGGGTGCGAACCGCCGTCGGAGGACGGCCACAGGCCTGTGGAGACCGCGCGGGGACCCGTTTTCCCGGCTCCCCAGGCCCCTGATTCCGGTGCGTCACCAACCTGCGAGGAACACGGCGTCCGCAACGCGCTCAGGGACTGGTGAACGCGGGGCATCACGGCCGGGCGCGGCAGGAGCTGGATCGGATCGTCGAGGACGCGCAACGCGTTCTGGAGCCCGGGCACCGCCATCTCGTCCTCGCACACCGCATGATCAGCCGGACACAGCCGCACTGAGGGACGCGCCCGTGCCCCGGGGCCGATGGTGCCGGCCCCGGGACGGTGGAGTGCGGTCCGGGATCAGTAGGCGGTCGTGACGGCGGCTCCGGTGAAGCCCGCGGCGGCGTGGAGGCTGATGAAGTGGTGGCCCGCGCGCGGGTTGGTGATCGTCAGGGTGTGGTCGTTGCCGGGGCCGGTGGCGCGGCTGACGTACGAGGACGTGGTGGCCCAGTTGTAGTCGCTGTAGTAGAGGTCGGCGTTGCCGGTGCCGCCGTTGACGGTGATCTTCAGCCGGGTGGTTCCGGCCGGGATGTCCAGGTAGAGGTAGGCGTAGTTGCCGGTGGTGGCGGAGAGGTTGCTGCGCCGGCAGTTCTTGCCCAGGGTGCGGACGTCCGCGCCGGTGCACTCGGCGGCGGCGGGCGTGCCGGTGACGGTGACCGACCGGGTGGTGGTGGCCGTGGCGCCCTTGTCGTCGGTCACGGTGAGGCGGACGGTGTAGGTGCCCGCGGCGGTGTACGTCCTGCCGGGGTCGGTCTGGGTGGACGTGGTGCCGTCGCCGAAGTCCCAGGCGCGGGAGACGACGGTGCCGTCGGCGTCGGAGGAGCGGTCGGTGAAGGCGGCCGTCAGGCCCTGGACCGCCGTGGTGAAGTCGGCGGTGGGGGGCTTGTTGCCGGGCGCCGTGCCGCCGCCGCAGTCACCGGCCGCGCAGCCCGCGAGCCAGGTGCGGAAGTCTCCGTCGTAGCGGGTGCCTATGGTGGAGGTCAGATGGGTCCGGGCGGCGCTCCACCGGCCGGCGCGGTAGTGGCCGAGCACCGTGTCCATGTCCTGGGGGTGCTTCTCCAGCATGTACCGCACGGCGAGGTAGCCCCAGCGGTAGACCCGTGTGGTGCCGTGGCCGTAATCCGTGGAGAAGAGCGTGCTCAGGGAGTACGTGCCGAGGCCCGCCTCGGTCATCGCCGCCGTGTAGGGCAGGTTCCGGTAGGAGTACGAGACGTACTCGGCGAAGCCCTCCACCCACCAGACGGTGGGGGTGGTCATGTTGGCGGTGAAGTCGCCGTACATGGTGAAGCGGCCGTCGAGGTAGTGGGTGTACTCGTGGTTGAGGTTCCAGATCTGGAACTCCGGGCGCAGCCACTCGGCCTCGTAGGCGATGAACCGGGGCTGGTTGCCGGCGGCGGCGGGGTCGCCCTCCAGGTACATGCCGCCGTTGTCGGTGTCGATGCCGTACATCGCGCCGGCGTAGGTCTGGTAGTCGGTGCTGGAGTCGTAGGCGACGACTTCGAGGGTGGTGTTGTCGTCGTCGGCGACCGGGCCGTTGTCCCGTGCGACCCGGTGGAAGTACTCGTCCTGCTTCAGGAGGCTGGTGCAGCTTGTGCTCAGCTCGGCGGGGGTCATCTGCTGGGCGAGGATGCGCAGGCTCGGGCTGCAGGTGTGGCGGACCGGGAGGACCGCGCTCTTGAGGCGTTCCTGGAGGTCGCAGGTGCCGTAGGAGGCGCAGTTCGCCCGGTCGTAGTGGTCGACCATCTCCGCGACGCCGACCCACAGGGGCGCGGTGCGTCCCGTGATGGAGCTCTGTCCGAGCAGGCCGGCGGCCAGCGGCCGGACCTTGCTCCGCAGGCCGGTGTACTGGGTGAACCGGGCCAGTTCGCGGCCGGCGTTGGAGGTCAGGTATGCCCGGTCGGTGCCCAGCAGGGACAGGTGGTCGGCGGCGAAGCGGTACAGCGTGTCGACGAGGCCCGGGTCCGACTGGACCGCGCTGACGAACTCGGGCACCTGGTGGCCGCGGAAGGTCACCGTGTACACGTTGTTGACCGCGTTGAGCATGTACCAGGACGCGTTCCAGGTGGAGTCGTAGTCCGTGAGGAGCCGCTCGACGACGTGGATGTACCGGGCGTTCTCCTGGGCGCTGTCGATCAGGGTGACGGCCTCGGCCAGCGTCTCGCCGTTGGCGTCGGTGACGTCGCGGGAGCGGGGGCTCGCGAAGAAGGCGTCGAGGCCGGAGCGGATCGCGGTCTTCAGGGTGCTGCCGTAGTCGCCGACGGTGTCCGGGTGGTACCACTGCACGTAGTAGCCGGCGCGCAGGTAGAGCACGAGCCGCGGGGTTCCGGTGCTCGCGTCGCCCGGGTAGTTCGCGGAGGCGTCGCGGAGCGCTTGGGCGACGGTCGTCATCTGGGACTCGCGGAACGCCAGTCGGGCGTTGTCGCCGGTCAGGTTGAACAGCGTGTTGACGCACTCGGTGGTGGACGCCTTGATCTGCCGGACCAGTTCGCTCCCGGTGCGGCCGGTGAAGTCGGCCGGGTCGCACGCCGCTGCGGCGGCGGTGCCGGCCCGTGCGGACGTCCTCGCGGACGCGGTGGGCTCCGGTGCGGTGTCGTGGTGGTCGTACGCCTGCCGGAGCGGTGACTTGTCGGCGCTCAGCGGGGGGAGCTGGGACGCCGGCAGCCGGCCCTTGGACGTGTGTCCGGCGTCCCGGCCGGAGGACAGCCGCGCCTGGGGCGCGGGGTCGGCCGATGCGCCGGGGCGGTGCGACGGCTGCGACGCGTTCGGCGCCGTGGGGGCGGCCGGCAGGGCCTGGGCGGGCTGTGCGAGCAGCCCGGCGCCCAGGACTCCGGCGAGGGCCAGGGGCAGTACGGCGCCCACGCCTCGGCGGACGAGTGTGGTTCTCACGTGGTGTTCCTCCCGTGGGGGATCGGGGCACGCGGTCGCGTGACCGAGGGGGACGAACAGGTCGTGGACCGGGGGATCTCGTGCCGGGCGACGGGCGCGGTGCGGTTCGGCGACCGGAGTTGGCATGCCCACAACCTGTGCCATGTAAAATTGCACAGTTCACACGTCACACGGAAGGCGTGTGGGCCAATTCGTTACAACCCCCCTGCGAATCAGGCTTGTTGATCCGGCGACCGGGACGCTCGACCACGGGGGAAACGCGGGCGCCCCGGGTGGGCCGCCCCGTCGGGGAGCGGCCCACCCGGGGTGGTATCCGAATGTCGCCGGAAGGGCGGCCCCTCAGCCCACCTCGGGGAAGTGAGGGGCGGCCCTGCGTCCAACGGCGCCCACGACGTCCGGGACCGGCCGCTCGGTGCGGCAGACCGCCCGCGCCTTGGGGCAGCGCGGATGGAATCCGCAGCCGCTCGGGAGCGAGGCGGGGCTCGGCGGGTCGCCGAGCAGGAGGATCCCTTCCCTGCGCCGCTCCGCGGCCGGATCGCGCAGGGGGACCGCCGACAGCAGGGCCCGGGTGTACGGGTGCGCCGGCCGGTCGTACACCTCGCGCTTGTCGCCGATCTCGACGACGCGCCCCAGGTACATGACGGCCACCCGGTCGCAGACCCGTCTCACCACCGACAGGTCGTGGGCGATGAAAAGGAACGCGAGCCCCAGCTCACGGCGCAGACGCTCCATCAGGTTGACGACCTGGGCCTGGACCGACACGTCCTGCGCGGAGACGGGCGCGTCGGCGACGACCAGGCGGGGCGCGGTCGCGAGGGCGCGGGCGGGACGGCGGCGGGCGTGGAGCAGGCCGGAAGGGGAGGGCGGAGCGGGGTGAGGTGGAGTGAGGTGGGGTGAGTCGCTGGGCAACTGCGTTAGTCCTGAAGGGACATGGAGAGCGTTCCGGTCTTCACCTCCGCGCTGCGGCACGTAACATAGTAATGTGAAATTGCACAGCCAAGGAGGAGAGCGGCCCGTTGCCGAACCGTGTCCGAGGGCAACGCCACCGGGCCGGTGACCTTCCGCCCGGAGACCCGACGACGGCGTGCCGTCCGGCACGCACAGGGAGACGCATCGCAGTGAACCCGCCCGGACACCCGACATCGAACGACCACCAGGACCCGACCCTGATCCCGGACCCGGACCCGGACCCGACCCCGGCCCTGATCCCGACCCCGGTCCCGGTCTCGTCCCTGGCCCCGGACCCGGCCGGGCCCTCGCACCGCACCGATCCCCTTGAGATCACCGGACATTCGATCCTCGCCGGCCGCGACGCCCCCGGTACGGGGGCCGCCTGGCACGCCGTCACCGCCGCTTCCGGCGAACCGTTCGGACCCGCGTTCCGGGACGCGTCGGCGGAGCAGGTCGCCGAGGCGGCCCGGCTCGCGGCGGCGGACGCGCGGGCGTTCCGCGCCCTGCCGCCCGAGTGCAGGGCGGTCTTCCTCGACGCCTGCGCGGAGGAGATCGAGGCGCTCGGCGACCCGCTCGTGGAACTCGCGGCCCGCGAGACCGGACTCCCGCCGTCCCGGCTGACCGGCGAACGGGAGCGCACCTGCGGGCAGTTGCGCCTCTTCGCCGAGCTGGTCAGGAGCGGGACCGCGCTCGACGCCCGGATCGACTCCCTCCCCTCGGGCAGGGACGTACGGCTGCGCCGCGTTCCCGTCGGCCCGGTGGCCGTGTTCGGCGCGGGCAACTTCCCGCTGGCGTTCTCCGTCGCCGGCGGGGACACGGCCTCCGCACTGGCCGCCGGCTGCCCCGTCGTGGTCAAGGCGCATCCGTCGCACCCGGGAACCGGCGAGGCGGTGGCCCGCGCCGTCACCGCCGCCGCCGCGCGCACGGGCATGCCGGCCGGCGTCTTCTCCCTGCTGGTGGGGAGGGCGTACGACGTCGGTCTCGCGCTGGTGGGCGATCCGCGGATCGCCGCGGTGGGCTTCACCGGTTCACGGACGGGCGGACTGGCGCTGATCGCCGCCGGCCGCTCCCGCCCGGTCCCCATCCCGGTGCACGCCGAGATGTCCGCGGTCAACCCGGTGATCATGCTCGACGGCGCCCTCGCCGAACCCGGGCCCCCGGCCGACGCGTACGTGGCGTCGCTGACCAACGGCGCCGGTCAGTTCTGCACGAACCCCGGCCTCCTGCTGCTGCCGGCCGGTCCGGCCGGCGACGCGTTCCTCTCGGCGGTCGCCCGGAAGCTGCGGAGCACGGAAGGGCAGACCATGCTCACCCCGGACATCACCCGCGCCTGCACCGAGGGAGTACGGAGGTGGGAGTCCGTCACGGGGGTACGGGAGGTGGCCCGGGGAACGGCCGGGGAGGGTCCTTACGCGCCCGCCCCGGTGGTCCTCGCGTGCGACGCGGACACCTACGCCGCCGCACCCGACGTGCTCGGGGGCGAGGTCTTCGGCGCGGCCGGGCTCGTCGTGCGCTGGTCCGGGACGGAGGAACTCCTGCGTCTGCTTGAGGACATGGAGGGGCAGCTGACGGCCACGGTGCACGGCACGGACGCGGATCTGCGCACCGCTTCGGCGCTGCTGCCCGTACTGGAGGAGCGCGCGGGCCGTCTCCTGTGGGGAGGCTGGCCCACCGGTGTGGAGGTCAGCCACGCGATGGTGCACGGAGGGCCGTGGCCGGCGACCAGCTCGCCCGCGACGACGAGCGTCGGCACGCTCGCCGTCGAACGCTGGCTGCGCCCGGTCTGCTACCAGTCCTTCCCCGACGCTCTGCTGCCCCCCGAGCTGCGCGACGACAACCCCCTGCGGATCCCCCGCCTCACCGGGTAGGCCGCCGCGACGGCGCCGAAGCCGGAAAAGTGAGTGCCGCCCGGCACCGTCCGGGCGGCACTCGCCGCCGGGGCCGACGACCGGAAAGACCCCGGCAGAGGTCCACGCCGGCCGTCGAGGCAACGGAACCCCGCCCCCGAACCGTACGGACGCCCGCACGTGCGGGTCGCGGGACTCGCCCCTGCACTGCGGCTCGCGGAGCGCGCTGCGGCGCGCCGGAAGACCTCGTCGAGTGCGGCGTGTCGCGGGAGCGGAGATTCCGGCGAGCGGGCGGGTGACCCTGTCAGCCGACCGGCGCACCTCTGCTGAACCAGCCGCTGAACACCCGCGGTCCTTCGACGGTTTCGCCGTCGGCGTTCGTGTCGGCACCGGCTTCGGCTTCGGGCCGTTCGGCTCTCGCCAGCAGCTTCTCCGCCTCCGCCCGCCAAGCCGTCGCGTCCCCACGAGGTGACGGCCGGAACGTGCTCCGCTGCGGCGCTTCGGCGGCCGCTCCGAAGAAGTCGCCGCCCTTGCGCCTGAAGTCGTCCGTGCCCCAGGAACGGCCGGATCCGTCCCGAGGGGCCTTCTGCAGGTGCGGAATGTGCTTGGCGCAGTGGATGTACGCCTCCTCCACGGTGATCTGCACCCACACCAGGGCCCGGCGGCCGGGCACCGGGTCGATCGCGAGCTCGGGCCGGGCCCGGCGCAGCTCGGGATCGTCCACGATCCTGGCCCGGCCGTTGACGTGCAGTCCGATGCGGTCACGGAGGAAGTCGACCGCGAGGACGCCGACGTGCGGGTTCTCCTCGATGTTGCCGAGGCTGGCGTGAACGCCGTTGCCCCGGTACTCCGGATAGGCGAGCGTCGACTCGTCCAGGACGTGGAGGAATCCGGGCGGACCGGCGCGGAAGGTGTTGTCGCACTCGCCGTGCCGGTCCGCGGTGGCCAGGAAGAACATCTCCTGCCGGGAGAGGAACTCCCGCATGCGCGGGTTCAACCGGTCGAGCACCTGGTCGGCGTAGAAGCGGTCGGCGCGTCCCTCGGTGCCCAGTCGTCGCTGGACCAGGTGTTCGCCGTCACTGCCCGGGCGGCGGACGTGCGCGGAGGTGTCCCGTCGCCGCTCCGTCTCCCGTTCGGAGGTGCTCACGCCGTCGCCCCGATCAGTTCCTCGATGGAGTCGTGCCGTATGCGGTGGGCGGGGACGCCCATGCCCATCAGGGAGTCGACGCTGCGGCGGATCATGCCGGGCGGGCCCGAAAGGTAGGCGTCGCAGGTGTGCCAGGGGCCGGACTCGCGCACGGCCTGCGGTATGCCGCCGGACAGCGGGTCGGCAGGTTCCTCGTCCACGACCGGTCGGACCGAGAGCCAGGGGTGTGACCGCTGAAGCCCCAGCATGGTGTCGATGTCGTACAGGTCGCCGTTTCGGCGGGCGCCGTAGAACACGTCGACGGTGCGACGCCGGCCGCTCCGGGCCACGTCCTCCACCAGGGCCTTGATCGGCGCTATGCCGGTGCCGCCGCCGAGACAGAGCAGCCCGCTGTCGGTGGTGTGGTCCACCGTCATGGAGCCGGTGGGGGGACCGAGGCGGATGACGTCACCCGGGCGGGCCCGGTGGACGAGCGCGTTGGAGACCCAGCCCGCCGGTACGGCCTTGACGTGGAAGGAGAGCAGTCCGTCGGAGCGGGGGGCCGAGGCGAACGAGTAGTGCCGCCAGACACGCGGCCACCAGGGGGTCTCCAGAGCGGCGTACTGCCCGGCCCGGAAGGGATACGGCTGGTCGGGGCGGACCGTGACGACCGCGACGCTCCGGGTGCGCACCTCGTGACCGACCACCTCCGCCTGCCACCAGGCCGGCGAACGCGATGCGTCCTCGGTCGCCGCGTCGATCATGATCTGGGAGATCCTGGTGTACGCCGCGACCCACGCCGCTTCGGCCCGTGGGCCCCAACTGGGCCCGGCGTAACGGGTGAGGGCGCCGATCAGCGCCTCGCCCACGGCTGGATAGTGCTCGGAGCGGGTGCCGTACTTCCTGTGACCACGGCCGAGCCGGGCGAGGTACGCGGTCAGGGTGGCGGTGTCGTCGGCATGGGTGGCGGCGGTGAGCAGAGCCTTGAACAGACGATCGCGCTGGGTGTCCATCGCCACGGGGAAGAGCGGCCTCAGGCCCGGATGACGCAGGAAGAGAAGGGCGTAGAAGTACGAGGTCACCTCGTCGGCCATGGGTTCGATCTCGGCCATGGTGCGACGCAGCAGCGCGGCGTCGGACGTGTCCCCGTCCCCGGGTACGGTCCGTTCCGTGGGCCCGTTCACCGGGGACGTGCTTCCGTAGCCGGCCTCCCGGGCTGTCGGCCCTGTCGGATGCCGAACCTCGGCCGCCCCTCTCGGACCGGCCCCGAACCAGCCTCCGTTCCCGGCCTCGATGCCGGACCTGTCGTCTCCGACCGACGGGTGCGTCGGAAATTCCATCGGTCTGCCTCGCCTCGAATGTCGTGGACCGCTCTTCGCTCGTGATATCCGCGTGCGCTCCGTTCCTGCCTGTCCTCGACATTCCTTCCTGTCCGCATCCCGCCCGCGCAACCGGTTGCGCACGTCACGCACGGCGGAGGACTTTCTCCCCGGCGGACGAACGGGCCCGACCATACATCGCCTGCTGATCCTCCGACCGGGGCCGCTTTCACGACCAAGAAGATCATGTACACGCTGGTCAGCGTGTGTGCGCCGGCGTGTCGGACCGGCACCGGAGCTCGTCCTTCCCCGACCGGAGAGCGAATCGGCGACCAAAATCTCACGGGCTGCTCAAAAATCCTTCACATTTTTTTGCGAGGAGTTACCAGAATTTCGCCCTGGAAATGGAGAAACCGACAGAGCGTCGATCGTGGGGTAGCGGCGCCGAGGACCCGGAGCGGGTGCTGTGTGCCCCACACCCGTCCGGCTCACCGCGATGGCGGTGCCCACCGGGTCGGGCGAGGGTGGGGTGGTGGCCGGTGTCCGTGCCGGATACCGGCCCGATCCCCAGAAGGAGCATTCTCATGTCCGAACGCCACACCTTCATCCGCGGCTTGCACGATGTGGGCCTGGCCGCCTGGTTCGGCGGCTCTCTCATGGGCGCGGTCGGTCTGAACGGCGCTGCCAGGGACGAGGGCGGCACCGAGGTGGCCACGGACCGGATCGCTTCCGCCGGCTGGGCGAAGTGGACACCGGTCAACGCGGCCGCCATCGCCCTGCACCTGTTCGGCAGCGGGGGGCTGTTGGCCGTGAACGCCCACCGCGTCGCCACCCAGCAGGGTGTGGCCGCCTCCACCGCGGCCAAGACGGCCGTCACCGGAGCCGCCCTGGCCGCCACCGCCTACGCCCGCGTGCTGGGCAAGAAGGTCGAGCTGGCCTCCTCCGGCGACCCGCAGGATGCCGAGAGGTCGGCCGAACACCCCGTCGACCTCGACAAGGCCCGTCGGCAGCTGGCCTGGGTTCAGTGGGCGGTCCCGGCACTCACCGGATGTCTGGTGGTGCTCAACGCCCTGCACGGCGAGCAGCAGCGTCCCGCGGAGCAGGTCTCGGGCATGTGGGGCCGCGCCGCGTCACTCACCCGGCACATGCCTCCCGGCGTCAGCTGTCACCTGCCGCACTGACTCCGGTCGGCATCCCGGCCGTCCCACCCGTACAGGCAGGACAGAAAATGATCAGTCAGGCGGAGCGCCCGACCGGACCGAACGTCCTGTCCCTCGTGGCGCCCTCCACTCCGTACAGGCCGGTCGAGGGCTCACGGTCCGCCTCCGTGTCCCGTCGAACCGAACGGACGCGGTGAACCGGCCGGCCCGGCCGGTGGTGGTCGTCACCGGGGCCTCCAGCGGCATCGGCCGAGGGGTGGCGCAGGCCCTCGCCGCTCGCGGAGCCGATCTCGTGCTGGCGGCCCGTACCGAACGGACCCTCGCCGCGGTCGCCCGGGAGTGCGAACGGCGAGGGGGACGGACGCTGGTCGTCCCGACGGACGTCAGCGACGAGGCGGCCGTCCAGGCCCTGGTCCGAAGCGCTGTGGACGCGTTCGGGCGCGTCGACGCCTGGGTGAACGC
This sequence comes from Streptomyces sp. NPDC055632, assembly GCF_053618675.1. Lineage (NCBI taxonomy): Bacteria > Bacillati > Actinomycetota > Actinomycetes > Kitasatosporales > Streptomycetaceae > Streptomyces > Streptomyces sp. NPDC055632. Next base: position 134,094 of record NZ_JBSHHY010000019.1, on the reverse strand, counting down.
CGCGGCCGTGTGGAGCTACGGCCGGTTCGAGGACACCCCCGGCGCCGTGTTCCGGCAGATCGTGGACACCACGCTGTTCGGGCAGGTTCACGCGGCCCGGGCGGTGCTTCCGCAGTTCAGGTCCCAGGGCCACGGCGTGCTCATCACCATCGGCTCTCTGTACGGGCGGCTCTCGTCGCCCTACGTCGCACCGTACGTCACCTCGAAGTGGGGCCTGCTCGGTTTCTCCGAGGTGCTGCGCCAGGAGGTTCGCGACACACCCGGCATCGCCGTGTGCACCGTGCTGCCGGGTGCGGTCGACACGCCGATCTACCGTCACGCCGCGAACTACGTCGGCCGTCGGATCCGGCCGCTGCCGCCCGTCACCTCCCCGGAGCGAGTGGTGACCGCCGTGGTGCGCGCCATCGACCGGCCCCGGCGGGAGATCGTCGTCGGACGGACCCAGCGTGTCGGCGTCTGGGCACACCGGCTCGTGCCCGGCCTGTACGACCGCCTCATCGGACCCGTGGTGCGTGCGTTCGCCGTGCGAGGGGCCCCGGTCCCCCCGCACGACGGCACCGTGTTCACCCCCGATCCCGCGCCGTGCGCGGTCGACGACGGCTGGCGCCGGCACGACCACCGCGTCGTCGGCGGCGCCCTGACGGCGACCGCGGGCCTGGCGGCGTTCGTGATCGGAGTGAAGGTCCTGGGCCGGCGAGGTTGACGGGCCGCCGCCCGTGCACCTGCCCCGCGGCCCACTCCGCCGCCCCGGCCCGCCACCGGGGCCGAGCCGGGCCCCCACCGGCCTCAGACCAGGTCGGAGCCCCTCAGGAGAAGCTGAGCCACGACCATGCCCGCCACCACGATCGCCGCCCGGAAGGGCCATCGGCTCCCGGCCGCCGACGGCGCCGCCGTGCTCACGACCGTGACGAGCCCGGCCGCCGCCACCACTGTCCAGCCCGAGGCGCCCATCGGTCCGGGCGGCCCTCCGACGACCACGGCGACGGCCGCCAGCATCACGAACGGTGCCGACGACCGGCATGCCGTACGGCCGAGCCGTTGCGGCAGCCCGGACACACCGGTCGCCAGATCGTCCTCGATGTCCGGCAGGACGTTGACGACGTGCGCTCCCACCCCCAGCAGCGCCCCGGCCGTCACGGCCCACCAGGCGGGCCAGGACCCCGACGGCGGACCGAGGGTGACGAAGGCGGGCAGCGAACCGAACCCCACGGCATACGGCAGCGGCGAGAGAACCGTGCGTTTGACCCCCAGGTTGTAGGCCCACCCCGCGGCGACGCCCCCCAGATGGACCGCTCCCGCGGCCAGGCCGCTCGACAGGGACAGCAGCACGCACAGCCCCAGGGCGGCGCCGGCCGCGACGGCCACGGTCCCGGGGAGGAGTTCGCCGGTGGCCACCGGCTTGTCGCGGCGTCCGCAGACCGTGTCGCGCCGTGCGTCGACCGCGTCGTTGCACCATCCGACCGAAAGCTGGCCGGCCAGCACCGCCCCGGCCACCAGTGCCGCTCCGGCCGTGCCCCGGCCTCCCGCCACGGCCAGCACGGTGACGAACGCCGTCACCGCGAGCGTCGGCTCCGGATGGCAGGAGCGCAGCAGCGCCGGGACGCGGAGGGGCGTACGCGGAGAAACCCCGGACGGGTGCAAAGACACATGCGCAAGGTAGTCACATGTCCGGAAAGAGGTAGGCATTACCGCCATGCGTGTCTCCGTGATCACCGACGACGCCGCCCTCCCCTCCGCGGCACCGCGCCGACCTGCCGCGGCGACCACCGTCGCCGCCGTCCACACCGCCCTGCCGTCCCACCGCTACGCCCAGGACGACCTGACCGAGCACATCGGCGACCTGTGCCTGGCTCCGGGAGCCGACCGCTCCCTGCTGCGCCGCCTGCACGTGTCCACCGGTGTGCGTGCGCGTCACCTGGCCCTGCCGATCGAGCGGTACGCCGGACTCGGGGACTTCGGGCGGTCCAACGACGCCTGGATCACGGCCGCGCTCGACCTGGGGGAGCAAGCCGTCGCCGGCGCACTGCGGCAGGCGGGGCTCGAACCGTCCGACGTCGACCTGCTGGTGTGCAACTCCGTCACCGGCCTGGCCACCCCTTCCCTCGACGCCCGCCTGGCCGGCCGCCTGGGGATGCGGCCGGACGTCAGACGACTTCCGGTGTTCGGTCTGGGGTGCGTGGCCGGCGCCGCCGGTCTCGCCCGGCTGCACGACTACCTGTGCGGCCACCCCGACGACACCGCCGTGCTGCTCACCGTCGAACTGTGCTCGCTGACGCTCCAGCGGCGTGACGACTCCCGCGCCAACCTCGTCGCCGGTGCCCTGTTCGGCGACGGTGCGGCGGCGCTCGTCGCACGCGGCCGCGCCGTCGCGGAAAGGGGCGGAGACGGACCGGTGGTGATCGCCACGCGCAGCCATCTCTATCCCGCGACCGAGCACCTCATGGGCTGGGACATCGGCGCCGATGGGTTCCGCGTCGTCATCGACGCGGGCATCCCCCGCGTCGTGCGGGACCACCTCGGGCGGCCCCTGCGGGCCTTCCTGGCCGACCACGGCCTCACCACCGACGACATCCGGACCTGGGTGTGCCATCCGGGTGGTCCCAAGGTGCTGTCCGCCGTGACCGAAGCCCTCGGTCTGCCCGAAGACGCCCTCGACGCCACGCGGCGGTCGCTCGCGGCCGTGGGAAACATGTCCTCGGCCTCCGTGCTGCACGTCCTGCAGAGCCACAGCGGGCCCCGGCGTCCCGAGCCGGGCACCTGGGGTCTGCTGATGGCGATGGGGCCGGGCTTCTGTTCCGAGTTCGTCCTGTTGCGTTGGTGAGGGGATTCCGTGTTCTGGTATGTGCTCCTCGTCCTGGCCGTGGCCGTCGAACGCGGCGTCGAGCTGGTGGTGGCCAGGCGCAACACGGCCTGGGCCCTCTCCCGCGCCGGCGTCGAGTACGGCCGTGGCCACTACCCGGTCATGGTCGTCCTGCACACGGCGATGCTGGTCTGCTGCCTCCTCGAACCCGTGCTGGCCCGAAGGCCGTTCGTACCGGTTCTGGGCTGGTCGATGCTGTCCCTGGTCCTCCTGTCCCAGGCGTTGCGCTGGTGGTGCGTCGCCACGCTCGGGCCCCACTGGAACACGCGCGTCATCGTCGTTCCCGGAACGCTTCCGATCGGTGCCGGTCCTTACCGCCTCCTGCGCCATCCCAACTACATCGCCGTCGCGGTGGAAGTCGCCGCCCTGCCACTGGTGCACTCCGCCTGGCTGAGCGCGGTGACGTTCAGCACCGCCAACGCGGTGCTGCTGGCGGTGCGCCTCCGCTGCGAGAACGCGGCCCTCGCCCGTGCGGTGCCCGCGTGAGCCGTGAGCACGACCTGATCATCGTCGGAGGCGGTCCTGCCGGCCTGGCCACGGCTCTGCACGCCGTGCGCGCCGGTTTCGACACCGTCGTGGCCGAGCCCCGCGGCGCGCCGATCGACAAGGCCTGCGGCGAGGGCCTGATGCCCGGTGCCGTCCGGGCCCTCGCCTCGCTCGGCCTGGAGGTCCCGGGGCACCCGATCACGGGCATCCGTTACGTGCAGGGGTCCCACCGGGCGCAGGCCGCGTTCCGTCGCGGTCCCGGTCTCGGCGCACGGCGCACCGACCTGCACGGCACCCTCCACCGGGCCGTCCTCGCGGCCGGTGTTCCCGTGCTGCCCCTGCGCGTCGGAGAAGTACGGCAGGACGCCGCCGGTGTGGTCCTGCCCGGCACCGGTCTGCGCGCCAAGTGGCTGGTCGCCGCGGACGGCCTGCACTCGCCGGTGCGCCGCTCCCTCGGCCTCCGCGTCGACTCGCGTCGGAGGCCCAGATACGGATTGCGGCGCCATTACTCCACGTCCCCGTGGTCCCCGTACGTCGAGGTGCACTGCGGACGACACGGCGAGGCCTACGTCACCCCGCTCGGGCCCCGGCTCGTCGGTGTCGCCCTGCTGACGGACCGGCGGGCGCCCTTCGACGTCCAGTTGGAACGCTTTCCCGAACTGGCCGCCCGCCTTCCCGTGGAAAGGGCCGTCACCGCGGTGCGGGGTGCGGGACCACTGCGCCAGGAGGCACGGTCCCGGCTCCACGGGCGGGTCCTGCTCGTGGGCGACGCCGCGGGATACGTCGACGCGCTGACCGGCGAGGGCGTCTCCCTGGCCCTCGCCGGGGCCGGCGCCCTGGTCGAGAACGTGCGCCGGGGCACACCGGACCGCTACGAGAGCGACTGGAACCACGCGACCCGGCGCCACCGGTTCCTGACCGAACTCCTGGTACGGGTGCGACAGCAGCGGGTGCTCGCACCGCTCGTCGTCCCCGCGGCCGAGCGTCTCCCGCGGGTCTTCGCGACGGTGGTGAACGCCCTGGCATGAGATGCCGCACCCGCGCGGGAAACAGTGCCGTTTCCGCCGCCGTTCCGTACTGTACGGAGCGGCCGTTTCGTACAGGACGAAGGGCCGGGAGGGAACTCGTGATGGCCGGTCTGAGACTGGGGCCGCTCCTGCGTCACGTGGACTGGGAGTCGGGCACGAGCGCGACGGTGTGGGTCGAGACCGACCGGGAGTGCACGGCGGAGGTCCGGTGTCCGGACGGCGCCGGGGGTTCGGCCCCGACGTTCCGCGTCGCCGGCCACCACTACGCGCTGGTGGTCGTGACCGGGCTCGCCCCCGGTTCGACCACCGCGTACGAGGTGCTGCTCGACGGCGAGCGGGTGTGGCCTCTCGCGGACTCGCCCCTGCCGCCCAGCACCATCCGCACGCCACCGGTCCCGGCGACCGGCGCGGTGGTGGCCTTCGGTTCGTGCCGGTGGGCGGCGCCCGCCGTGGACGAGCCCGACCCGGTGGGTCCCGACGTCCTCGACACCCTCTCCGCCCGGCTCGCGGCCGACCCGGAGGCCGAGCGTCCGGACGTCCTCCTCCTGCTGGGCGACCAGGTGTACGCGGACGAGACGTCCGCCGGTACGCGCGACTGGATCGCCCGGCACCGGCGGGCCGCCGGCACGGGCTCGGCCGCCCCGCCGGACCAGGTCGCCGACTACGAGGAGTACACCCACCTCTATGACGAGTCCTGGGGCGACCCCGAGCTGCGCTGGCTGCTCTCGACGGTGCCGACCTGCATGATCTTCGACGACCACGACGTCATCGACGACTGGAACACCAGTGCCGCCTGGGTGGCCGACATGCGGGCGACGCCCTGGTGGCACGAGCGGATCACCGGCGGCCTGATGTCGTACTGGGTCTACCAGCACCTGGGGAACCTCTCCCCCGCCGAGCTCGCCGAGGACAAGCTGTACGCGGCGGTGCTTGCGGCCGACGACGGAACGGAGGTGCTGCGCGCGTTCGCCGAACGCGCCGACGCCGACCCGGCGTCGGTGCGCTGGAGCTACCGCAGGGACTTCGGCCGCACCCGGTTGCTGATGGTCGACACCCGGGCCGCGCGGGTCCTTGAGGAGCAGCACCGGGCGATGCTGGACGCGGAGGAGGCGACCTGGCTGCGGACGCAGGCGTTCGAGGACCCCGGCGGTGTCGACCACCTGCTGATCGGGACCTCGCTCCCGTGGCTGCTGCCCCCGATGGTCCACTTCGCGGAGAGCTGGCACGCGGCGCTCTGCCGCGGTGAGCGCGGGCCGCGCTGGGCGCGCTTCGGCGAGTGGCTGCGCCGACGGGCCGACCTGGAGCACTGGGCGGCGTTCACCTCGTCGTTCGAAAGGTTGACGGAGACGGTCGCGGAGGTGGGAAGGGGCGACGCCGCTCCGGCGACGGTGTGCGTGCTCTCCGGGGACGTGCACCACGGGTACGTGGCGGAGCCCGTCTGGACCGCCGGGCGGCAGCCGGACTCCCGCGTCTTCCAGTTCACCTGTTCGCCGCTGCACAATTCGGTGCCCACGCCCATAAGGGTCGGGTTCCGTTTCGGCTGGAGCCGGTTCGCCAGGGGGATCGGGCACCTCCTCGCCCGCCACGGACGGGTCACGAGGCCCACGGTCCGATGGGAGCACACCGATGGACCGTGGTTCGGCAACCAGCTGATGACGCTGACACTGCGCGGGCGTACGGCGCGACTGCGGCTGGAGAAGGCCTCGGCGGACGCGAAGCGCGGACGCCGGGGGACCGACCGCGCGGGCGCACGGCTCACGGGAGTCCTCGACCGGGACCTGACGGAAGGGAATTGACGCTCCGTCGGGCTCAGTCCTCGGAGGGGATGTCCAGGGCGGTTCCGTAGAGCCGGGAGACCCGAATCAGGATGGTCACGCGCCGGTCGGGCAGTACCGGTTCGCCGGGGGCTGCCCCACGGGCCGGATCGCGGAGAGGGATCCTCGGGCAGCAGGGGGCTCCGCGTTCACATCACAGCCGTTTCGGCGGGCATGAGAACAGTGTCGGCACCAACGAGGGAACGGAGCATGTCGTGCGGGACGCGGAGCTTTCGGAGACAGGCCGACGACCGGGTGCGCGGTGGCCCGCCCTTCTGGGCCTCCTGGCCGTCTGCTACGCCGTCGCCGCGCTCGGCGGGCTGGCCTCCGCGGACGCGGGCGACACCTACGCCGCACTGGGCAGGCCCGCTTGGGCCCCGCCCGGATGGCTCTTCGGCCCGGTGTGGACCGTGCTGTACGGCACCATCGCCGTCGCCGCGTGGCTGGTGCTCCGAGATCCTCGCGGCTCCACGCGCACCGCCATGGCCTGGTGGTGGGCCCAACTGCTCCTCAACCTCGCCTGGACCCCGCTCTTCTTCGCCGCGGGCGAGTACGGCCTTGCCTTCCTGGAGATCTGCCTCCTCCTCGCGGCCGTCGTGGCCACGATCGTCCTCTTCGCCCACCACCGCCGAGCCGCCGCGCTCCTGCTCGTCCCCTACGCGTCGTGGGTGGCCTTCGCCTCGGCCCTCAATCTCGCGATCTGGGTCTCCAACACCTGACAAGAACGGGCGTTCGTCAACTTCGAAGCATTCGGTTCACCTCTCCACGTGGCGCACGAGCGCCATGCGTCGGTGCCATCCGGTCAACACGGTCGATGCGTACGCGAGCAGCGCGCCAGGGGTGACCGACGGGGCGCCCGGGAACGCCCGGCCGCGGCCGGAAAGGCCGCGATCCGCGGTGGAGTCACGGGCAAACCCGCCGAGTCGAGGTGGCCGAGACCCCACGGTCACGGCTGTACGTGACGCTCCGGGAGCGGTGAGCTACCGAGCGTTCCGGCACCGCCCCTTCCCGGTACGCCCGCGGTCCGGCGTCCGGGGGGCGGAGCCCACAGCGCACAGCCGACCGATCGGAGACGCCACCATGAGCACACCTCCTCCCGTCCCGCTCCGGGTCGCCCTCGTCAACGGAAGCTTCGAGCGGCCGTCCGTCACCGACATGGCCTTCCTGCCGGACGCCTCCCAGACCCAGGCCTCCCGGTACGTTCCGGGCTGGCTCACCACCGCGACCGACCACATGATCGAGTTGTGGCACTCCGGCTTCAACGGGGTCCCCTCGGCCGAGGGCGAGCAGTTCGCCGAACTCAACGCCAACCAGGTCTCCACCCTCTACCAGGACCTGCCCACCACGCCCGGCACCAAGCTGTACTGGCGGCTCTACCACCGCGGCCGGCAGGGGCAGGACACCATGGCCCTGGACATCGGCGCTCCGGGCGGCACGGTCGAGCAGCGCACCTTCACCGACGGCAACACGGCGTGGGGCTACTACACCGGCACCTACACCGTCCCGGCGGGGCAGACCACCACCCGTTTCGCCTTCAGGTCCGTCTCGGCCGCCGGCGGCAACCGGGGGATCGGCAACTTCCTGGACGGGGTGTTCTTCGGCACCGCCCCGCACGTCGTGCTCACCAAGACCGCCGTGCCGGAGGGGCCGTTGGACGTCGGCGACGTCGTCACGTACCGGATCACCGCCAGGAACGAGGGCGGCGGGGACGCCGAGCAGCTCACCCTCACCGACGTCCTGCCCGCCGGGACGACGTACGTGCCCGGTTCGCTGCGGATCGTCGACGGTCCGAACGCGGGCGTGAAGACCGACCGGGCGGGTGACGACCAGGCCGTGTACGACGCCGGGACCGGCACGGTCGTCTTCCGGCTCGGCACCGGCGCCTCGGCGTCGCAGGGCGGCAGTCTGCCCAGCACCGCCGCCCTGCCGGGCGGCACCACCGTCGAGTACCGGGTCAGGCTCGGCCTGGAGACGGCGGGGACCCGCGTCACCAACACCGCCGCCGCCGCGTACGAGAACCGGCTCGGGCCGACACCGGAGCCGTTGACGTCCACGTCCGACGAGGCCGTGACCGAGGTCCGGCCGGCCGCCGACCTGACCGTGACGAAAGCGGCCGACGCGACCACCGTCACCGTCGGGCAGACGGTGGTCTACCGCTTGGGCGTCCACAACGCCGGTCCCAGCCCGGCGACCGGGGTCACGGTCACGGACCGGCTCCCGGGCGGGCTCGTGTTCCTGTCCGCCGATACCGACCCCGGAACCTACGCTCCGGAGACCGGGACGTGGTCGGTCGGCGAGATGCCCGTCGGCGCCCGTGCCGTCCTCACCCTGCGGGCGAAGGCCACCAGGCCCGTACGCGCCACCAACACCGCCGTCGTCACCGCCGCCGAGAAGGACCCCGACCCGGCGAACAACACCGACTCCGTCGCCGTCTGCGTCGAACCCGCACCGGCCTGCTGCACCCCCTGCGTGCCCCGCCCTTGAGTCGCCGGACCCCACCGGGTCGTTCCGTCACCTCCTGAACGCGCCCACTTCCGAGAACCACGGTCAGGACCCGTCGGGGCTCGTCCTCTTCGGGAGTCGTACGCGACGGGGGTTGACGGGCGCATCCCCCGTCCATAAGTTCACAGCTTGATAAAAGGCTTGCCGCTCTGTGGGACACGTACGGGCCCGGGCCGACCGGTCCCGTACGGCAGCGCGGCACGCCTCCTCAGAGAGGATTGTCAGGTGCACCTCAATACTTTGCGGGTGGCCGCAGGCCGGCGGGCGCGTTCCCGCCCCCGCTCGCTCGCCGCCCTCCTGACCGGCGCCCTGGTGGCGACCGGACTGGTCCTCACCTCGCCCGGCACCGCCCGGGCCGCCGGGGAGAGGGTGGACGTCTGGCTGACCACCACCTCCGACTCCGGCGGCCGCACCGTCACCCGGGGTCTCGCCCCGCAGGCACCGCTCTCCTTCGGCCCGTCCGGCGGCGGCGCGAACCACACCATCACCGTCGACGAGTCCACCGCCTACCAGCAGTTCGAGGGCGGCGGCGCGTCCATCACCGACACCACCGCCCACCTCCTGCGCGGCGGCGCCGTCAGCGCCGCCACCCGCGACGCGGTCATGCGCAAGCTGTTCTCGCCGACCGAGGGCATCGGGCTCTCCTTCGTCCGCAACCCCATCGGCGCCTCCGACCTCTCCCGGCCCGGGAACGTCTCCCTCGACGACACCTGCTGCGACCTCGGCGACTTCGGCTCCAACGGCTACGACGCCGGCGTCCGGCTGCTCACCGTCCAGGCCAAGCAGCTCAACCCGGCGCTGCGGGTGAAGGGCGTGCCGTGGAGCGCGCCCGGCTGGATGAAGGACAACGGCCGGATGGACCAGATGGGCTGGCTGAAGTGGGAGCACTACCCCACCTACGCCCAGTACCTGGTCAAGTACGTCCAGAGCTACCAGGCCGCCGGCGTCCCGGTCGACTACCTGTCGGTGCAGAACGAGCCCAACTGCTGCCAGGCCGGGAATCCGACCGCGATGAACTACCCGGGCATGAGCTGGAACCCGTCCGGGCTGGTCGAGTTCACCAAGAACCACGTCTACCCGGCCTTCCGGGCCGCCGGGATCTCCACCAAGGTCCTGGTGCACGACTGGAACTACGGCGACTACGCCGGCTTCGGCGCCGGGATCCTCGGCGACGCGGGCGTCCGCAACGACCCGCTGTTCGGCGGCATCGCCTGGCACGGCTACGGCGGCGACCCGGCCGTCGGCAGCCAGGTCCACGCCCAGTACCCGGCGGTGCGCCAGTTCAGCACCGAGCACTCGGGCGGGACCTGGATCGGCAACCAGCACAACGAGGACCTGAAGGACATCGTCTCGTACGCCCGCAACTGGAGCAGCAGCCTGGTCAAGTGGAGCCTGGCCCTGAACCAGAACATGGGGCCGCACAACGGCGGCTGCGGCACCTGCACCGGTCTGATCACCGTGCAGGAGGGCGGCGCCCGCGCCGGCCAGGTGGACTACACGATCGAGTACTACACGACCGGCCACCTCACCAAGTTCGTCCGGCCCGGCGCGTACCGGATCGCCTCGACGGACAACGCCACCGTGCAGAACGTGGCCTGGCGCAACCCCGACGGATCCAAGGCGCTCATCGCGCACAACGGCGGCGGTTCGGCGCAGTCCGTCCGGGTCGACTGGGGCGGCCAGTCCTTCACGTACAGCCTCCCGGCCCGCACCACCGCCACCTTCACCTGGTCGGGCACGCCCGGCGGCGGCGCGCCCGGCGGTGCGCTGACCGGTCTCGCCGGGAAGTGCCTGGACGTGGCCGGCGCGGCGAACGCCGACGGCACCGCCGTCCAGCTGTACACCTGCAACGGCACCGACGCCCAGCGCTGGACGCTCGCCGCCGACGGCACGGTCCGGGCGCTCGGCAAGTGCCTCGACGTCACCGGCGGCGCCGTCGCGGACGGCACGAAGGTGCAGTTGTACACGTGCAACGGGACGGGTGCCCAGCGCTGGACGTACAACGCGACCACGCACGACGTGGTGAACACCGCCGCCGACAAGTGCCTCGACGTGACGGGCAACTCCTCGGCCGACGCCACCCGGGCCCAGATCTGGTCCTGCACCGGCGCGGCCAACCAGAAGTGGACCCATCAGGCGTCCTGACCGCCGGGGCGGGGTGCCGCGCACGGCACCCCGCCCCACCCGGCCGCCGCCCCGCGGAGGAAGGGGGCGGACGCCCTGCGCGACGACGGTACGACCGGCTCGCCGGTGCGACGGCCGCGACCCGTCCGGTGCCCGACGCGGCCGAGATCGTCCCGGCCGTCCGGCGCATGCTCGCCGCCGCGCTCTCCGCTCGACCGACCCTCTTCCGACCCCCTCGGGACCGGTACGTCCTCGGCCGGCGCCGTTGTCGGCGCCCTCCGTTAGAGTCCGGAGCGCACTCCACCGACGGCCCCGGGAAGGGCGTGACGACATGTCCATGTGGCTCGACCTCGTGAAGATCGACCCCTCGCTGCTGGCGGTCCTCCGGGAGCGCCCGGAGCTGATCGGCGCCCTGTTCTCCGAGGACGACGTGCCGGAGCCCCTCGTTTCCGGTGTCCATCCGACCGGGGACTCCTTCGGCCACGACTACCGCCTGCTGGCGGACGTCGCCGAGGGCCGGGCGGAGGCCGAGAAGGGCACCTCGGACTGGCGGACGGCGTATCCCTGGCTGGCGCGGGCCACGGGCGAGAACTGCCGCGCCGTCGAGGGGTTCGAGTTCGGCTACGGCCCGGCGCACTTCCTCACCCCGGACGAGGTCGGACAGGTCGCCGAAGGGCTGGCCGGCGAAGACTGGACCGACCGGACCTCGGCGGCCCACTGGAACGCCGCCGCCGACGCCGGGGAGAGGGACTTCGACGACCTCGTCCCGTTCTTCGCCAAGGCGGCGGAGGAGGGCAAAGCGGTCGTCGGCGGCGTGAGCTGACGAGCCGACCGGGTCCCGACAGCCCGCCGACGACGCCCCGGGCCGTCACAGGCCGAGCAGCCTGGCCACCTCGCCCTCGTCCCTGAAGAAGCACAACCGCGACACAAGAACAAGCCTGACAGGTACATTACATAGAGCCCCTCCGAGGCTTACCATCGCAAGGATCGGAGGGGTGATCGACGTCATGTCTGGCCCCACCAGACGCCCGTGTCGCCCCTTCACGCCTCCGGCTCCCCACCGGAGCCGGGTCCCCCCACGGATGAAGGAGCAGCAATGCCCCTCGGTACATGGCTCAAGGCGGGCACCTCCGCCGCCGCGCTCGTCCTCGCCATGGCGGGCACCGCGACAGCGGCGCCCGCGCCCGCTCACGAACCGTCCGCCGCGCAGGCGGCGGTGGTGACCCTTCGTTATGACGACAGCCGCGCCGGAGGCTGGGAGGCCGCGATCGCGGCCGGGGTCGCCTCGTGGAACGCGAACGTGAGCAACGTCAAACTGGTGGAAGCCGCACCCGGCACCCGGGCCGAGATCGTGATCGTCGCCACCACGGGCTGGCCGCAGGCCACGCTCGGCCCCGTCCGTCCGGGCCGTCAGGTCCGCGTCGAACTCGGCAGCCAGGCCGTGAGCCAGGGCTACGACAAGACCCGGATCGCCGCTCACGAGCTGGGCCACAGCCTCGGCCTGCCGGACACCAAGCCCGGCCCGTGCTCACAGCTGATGTCGGGTTCGAGCGCCGGCACGGCCTGCACCAACGCCGTACCGAACGCGACCGAGCGGTCCCGTGTGCAGTCCGCCTACGCGAACGGCGTCGCCGCCCTCGTACCCGCCGACGGCCGGATCCTCGTCGACGCCCCCTGACACGCCCTCACAGAGCGGCGCGGCATGACGGTGCGGGTCGGCGTACGGACCCCTCCGGCCCTTCCCGTACTCGACCGGCCCGGCGTCCGACCAGTCGCGTCCAAGTGGTCACACCGGTCAGGCAAGCGCGGCGTTCCCGCGTCCTGACCGGTGTGACCACCGCCCTCGAAACCCCCGCCACCCCCGTCGCCCCCGCCCGCAAGGTCTGGTCGGCCCTCTACACCCACTTCCGGCCGCACCGGGCCGCCGTCGCGTGCGGGGCGGTGCTCGCCCTGATCGGCGCCGCGAGCGGGCTCGCCCAGCCGCTCGCGGCGAAGGCCCTGGTGGACCGGCTCGGCCACGACGAGCCCATCGTCCCGGTCCTGCTGGTCCTGACGGCGCTCGTCGTCTTCGGCACGGCCGTCGAGGCGCTCGGCTCGTACGTCCTGGAGCGGACCGCGGAGTCGGTGGTGCTCGCGGCCCGGCGCTCACTGATCGGGAGGCTGCTGCGGCTGCGGCTGCCGGAGGTCGAGAAGACCCAGCCCGGCGACCTGATGTCGCGGATCACCTCCGACACCACCCTGCTGCGGGCGGTCACCACCCAGTCCGTCGTGTCGGCGGCGACCGGCGGCCTCTCGTTCGTGGCGACGCTGGTCCTCATGGGCTTCATGGACCCCGTGCTGCTGGGCGTCACGGTCGGCGTCATCGTGTTGATCGGCGGGGCCGTCGCCGTGCTCATGCCGCGGATCGCGGCGGCGACCAAGCGCTCGCAGGAGGCGGTCGGCCGGATCTCCACCGTCCTGGAGCGCGCCTTCGGCGCCTTCCGGACGATCAAGGCCTCGGGCGCGGAGGCGCGGGAGACGGCCGTCGTGGACGCGGCGGCGCACGACGCCTGGCGGCACGGGGTGAAGTCGGCCAAGTGGCAGTCGCTCGCGGGCTCCTCGATCGGCCTGGCCGTGCAGGTGTCGTTCCTGGCGGTCCTCGGCATCGGTGGCGCGCGGGTCGCGTCCGGGGCGACGTCGATCTCGTCCCTGATCGCCTTCCTCCTCTTCCTCTTCTACCTGATCGAGCCGATCTCCAAGCTGGTGGAGGCGGCGACACAGTTCCAGGTGGGGTCGGCGGCGGTGTCGCGGATCCTGGAGGCCGAGGCGCTGGAGGTCGAGGAGACCGGTGCCGGGGCGGTGGCCCCGGCGGAAGGCGGCGGGCCGGCGTCCGTGGTCTTCGACGACGTCTCCTTCCGGTACCGGGACGACCTCCCGGCCGTGCACCGGGGCGTGTCCTTCGAGGTGCCGGGGCGGGGCATGACGGCCTTCGTGGGCCCGTCGGGGGCGGGCAAGACGACGCTGTTCGGGCTGATCGAGCGCTTCTACGAGACGACCGGCGGGCGGGTCCTGGTGGACGGCCGGGACGTGAGGGAGTGGCCGCTGGCCGAGCTGCGGGCCTCCATCGGTTACGTGGAGCAGGACGCGCCCGTCCTGTCCGGCACCCTGCGCGAGAACCTCACCTTCGCCGCGCCGGACTCGGGCGAGGAGGAGGTCCGCCGGGTGCTCGTACGGGCCCGGCTCGACGCGCTCGTGGAACGGCTGCCGGAGGGTCTGGAGACGGTGGTCGGCCACCGCGGCTCCAAGCTGTCGGGCGGAGAGCGGCAGCGGGTCGCCATCGCACGGGCGCTGCTGCGCAGGCCGCGGCTGCTGCTGCTCGACGAGGCGACCTCGCAGTTGGACGCGGTGAACGAACTGGCGCTGCGGGACGTGGTGGCGGAGGTGGCCCGGGAGACCACGGTCCTCGTCGTGGCGCACCGGCTGTCGACGGTGACGCTCGCGGACCGGATCGTCGTGATGGAAGCGGGCCGGGTCCGCGCGGTGGGAACGCACGCGGAACTGGTGGAGGGCGACGAGCTGTACGGAGAGCTGGCGGCGACGCAGTTCCTGACGACGGCGTGAAGCCCGCCTCTAGGGCCTGTCCGGCCCTGATCCGCCGGACAGGCCCTGACGCCTCCATCGGCGCTCGGGCGCCGTCGCCCACAGCGTCAGCCCCACGAGCGAGAAGATCACCGCTCCTACGAGGGCGGTGGGGACCCCCAGGGCGATGGCGGACCCCAGCAGGAGCTCCGCCCACGTCGGCTCTTCCCCCATCGTGCTTCCCCCTTGTGTCATGAACGGCGTAACTCGCCGGGGAGCGATTCGGTTCCCGCCTCCGAGGGCAGGCACCGGCAGGGCGAGCGCAAATCCGCTCGCCACGGGCTACGGGGTGGCGGAGGCCCTACCGCGCCGGGCGCCGAACGGACTCAGCTCGAAGACGAGCCGGCCCAGTGCGACCAGGGCTCCCTGGCCGAACACCAGAACCATCCACACTTCGTCGCCCGCGTACCGGCCCTCCGTCCAGGGCCGGGTAAGGGCCGAAGTGGCGAGAAGGTGGACGAGGGCCACGACGATCCCCGTCCGGCGTCGCCGGGGGAACAGCAGGGGCAGCATCGTCCAGAGAGCCGAGGCCAGGACCAGCCAAGGAGCGAGGAAGGGCAGAGCGGACACAAGAGACCTCGTTGTCGCCGGGGACTGCGGGCACTCTCGCGGAAGGGGGTTCTCCGGCACCAGCACGGTCAGGTCTCGTCCGGATCACCATGTGGGTTCGCCCCGGCCGGAATTCAGGCGGTCCTGGGCCAACCGCGCAGCAGGGCGGCGATCCTCGCGGTGGTGCAGGCGGGGTCCCGCAGCAGGTCGCGCAGGGCGACGGCGTCCTCCCTGGCGGGCTTGACCGGGATTCCGGAAGCCTCCAGGTACATCACGCTCGTCGCGGCGGCCACGGCCATGTTGGAGCGCTCCAGCCATCGACAGCGGCCGAGGACGTGCACCAGGGCGGCGGCGCGGGCGTAGGGGCTGTCGTAGACGGGCCGGTCCAGCAGTTCGGCCCGGTGAGCGGCGACCGCGGCCACCGGCACCCCGTAGTCCTCGGGGGCGGGATCCCCCACCCCCGCGATCTCGGCGACCCGCAGGATCCAGGGAACGTCGATGTGCAGCTCCATTACGCGGCGTGCGCTCCGGAGGTGCGGCGGTCGGCGTCCTCGGCTTCGTCGAAGACGCCCTGGTGCTCGGCGAGGAACCGCTCCGCGGCGTCCAGGCCGCGCTGCCGCAGCCCTTCGGTGTCCTCGTGCACGAGGACGGCGATGTAGTCGCCGAGGCTCAGGCCCCGGTCCCTGGCGCGGGCTTCCGCCAGTTGCTTGATCTCGTTGTCGACGCGCGCGCCCAGCTGTGTCTTCGCCATCCTTCGATGGTAACAGCTGTTACCAGACGGGGAAGGCCGCAGACGCGAAAAGGGGCCCGGCTGACACCGGGCCCCTTCTCTTCTCGTAGCGGGGACAGGATTCGAACCTGCGACCTCTGGGTTATGAGCCCAGCGAGCTACCGAGCTGCTCCACCCCGCGTCGGTGACACCACCGTACACGGCGGCCGACGCGGGACGGAAAGGATTTTCGTACGGGCCGGCGGATCAGGCGCGGACGATGTTCTCGGCCTGGGGGCCCTTCTGACCCTGCGTGACGTCGAAGGTCACGCTCTCGCCCTCCACCAGCTCGCGGTAACCGTTGCCGGAGATGTTGGAGTAGTGGGCGAAGACGTCCGGGCCGCCGTCCTGGGCGATGAATCCGAAGCCCTTCTCGGCGTTGAACCACTTCACGGTACCGCTGGCCATGCTGCTGTCCTTCGATCAAGCCGGGGATTCCGGCCGGGGTGGGGAAAGGGGCGCCCTCCCCCTGTGGGAGGACACCCGGAACCCGCCCCGGTCCGCACGCGGTTCGGCCGGTTCGACCGATCACGTGACGCGGAGCCGGAACGGGTGGTGCGAGGAGGCGTTACGCGCCCTTGGCGGCTTCCTTGAGCTTCGAGCCCGCGGAGACCTTCACGCTGTGGCCGGCCGGGATCTCGATCGGGTCGCCGGTCTGCGGGTTACGAGCGGTGCGAGCGGCACGGTGGGTGCGCTCGAAGGTCAGGAAGCCAGGGATGGTGACCTTCTCGTCGCCCTTGGCGACGACCTCGCCGACGGTCTCGGCGAGGGCCGTCAGCACGGCGTCGGCGTCCTTGCGGGTCACCTCGGCGCGATCGGCCAGAGCGGACACCAGCTCACTGCGGTTCATCGGTGGAGCACTCCGTATCTGTGGATCGTCCCGGCCGTCTGATCGCGGTCGGAACATCTCCCCGTTACCCTGCCATCGCCTTCTGACACCATCCGACGACCAACACTCTTCATGACCCGTATGGGGCATATCCGGGAGGGAATTCGGTGCGGCATCCCCGGTCATCCCTCGCACATTGTTCGAACGGGCCCTTGGCGCACAGGCATTTCACCTCGCTCACCGGCCGGGCGCACCGGCTTCCTGCGAGGGTTTTTTCGGGCTGTACAGGCCGGATTCGGCCAGTGACGAGTAACATCCGGCAACAATGCCCATCGTTTAGGGAGCGTGGACTGTAGTGCCGAACGAGCTGAACAGCACCTCGATTCACACCAGGTACGCGGAGCAGCTCGCCGCCGACCTCGCGGCCAACCGTGCGGAGCAGGCGTCGATCGCCGCCCGTCTGGAGCAGTTGCAGGCGGAGGAGAAATGGCTGATCACGACGTTGGATTCCATGCCGGCGACCACCGCGCCGGCAAGCGGCGTGAACGAGCCGGTCGAGGCCGTACAGGAAGCGGCCGTGCCCCAGCCCCGGGAGACGCGGGAGGCGGCCCCGGTCGAGAAGACGGCCGCCAGGAGGACGTCGGTCGGGAAGGCGCCGGCCAAGAAGGCTCCGGCAGCGAAGAAGACGGCCGCGAAGACGCCGAAGGCCCCGGCCGGGAAGCCCACGGCCAAGAAGCCCGCGGCCAGGAAGGCGGCGACGGGCAAGGCGGCGGAGAAGAAGCCCACCGGCGGTCTTTCCGAGACGCAGTCCGCGCCCACGCTCGGCACGCTTCTCGACGGTCTGCTGGACGGCTTTCCCGGTGAGCCGCTGAAGGTCAGTGAGATCCACGCGGAGTTCACGAAGGCGCATCCCGGGCGTTCGACCTCGGTCCAGGTCGTCCGCAACGCCCTGGAGGGCCTGGTGAAGAAGGACCGGATCGAGAAGGACACACGGCAGGGTGTCGCCCTGTACACCAAGCCCAGGGCCACGGACGCCGCCGGTGCCGGTGCCGAGGCGTCCGCACCGGCCGGTGAGCCC
Source organism: Streptomyces sp. NPDC055632 (assembly GCF_053618675.1). Classification (NCBI taxonomy): domain Bacteria; kingdom Bacillati; phylum Actinomycetota; class Actinomycetes; order Kitasatosporales; family Streptomycetaceae; genus Streptomyces; species Streptomyces sp. NPDC055632. The sequence goes on along the minus strand of NZ_JBSHHY010000019.1, from coordinate 116,437 downwards.
GCCGAGGCGGTCGCGGCCGAGGTCTGAGCGGTGCGACGGCCGGGCTCTTGAGCGCTTCGGCGGATCGCGGGGTACGAAGCGCTCTCGGTGCCTGGCCGTCGTGGGCGGTCGGCCGTCCGGTCCGCCCCCGGCGACCCGGAGGACGTCGTGGGCCGATGCGACGGCGCACTTCTCAGCCTTGTCGGCGGGGGCGGCGGTGCGGCTTGCGCGGGCGCCGGACGGTGTCCGCGCCCGCGTCGGCGGCGGCGTGGGCGGAGGAGAACAGGTTCGGTACGCCCGGGTGCGGGGGCGCGGGGGTCTGGGCGGCCGGCCTGGTGGCAGCGGGTCTGGTGGGGGCCGCGGCGCGGGCCAGTACGCGGGCGTGCGGGATGTGCGGCGCGCACGTCGCACACACTTCCTCGACGATCCAGACCTGGCCGATGACCGGGTCGTGACGCAGGATCATCACCACCCCGCCCGCGCAGAGCGTCTTGTGCCCCGGGTGGGCGTCGCAGCGCTCGGAGCGGCAGTGGCAGGCGGCGTTGGGGCGGACGGTGGCGGCCTTGGCGTGGGCGGCGGCGTGCCGGGCGGCGAAGGCGCGCAAGGAGGTCAGGTCTCGGGAGCGGGCGGGCATCTTGCAGGGCGAGGTGCAGGTGACGCTCGCGGTGCGGTCGCTGTGACCGGTCAGCCGGACGGTCCAGGCCCGCCCGGGCACGCGCGTGGTCAGGGTTTCGGCAGGAGCAGTCGTCACGCGGAGGAATCCGTTCGTCAGTGGGTGTTCGATCATGGGCCGGGGCCGCTGCGCGGCATCCGTGGGCCATCGGGACCACAGGTTTTCTTCCCACGTGTTCCGCTTCGCAAGCGGTGCGACCGGTTCCCGTCTCGGCGTCCTGTGCCACGGATCGGTCCCACGGAGGAGACCGCCCGCCAGGAGGACCGCCCGCCAGGGGCGGTACACCCGTGCGGCGGCTCGGCAGCCTGAGGGATCCGCACCCGGAGGGGCGCCTCCGCACGGCGTGGGACGCTCGCCCTTCCTCATCGCCTCTGTTCCAGTGAAGGGGTGACACGGACACGAACCATCGGCAGGGGCGGCGGCGCGCTCGGGCAGGCCTTCGTGAGCCGGGGCGGTACCGGTCGGGAGGGGGCACGGTGAGCGGTGGAGGGGCGGTCGCACGGTGGCTGTTCCCCGACGGCCACCGCTACGCGCGGTTCGTTCCCCCGCTGCTCGTGCTGACGTTCGTCAGCGGGCTGGTGGACGCGGCGAGTTTCCTCGGTCTTGGCCGGGTGTTCGTGGCCAATATGACCGGCAACGTGGTCTTCCTCGGGTTCGCGCTGTCGGGGGCGGCCCAGTTGTCGGCCCTGGCCTCGGCGGTGGCGCTGGCGGGGTTCCTGGCCGGGGCCGCCGCGGGCGGTGCGTGGCGCCGGGAAGCCGAACCGGGAGGGCTGTTCGCGCTGCTGGTCACCGCCCAGGCGCTGCTGGTCGCGCTCGCTCTCGCCGGCCAGGCGGCCGGCTGGGGCCGGTACGCGGTCCTGGTGCCGCTGGCCTGCGGAATGGGGTTGCAGAACGCCGTCGTGCACCGCTTGGGGGTGCCGGACCTGACCACCACCGTGATGACGCGGACGCTGACGGGGTTCGCCGTGGACCGGCCGGGACCGGGCACCGTGCGGCGCGGGGTGTCGGTGGCCGTACTCGCGGCGGGGGCTCTCGCGGGAGGCCTTCTGCACGCCCGCACCGGCGTGGAGGGAACCCTTGCCGTGGCCCTGGCGCTCCTGCTCGCCGTCGTAGCGGCGGCACGCCGGTGGCACGACGGGCCCGCCGGTGGACAAGGGCCGTCGCCCGACCACGGTTAGGGCTCGCGACCGGTGACGGGGTGCGGCTTCAGACCTCGATGACGATCTTCCCCGAGGCATGGCCCTCCTGGCTGAGGGTGAAGGCCGCCGCGAGTTCGGAGAGCGGGAACGTCTCGGCGACGTCGACCGCGAGCTTGCCCTCGTCCGCGAGCCGGCCGAGGGTCGTGAGGTCCTCGCTGGACGGCCGGACCCACATCCACTGGCCACCCGCTCCGAGCACGGAGTCGTCGGCGATGGAAGCGTGTCGTCCGCCCTCGGCCAGGACGGCCAGGGTGGTTTCGAGGACCCCGCCCACGAAGTCGGCGACGACGGTGACGCCGTCCGGCGCCAGGGCGCGGACGCGTTCGGTCAGTCCGTCCCCGTAGGCGACGGGCTCGCAGCCGAAGCCGCGCAACCGGTCGTGGTTGCGCGGGGAGGCGGTGCCGATGACCCGCGCGCCGAACGCCCGGGCGAGCTGGACGCCGAAGGAACCGACACCGCCGGCCGCGCCGTGCACGAGGACGGTGTCGTCGGCGCCCGTGCCCAGACGCGTGAGGAGCTGGTAGGCGGTCAGGCCGGCCAGCGGCAGTCCGGCGGCCTGCGCCCAGTCCAGGGAGGCGGGCTTGGCGGCGAGGGTGCGGACGGGCACGCTGACGTACTCGGCGAAGGTGCCGCCGTGCACGTAGTCCTTGCGGGCGTAGGCCATCACCTCGTCACCGGCCGCGAACTCGGGCACGTCGATGCCGACCCGCTCGACGGTGCCGCTGACGTCCCAGCCGGGAACCACCGGATGGACGGTGTCCATCAGGCCGTCGAGCCCGCCCGCCATGATCTTCCAGTCGACCGGGTTGACCCCGGCGCACCGGACCTTGACGAGAACCTCACCGGGGGCGACCTTCGGCACCGGCAGCCGGGTCTCGCGGAGCACTTCCGTCCCGCCGTAGGTCTCGTACGCCATCGCCCTCATGGTGTCCTCGGACATCCCTGCACCTTTCCCTGAACCGTCGGTCGTGCCGCTCCATCTGAGCACGGCGGACCCGGGACACCCCGAGAGGCTCGCCCGCACGCGGCGTCGTCCTCGGGGAAGGAAGACGCATCGGATCGGCTGCGGCCGCGTGCCGCGGGTCCGGCCGGTGCGGCATCCGGCGGCGGGAGGGTACCGGAAGGCTTCGTGCTTCGCCGAACGCGTGCGTCCTGTTCTTCGTTCTGCCGGAGAATACGAAGAATGGACACGTGGATGCCGCCGGAGAGCGGGACGTTCGTCGGGCGGGCCGGGGAGGTCGAGGACCTGGCGTCCCTGTTGGGCGAGCGGCGGCTCGTGACGCTGGTGGGCATGGGCGGGATCGGGAAGTCCCGGCTCGCCTCGTACGTCGTCGGCGGCGGCGGTGGGCCGGACGTCTTCACGCGTGTCCACTGGGCTCCGCTGTGGTCGCTGGCCCACGACTCCCTGCTCATCCCGCTGGTCGCCGACGCCTGCGGTCTGTCGGACCACTCGCCCGGCGATCCCGTCGACACGCTGGCCGACTGGATCGGCGTACGCCGCGTCCTGCTGGTCCTGGATTCCTGCGAGCACCTCGTGGCGGCGTGCGCGGCGCTGGTCTCGGACCTCCTCGCCCGTTGTCCGGGGCTCGTCGTGCTGGCGACCAGCCGTGAACCGCTGGGCGTGGAGGACGAGTTCCTGTTTTCCGTGGGTCCGCTGCCGGTCGACTCCGACGCGATGGAGCTGTTCGCCGATCGGGCCGGCGCCGTCGGGGTCCGCTGGACGCGCCCCGAGGACTTCGTCGCCGCCGCCGAGGTGTGCGGCTGGCTGGAAGGCGTACCCCTGGCGCTGGAGCTGGCCGCCGCGCAGTTGCGGGAGAGGCCGCTGCCCGCGATGGCGCGGCTCCTGCGCGGCAGGCTGTCTCTCTCCGAGGGGCCCGAGAGCCGGGTCCAGCCGTCGCGCCACCGTGCGTTGCGTACCACGATCGGGTGGAGTCACGAATTGTGCGAGCCGCGGGAGCGGCTGTTGTGGGCGCGTCTGTCGGTGTTCCGTTCGGCCGCCGCGGTGGACGACGCGGTACGGGTGTGCAGTGGCGGGCCGTTGACCGGAGCCGCCTTGGAGCAGGCCCTGGAGGGGCTGGTCCGCAAGAGCGTCGTGACCCTGTCCGGCGGCCGTCTGCACCTGTTCGACTCCGTTCGTGAGTACGGGGCGATGTGGCTCGCGGAGCTCGGTGAGACCCGGATGATGGCCGACAGCCACGCGCGGCGCCTCCACGAGCTGGCGCTCGCCGCCGAGGACTCCTGGTGGGGGCCGGGACAGGCGGCTTCCTACGCGCGGCTGGTCGGCTGCTACGGCGATCTGTGCGCGGCGCTGGAACACCTGCTGGCCACCGATCCTTCGGCGGCCGCGGAGCTGGCGGGGGCGCTCGGCTTCTTCTGGGCGTGTTCGGGTCATCTGCACGAGGCGGCGCACTACCTGGAGGAGTGCGTGCGGCTGGTCTCCGGGCCCGAGGCCGTCGTGGGCAAGCTGGTGTGGGCGCTCGGGGTGGTGCGCTGTCTGCGGGGCGAGTACGACGTCGCGGCCCGGCTGGCGGGCCGTGCCGACGAGTGCGCGGTACGGGCGCGGGACGCGACGCTCCTGGTCGATGCCGGCTATCTGCGCGGCCTGGTGATGTTGCTGCGGGGCGATCCCCGGGAGGCGCTGGCGGTCGCGGACCGGGCGCTGGCGGAACGGGGTGCGGCGATGCCCGCGGTGGCACGGTGCCGGGTGATGCGGGTCTTCGCCCTGACGGCGTCCGGCCTGCTCGAAGAGGCCCGGGCGGGGGCCGAGGAGCTGCGGCACGATGCGGCGTCGGCGGGCGAGCAGTGGACGCGGTCCTACAGCGAGTACCAGCTGGCGGTGATAGCGCTGCGGGAACGGCGCTCGGCCGATGCCGCCCGCCATGCCCGGGCCATGCTGCGGGGCAAGCGCCTGATAGGCGACGTTTTCGGCCTCGGTCTGGGGCTCGACCTGCTCGCGGTCGCGCTGTCGGCGCTGTCCCTGGGCGAGGAGGCGGCCTCGGCGTACGGGACGGGTGAGGTGTTCTGGCGGATGGTCGGACATCCTCAGCGGGGCACTCCCGAGCTGCAGCCGCTGCGGCGCAGTGCGGAGCTGTCGGCCCGGAAGCAGATCGGCGACAGCGTCTACGACGGCGCGTACCGCCTGGCCACGCTGACGGATCCGTTCGCCGCGCTGGAGGCGATCCTGACGGAGTGAGCGGGGCGTCCCGTGTTCCGGCTCGGGCGCCCTCGCCGGCATGCCGTACTCGTGGGGCGACCCGCCGGCGTCGTCCCCGGGTTCGAGGGACGCCCCGTAGCACCTTCACGGCGGCGCCGTCCGGCCCCACTCCTCGGCCGCCGCCGGCACCTTCTGCCTGCCCGTCAGGCCTTCAGGGCCCTCGATGGCCGTGTCCGGCATCTTCCTGCTCGATCCAGACCGAGCCGGTGCTCGTGCACGGCCACCCCGCTCGGCCGACGGCCGGGGAACGCAGGTCAGGGGATGTCTCCGGTGTGGTAGAAGCGGCAGGCGACGCCCGGGCCCGGGGCGCGCGGCTCGCCGGGGCGCGGGTCGTAGAGCGCGCGCCCGCCCGGCCACCGGGAGAGCTCGGTGGCCAGGGCGACCCCGTCGTCCACCTCTGCCGGCGGCCACCCGTGGATGTCCAGCAGGAGACCGTCCAGCGGCCCGCCGACGAGTTCGGCATAGGTCCGACCGGCTCTCGGGCCGGGGTCGGGGTCGTCGTGGTCACGGCCGTAGACCCGGCCGCGCAGCAGCTGCTCGTCACCATCCATCCGATCAGCTTCTCAACCACCACTGACAAGGGGGTACGGGCGGCGGACCCGGCCCGCCGGTGACGACTCCCCTCCCCCACGGCTGTCGCGCGGGTGGAGCGCCTTGTCCGCGGGGGCTGGTGTCAGACGAGGGTGTCACCGGGGTCGTCGGTCAGGGCGAGGGTGACGATGATGCGCTTGCCGACCTGTTCACGGCGCGCTTCGAAGCTGCGGGCGACCGCCATGACGATCTCCAGGCCGTGCTGCCCGACCCGGCCGACGTCCGCGGCCCGTGCGACGGGCAGAACCGGGTCGCGGTCCCACACCGTGATCTCGACCGCGTCACCGTCGATCCTCAGGTCCAGTGATGCCGGGCCGGGCGCGTACTTGCGGACGTTGGTGACCAGTTCGCTGACCACAAGCCGGGTCAGGTCGACCGCGCGGCGGGAGACGTCCAGACCGTGCTCGGTCCGGACGCGGGCGAGAAAGTCGGCCGACAGACGGCGGGCCCGGGCGATGTCGTCGTCGTCCCCGCGCAGAGCGGACGCGATCCGCAGCGGCCGGTCCGCCGACGCCGTCCCGTGGTCCTTCACCGAATCCGATTCCGTCACAGCCGTCACTCACTCCCCGTTCCCCGTCAGCGACGCCTACCCGCACGCCCGCGGATGACGCCCTGTCCTTCGCCCCGTCTGCTGCCGAAGGAGGCCCTCCCGCAAGCCGGGCCCAACGGCCCTACACACACGGGTATGCATATGCCAGGATCACTCGCATGACTAGGGGAGAGACATTGGGGACCGGACACGCCGGACAGCCCGGACGGCTGTCGGCGGCGACCACCGACATCGAGGGCGTCCGTGTGGTCGCCCTGAGCGGAGAGATCGACCACACGACCGGCGACACCCTGCGCCAGGCACTGGCCGTCCCCGACACTCCCGGCCCCCGCGTCGTCGCCGACATGCGGGAGGTCACCTTCATGGACTCCAGCGGCATCAACGTCCTCATCACCGCCCACCATGCCCTCACCGAGGCCGACGGCTGGCTCCGCCTGGCCGGAACCACCGACACCGTCCTGCGCACCATCGGCCTCGTCGGCCTGGACACCGTCATCGACTGCCACGAAACCCTCGCCCAGGCCCTCGACGCCTGACGCCCCTCGCCACGGTTGGAACGACGCGGGCGCCCGACGGTGCGGTTCCGGCGACGGCCGGGCGGCAGGGGACGGCGGCACGGAGCGGTGTACGAGCCGTTCGCGCCGGCGTCACCGGTCAGGGGCTCCCAGGGGGCCGGGCCGGGAACGCCGGGAGGGCGTGGTCCGTCAGCGGTCGATCGCGGACACACGGTCCAGGCCGCTCTCGCGCAGGATCCGTCGGACGGTGTCCTCCACGACGACGTGGAAGCCGTTGTCCAGGGCGTAGCGGGCGGTGAGGTCGATCAGGCCGATGTTCGTGGCCCCTGGGCGGTCGTGTTCGCGCAGCACGGTCCGGCGCAGGTTGTCCTGGCCGACGATCGCGAGGTTGCGGCCGAACTCGGCGCGCAGGCCGGCCGCGACGGAGGACTTCCCCGAAGCGCTGTTGCCGCGGACCACGATCAGGCGCGTGTCCTCGGTCCCCACGGCGTCCGGCACGCCCCCGCTCATGCGTCGTCGGTCTTGACGATCACGTGCACCCGGTCCTCGTTGAAGCGGTCCCAGTCCATGACCAGACGGAAGCGCCGATGCGCCTCGAGGCCTTCCGTGTCGGCGGGCTCCTGCCCGCGCCACACCCGGGCGTCGCCGGACTTCACGAGCGCCACGAGGGCGAGGCGTACGTCGTCGGCGTCCTGGCCGGTGGCGACGGCCAGGCGGTCGAGGGAGGTGAGGACCTCCCGCGGTTCGCCCAGATCGTCGGCCAAGTGCTTGACGAGCCTGTTGACGAGCGGATCGGTGTGCGTCTCCCAGCGGATCCCGGCAAGCCGCTCGGCGAGTTCGGCGTCCAGGGGCAGCAGGTCATCGGGCAGCGGCAGCGGGTCGGGCATGGACCACCGGGTGCCCTCCGGAGTCTCCTCCCGGTGCACCAGACCCCAGGTCAGATAGAGCTCGGACAGCTCCCGCACGGTCGTGGGCACCGGGAAGCCGGCCTCCGTCAGCACCGCGTCGAACTTCTTCCAGTGGTTCGCCTCGAACGCTTCGCGCCCTTCCGGCGCGTCCTCGTCGTCCCACTCCTCGTCGGGCCACGAGAACGTGAGCGCTGCGTCGAGATCGCCGCCGAGCATGTCCCAGTGGCCGTCGAAGGCCTCCTCCAGGAGCTCGTCGAGGGAGCCGGTGAAACCGGGCTGACTCGCGGTGCTGATCAGCATCGTCAGCGGGAAGGCCTGGCAGGGAAGGACGTGGGTCCAGCCCGAAGCCCACCAGCCGTTGTGCATCGCGAAGTCCCGGCGCGGTCCGGGCACAGACGGGTTCTCGGTCATCCACTGCTCTTCCTCGAAGGGCGGTCGAACGCTTGCAGCGTACGCACCGCGGTGCTGCGAGGAGTCGGTTTCGTTCACTTCCGGTGGTTACGGCTCAAATGGCGCGTTCCCGTGCGACGTACGACCAGCCGGCCTCACCGCGCCGCTCTCCGGGAAGAAGGCGGCTGGAATTTTTCGGTGGGGAACGTTTACTCAAGCCCGATTGGTCCAGACGACCACCTGACAAGTTCCTTGTACGACGAACTGGAGAGCATGATGGGCATCATCGCGTGGATCCTCATCGGTCTGATCGCCGGCGCCATCGCCAAGGCCCTGATGCCGGGCAAGGACCCCGGCGGCATCATCATCACCATGCTCATCGGCATCGCGGGCGGCCTGCTCGGCGGCTGGCTCGGCAAGGTCATCTTCGGCGTCGACTCCGTCGACGGGTTCTTCGAGATCTCCACCTGGATCGCCGCGATCGTCGGCTCCGTCATCCTGCTCGCCCTCTACCGGCTCGTCACCGGCAACCGCCACTCGCACCGCCACGCGTAACACGCGAGAACCGCACGCCGAAGTCACTCCCGAACGGCTCTCCCCTTGTTCACAGGGCGGGAGCCGTCGGCGTTTCCCGGCCGACCGCGCGCTCCTGCCCGACGGGTTCCGCCACGCCCCTGCCGGGGGCGGGTGAAACCGCTCGTCAGATGAGTCCAGGCTCCGAGGAACGCGCCGGCAGCCGTCAAACCACCCTCCTGGCGGAACAAGCAGCAGGTCAGGGCACCGGCCCGTGGAAAACGACCCGTACGGCCCACGGGACGCCTTCACCCGGACATGCGATCTTCGTCCTTCTGGCTCATGGTGAATCGAAACCTTCTGCTTCACGCCACCTCCCGTGGCACCCCTGTCAGGAGGCGTCATGGTGGCTTTGGCTCTGCTCGTCCCCCTGCTGCTCATAGGCATGATGTTCGTGCTGGACGCTTTCGAAGGATTCCTGTTCCCGCCTTCGGCCCCTCTTCCCGACACGCAGCCGGAGCCTCTCGGAAACCCGTCGGACCACGAGGAGTGAGGCTTCGCCCGGCCCGTCCACGGACGGGCCGGGACGGCCGTCGTGCTTCGAGGCGCGCCGCAGGTCCGTACGGGGCCTCACGGCCGTCCCCTGATCAGTCCGCCCGCTCGCTCAGCGAGAGTACGGCGCCGAGCGCCGAGGCAGCGTCGAGAAGGGCTCTGGAGCGCGTGGTGATGCTGGTGTCCCTGGCGGCCAGCGCCGAGGCGACCTCCTCCGATCGGCGGGTGCGCCGCAGCTGCGGCATGAGGATCCGGAGGGCCGTGACGCGGTACCCGGCCCTGCGCAGCTGATGGACGATCCGCGCGTCGCGTACCTGAGCCGGTGTGTAGCGTCGCGTGCCGCGCGCCGGATCGCGGTCGGGGACGACGAGAGCCTCCGCGTCCCAGTGCCGCAGCGTCGACGGACGCACGCCGAGGGCGGTGGCGAGTTCGGAGATGCTCATCGAGTCCGAGGCGCGCACGTCGTCGATCGGCTCGCCGGAGATCGCGCGGGCGGCTTCCTCGGCCCGCCTCAGACCCTCGCGCTCCGCGTCGAGGCGGGCGTGCGCCGCGTCGAGGAGGGCCAGGGCCTGTGAAACGGGGCTCCGGTGGAAGGCCCGGACGATGTCCTTGGCCCCGACCGGTCCCACGCCCGCGGCAAGGGCCCGGTAGGCCAGCGCGGACTGCAGATGCACCTCGTCGTAGGTCCGGTAACCCATGGCCGTACGCGCAACGGGTGGAAGTACGCCGTCACGTTCGAGGTTGCGCACTTGCTGGACCGAGCACCCGGCGCGACGCGCGACATCAGCCGTGCGCATGCCTCCCGATTTGAGACTTGCCATCCCGAAAACCCCGTACCTGCGCCTCAAAGTCTCCACAAGCACTTTAATGGAACGCTGAAGCACATGACGAGTGAAGAGATCATCGATTTCGTGGCGGGCCTCGACGGGGTCCTGGTCCTCAGGCCCGCACCCGGCGACGGCACACCGGCGATCGGCCGGGGCGACGCGTTCTTCTACTACGCGCCCGACGGCGTCGCCCCGACGGCGAGCCGGCCCTTCGCGACCGTCGTGACCAAGAACTACCCCGGCGACGAGGCATCCCGTCTGGACCGGCCGGACACCTTCCGTGTGAACGTCGCCGCCGGGAAGGAGGCGTTCGTCCGGTGGACCGGTCGCGCACCGCGCGAGTCGGCCTCCGCCGAGGTCGACCCCAGCACCGCCGACGTGGTGATCGCACACCCCGTCTACGGCGGCGCCGGCTGGCTGGCGGTGGTGAACCCGGGTGAACGCACCGGAGCGTCGACGCGTGAGCTGCTGCGAACGGCCCACCGCCTCGCACGCGCGCGCCACGAGCGGCGCGCCGACTCGGCGACATGAGCGGGATCCACGGCCTGTGGCAGGAGCGGGCGCGGGCCCGCTTCCCCGCCGGTCACCCGGCGCCCTCCGGGCCGAGCGCGTCGGCGTAGAGCGCGAACAGGCGAAGGCCGGGGCCGGAGCCCGTGCGCGAGGCTTCGTCCAGGTGTTTCCAGCAGTCGGCCGCCAGCCGGCGGGCATGGCGTCCGGGCCAGGGCTGCGGCAGGAGTTCGGGCGGCAGGAGAGGGTCGGGGTCCATCGCCTCGGTGAAGCGGGCGGCGAGCTCCACGGCCGTGGTGAGCCGTTCGACATCGGTGAGTCCCGGCTCTGCCCCGAGCAGGGTCAGACAGGTTTCGGCGAAGGCGGCGAGGCGTTCGTGCCGCCGGGCGATCTCGGCGAGCGGCCACAGCGCGGCGGCCAGTTCCCGTGGACCGGTGAGATCGCCGATGCGCAGGTCGGTGGTGGTCAGCCGGGTGAGGGTGTCCTCGATGCCGAGGTGTCGGGCCTGGGCGTCGACGAGTTCGCCGACGGGGTTGGCGGTGACGTACAGGCCGTTCTGGACGGGCGCGGCGCCGAGGTGCAGGAGGTGCTCGCGCAGGGAGTCGCGGGCGACACGCCGGGCTTCCGGAACGGCGAAGGCGTACAGGTGCCAGGTGCCGTCCCAGGGGGCCAGTCCGGCGTCCTGCCGGTAGGCGTGGCGGACGTAGGAGGCGTCGGGCGCGAGTGATCCGGTGGCGTCGGCCACGGCGCGCAGGGTGGCCTTGCGGCCCCGGCCCTGTCGGGTGAAGCGCCCTTCGGCGACCAGGCGTGTGACGCACAGTCTGACCTGCTGGTCGCTCATGCCGAGCAGGCCTGCGACGGCGTACAACTCGTCGGCGTCGACCGTTCCGTCTTCGCGGACCAGGCTCTGCACGACCAGCCGCGTGGGGATCTCCGGCCGTTCGGCACGCGCGGGCGTGGTGGTGTTCATCGGGCCTTTCCCTCGCTGGTCACGTCGGCCGGAGTGACCGGTCGGCGCATGGTGGTGACGGCGCCGAAGCCCATCAGGCGGCGCAGGTACGGAGTGTGCTCGGTGTGCCGGGCGGTGAAGCCGTGCCGTTCGTACAGTGCCCTGGCGCGGGGGTTGGTGTCGATGACGTCCAGCCGGATCCGGCGGCAGCCGTTCTCGGCGGCGAGGGACGCGATCTCCCCGAGCAGGAGGGTACCGATGCCTTCGCCGCGGTGCGCCGCGTCGACGGCGATGCCGTCCATGACGAGCTCGCCCGCGGCGGGAGTGCGCTCGAACAGGGCGAGGACCACCAGACGGGGCAGCCCGCGGAACGGGCCGTAGGTCGAGAGGACGTCCTTCACGCTGCCGCCGGTCAGCGCGCGGTCGCCGAGGCGGTAGCCGGCCACTCCGACCACCCGGCCGTCGACGAGGGCGACGACGCCCCGGTCCCGGTGGAGGTGGGCGGCGATGAACGCGCGCCCCGTTTCCGGCGGGTCCAGTGCCGGCGCCAGCTTGCGGCCGAAGGCCTCCCAGTACAACGCCGCCACTCGTTCTTCACCGCCCTCGGGTATCCCCCTGCGCACCGCCGGCCGGCCGCCTCCAGGGGCATGGGCTTTGCCCGCCGTCATGTCCACCCGACTCCTCCGTCTTCCCCTCGCCCGCCTTGATCTATCAAGCATAATACGTTCACTATTGATACGATCGTTGGTGAAGCGATAGTTCTTGGGAGGCCGAAGTGTTCCGGACGCGAGGACGGCCGATACCGAGCAGGTGGAGAACGGCCTTACGGATACTGGTCGCGGTAGTAGTGATGGGCGCCGGGCTCGGCGGCACGGTGGTGTGGCAGAACACCTACGCGCTGCGCGAGGAGAAGGTGGTCCTGCACCACCGGGGGCAACCGCTCGAAGGCGTACTGGCCCTGCCCCGACACGGGCGGGGGCCGTTCGGGCTGGTGGTCTTCGTCCACGGCGACGGCCCGGTCGACGCGACGCACGAGACGTTCTACCGACCGCTGTGGGAGGCCTTCGCCCGGTCCGGTTACGCCTCGCTGTCGTTCAGCAAGCCCGGAGTCGGGGGATCAGGAGGCGACTGGCTGGACCAGAGCATGGACGACCGGGCGCGGGAAACCCTGGCCGCCGTGGCGTGGGCCCGCGGACGTCCGGACATCGACGGCCGCCGCATCGGCCTGTGGGGGGCGAGCCAGGCGGGCTGGGTCCTGCCCAAGGTCGCCGCGCGGGACCGGGGTCTGCACTTCGTCATCGCCGTCTCCCCGGCCGTCAACTGGCTGCGGCAGGGTCGCCACAACCTCCTCGCCGAACTGGACCGCGACGGTGCGACCCCCAGGGAGAAGGAGACGGCGCTACGCCGCCGGGAGACCGTTCTGAACCTGCTGGACAGAAAGGCGTCCTTCGCCGAGTACCGTGCCGCCACCGGTGACACGGACGGCATGACCAGAGCTCGGTGGGCCTTCATCGCCCGGAACCACCGCTCGGACGCGACCGCCGACCTGCGCGCCATGCACGGCACGCCACTGCTCCTGGTACTGGCCGGGCGCGACGTCAACGTGGACGTCACCGACACCGAAACCGTCTACCGCGACCTCCTGCCGCCGGCGTCCCTGGCGGTCGCCCGTTACCCCGGCGCCACGCACTCCTTGGTGGACGAAGACCTGGAACGCTCCGATTGGCGCCTGACACTGACCGCGCTGTTCGCTCCCCGGCGGTTGTACACCGACGGGTTCCTCGCCGACCAGGCACGGTTCGTGGATCGGCTTCCTCCTCACCGAGGAGGCGTCGCGGCCGCTCCCGAGACTACGGAGCATCCGGAAACTCGGAGACCTTGAGGATCGTTCGGCAAAAGTCCCGGAAACGGCCCTGCGGCGCGGAAAACGGCTTTCCCCTATACCGGGCTGAGGTTGTCGGACAGGGCGATACGGGCCGTAACGCACTTGCCCTCTTCCCCCCGCTCGACGAAAAGGTCCTCGGCGATGGCCCTGATGATCTCCACGCCGTGGTGACCGACCCGGTCCGGGTCGGCGGCCTGGACCGTGGGAACGGCCGGGTCGCTGTCCCACACCACGATGTCGACACTGCCGGCGGTGACGCGCACCTCCACCAGCACCATCCCGGGAGCGTACTTGTAGGCGTTGGTGACCAGCTCGCTGACCACAAGGCCGGTCAGGTCCTTCGCGCGATCGGAGATCGGCACACGGTGCTCGGTGCGCGCCTCTTCGAGAAAGACGGCGGCACGGTGACGGGCGTCCGCGATGCAGCTGCTGTCCCTGTCCAGTCCGTAACCGGCGCACATGAGCAGCCCACCGGACTCGGGCTGGACACCGTCCTCGCCATTGACATGCGTTTCCACCGAATTCACCCTCTTTCCTGTCGGCACAGCACGATTACCCAGTCAACCGGTTCTGACACAGAAGGGCTTGATCAACTCCACCGCCCCGGACGGGGCCCCGGAATCGAACGGTCACCGTAATCAACCGGCAGTGGAGCCGCACGAGCGGAAAATCAAAGATTCGTCCGGCGGGTAATGGCCATATCCTCGCCGACCGTGGTTACGCGGTCGGTCCCGGCATCCGGCTGCGGCCGTCCGCCGACGTCGACCACCTCACCGCCCACCGCGCACGAGCTCGCCGGAGGCCTGCTCCGGTCGCGTGGCGGACGCGACCGCAACGGCCACGGCCAGCGGGTCGCGGGCCGGGCGACCGAGAAGATCCGCGAGGTCGGCAGTGGTGCCGTCCAGGAAGCCGTGTCGGACGCCCGTGGCGATCGAAGCGAGCATGGGCGGCTGGAACGGCAGGAGTCCCGTCGTCTCGTCGAGAAGCCTGCGCCGGTACTCCCCCAGCCCGATGGTGCGGTGCGGGACCCCGAGCCGATCGGCCACCCGACCCGCCGTGATCGGCGTACCGACGAGGTCGTAGACCCGCCCGCCGTGCCGGGCCGGATGCGCCGCGACGGCCGCCGCGGCATCGGCGAGATCCGCCCTCGCGACCGCGGCCAGGGCACCGTTCCCGAACGGGGACTCCACGCCGTCACCGACCCATGTCAGCAGACCGCCGAAGAGCTCGGCGTACAGGCCGTTGCGCAGGATCGTCCACGGCAGTCCGCTCGCCCGCACCAGGCGCTCGGTGACACGGTGCGCCGGCGCGAAACCGAGATGGTCGCCTGCCGTGGTCAGGCTCGTGTAGACGACGTGGTCGACGCCGTCGCGCACGGCGGCGTCCAGGGCCGCCGCATGCCGTTCGACGACCCGGTCGTCCTCGGCGTAACCGGCGGAGATCAGCACCAGGGTCGACACCCCGGAAAAGTCGAGGCTCGCGCGGGCGTCGAAGTCGAGGTGCCGCATCCTCTCACCCGGTGTGCGGCTGCCGCCGGTCGCAGCGACGCCGAGGGCACGCAGCGCGGCCAGGGTGGCCGCGCCGAGGTTCCCGTTCGCTCCCGTCACCAAGATCATGTCAGTCGTACTCTTCCGTCGTGGTTCTCATCGGTAACTACGCTTGATCCTCGATCGCACGTCCGCCGGCCACAAGAAGGCAGTCTGATGTCACTCACTCACACCGGAGTAACCGCCCCCGCCGACCTCGACCCCTGTGGCCGCGAAGACCATCCCGACTGCGGCATCCGCGACGTCCTGGACCGCATCGGCGACACGTGGTCGGTACTCGTGATCGTCGAACTCGCGAGCGGGCCGCGCCGGTTCCGCGAACTGCAGCGTGCCGTCGACGGCATCTCCCAGCGCATGCTCACCCTCACCGTCCGCAGGCTCGAACGCGACGGCCTCGTGCTGCGCACCGTGTACCCGACCGTCCCGGCCCGGGTCGACTACCGCCTGACCGAGACCGGTGCCGGCCTCACCCACCTGGTCAAGGCACTCGCCGACTGGTCGCTCGCCCACCGCACCGCCATCGCCGAAGCACGGCACGCGTACGACCGGGCCCACCCCGACCACGACATCCGATGACGGGGAACGCCGCGACCACACGCGAGTCGTCCCGGTGGAGGAACCGTTCGAGGCGAGCGGCACGGCCTGGCCGGCCCCGGAGCATCTCGCGGCGCTCCGACGTCGCGCCGAACGACAGGGAGGACGCCCCGTGCTTCCGGTGCCCTGGTGATCCTTACGGCCTGGTTGACAGCCGCGAGGCGCGCATCGGCGCGAATGTCCGTCCGGTCGGTCATACCGGTCGGCGCGGACGGGATCACGACCCGGCCGGGCACCGGCTCGGTCGTCTTCCGGGGTCGTCCGCATGACGAACGACACCGGGGCCCCTGGCTCGCTCTTCGCATCCCTCCGGGCGGACGCCCTCACCGGCACGGACCGGCTGCGCGAGCTCTACCCGCAGCCGAACCCGCACGCGCTCCGCAAGGAGATCGACCGCCTGACCGAGGAGACCCGGGCGCTGATCGGCTGTTCCCCGCTGGTGTTCATCGGCAGCGCGGACGCCGAGGGCCGGGCGGACGTGACACCGCGCGGCGGTCCGGCCGGGTTCGTCTCGGTGCTGGACGAGCGGACCTTGGCGATCCCCGACGCGACCGGCAACAAGCGGCTCGACACCCTGCACAACGTGCTGCAGACCGGACGCGTCGGACTGCTCTTCCTCGTCCCCGGCCGCCCGACCACGCTGCGCGTCAATGGCCGCGCCTGCGTCTCGGCCCGCCCGGAGCTGCTCGACCGGCTCACTCCCGTGGGCAAGCCGCCGGTCACGGCGATCGTGGTGGATGTCGAGCAGGTCTATCCGCACTGCCCGAAGTCGCTGATGCGCGCCAACGCCTGGCGACCGGAGCAGTGGGTGCCCGCCGACGCCCAGCCGAGCAGCGCCGAGGTGACCCTGGCCCAGATGAACCTGCCGGGCCTGACCATCGACCAGATCGAGGAGGGCGAGCGAGAGTCGCTGCGTCTGCGTCACGAGTGAACCGGGCCGAGTCCCGCCCCTCCTCGGCGACCGGGCTCTCCACCGCCCGAGGGCGCCCTCACCCTCAGTCCTCCCCCGCCAGCCGCCGCACCTCCGCCAGCGCCTCGTCCACCGCCGCCGGAATGTCCGTGACCGGGAAGCGCGCGTGCCGTACCACGCGGTCGCGGTCCACCACCAGCACGGCCCGCTTCAGCCGCAGCAGCTGCCCGGCGCGGAAGGTGGGCAGTCGCAGGGCGGCGGCGAGGTACAGGTCGACGTCCGAGAGGAGGGTGAAGGGGAGGCCCTCCTCGACCGCGAACATCCGCTGTTCGTCCGGGCGTTGGGTGCTGACGCCGTGCACCTCCGCGCCCGCCGCGCGGAAGTCCTCGTACGCGTCCCGGAAGAGCCGGTTCTCCAGCGTGCAGCCGACGGTCCCGGGGATGCCCGACCAGCCGTCCGGCAGGGGGCCGGGGGCCCCGGTCGCCGGGTAGCAGAACAGGACGGTGGCCACGCCGTCGGCCACCGGGTCCACCGGCGCGCCGTCCCGGTGGCCCCGCAGCTCCAGGCGCGGCAGCCGCTCGCCCACCAGGCCCGCGACGCGCCGTGCCTCCGCGCTCGCCTCGTCGGCGGTGCCGCTGAGCGAGCCGTCGCCGAAGACCCAGCGGTCCGCCCAGTCCTGCATCGACAGCAGCACCGGAAGGAGTCCCCGGCCGCTCTCCGTCAGCCGGTACTCGTGCCGCACCGGCCTGTCCTGGTACGGGACCTTCTCCAGGACCCCCGTGTCCACCAGGTGCGCCAGACGCTCGGTGAGCACCTTCCGGGAGATGCCCAGCTCCTCCTGGAGCGCGTCGAACCGGTGGTGCCCCCGCGCGGTCTCCCGGATCAGGAGCAGGCTCCACCAGTCGCCGACCACCGCCGCCGCCTGCGCGATCGCGCACGCCGCGTCCCGCTCGGGAACCGACCTCATCACAGCGCCTCCACTCCTCCGCGCACGGCGGCCGCTCGTCGGGACCATCTTGCGCCATGAGGTCGGTTCCCGATAGAAACTCACCCGGGACGAGTGAGTTCCCAAAAGAGACTGACAAGACTCAGGGGTGGGCTCCGCATGGGCGGGACACGAACGATTCCGGAACACGACCGACACGACGACGAGCGGGAGACCTCACCGACGGGCGCCTTCTGGCGCTTCTGGGCCGCCGCCACCGTCAGCGGCGCGGGCACCGCCGTCACCGCCCTCGCCCTGCCGCTCGTCGCCCTCACCGTCCTCGACGCCACCGCCTTCGAGGTCGCCCTGCTCGCCGCGGCCGGACAGGTCTCCTGGCTGCTGCTCAGCCTCCCGGCTGGCGTCGTCGCGCAGCGCGTACCGCTGCGCCGGCTCCAGGTCGCGCTCGACCTCGTACGGTTCGCGGCGCTCGGGTCGCTGCCGCTCGCCTGGTGGCTCGGCACCCTCACGTATCCGCACCTGCTGTTCGCGGCGCTCGTCACAGGCGCGGCGACGGTGCTGTTCGACATCGGCAACTCGACCTTCCTGCCCGCCGTCGTCCCGGCCCGGCAGCTGGCCGCCCGCAACAGCGTCATGTCCGGCACGCACGCCGTCACCGACACCGGCGGCCCCTCCCTCGGCGGCGTCCTGATCGGCGCGACCG
Organism: Streptomyces sp. NPDC055632; assembly: GCF_053618675.1. NCBI lineage: Bacteria > Bacillati > Actinomycetota > Actinomycetes > Kitasatosporales > Streptomycetaceae > Streptomyces > Streptomyces sp. NPDC055632. The sequence goes on along the minus strand of NZ_JBSHHY010000019.1, from coordinate 98,488 downwards.
GCCCGGTCGGCGCGCTCGTCATGGACGCCGCCAGCTATCTGACCTCCGCCGTGCTCCTGCGCACCCTCCCCGAGAGCCACCCCGCCCCCCGCACCGGCGAGAGCGCGCTCCGGCTGATGCGCGAGGGCTGGCGGTACGTCACCGGACACCCGGTCATGCGGCCCTGCATGATCTGGGCGACCGCCGCCAACTTCCTCAACGCGGCCCTCGTCGCCCTGACCCCCCTCTACCTCGTCCGCGAGGCCGGTCTCGACTCCGTACAGCTCGGTCTCGTCCTCGCCATGGACGGGGTCGGCGCGCTCGCCGGCGCCGCCGTCGCGGTCCGGGTGACCACCCGCCTCGGCACCGCGCGGGGCATCATCGCCGCCGACCTGGCCGGCGGCGCACTGCTCCTGCTCGCCCCGCTGACCACGTCGGCGGGGGACGCGTACTGGTTCGCCCTGGGGAACGCCGGCTTCGCCTTCGGCACCGTCATCGGCTCGATCACCACCCGCACCTACCGGCAGACCCAGTCGCCCCCGGAGCTGCTGTCCCGCGTGATGGCCACGGTCCGCTTCGTCTCCTGGGGCGCGTTGCCGCTCGGCGCGCTCACCGCCGGTCTCCTCGCCACCTGGGCCGGTGCCCACACCGCCCTCTGGACCGTCTGCGCCGCCGCGCTGCTGCCCCCGCTCTACCTCTTCTCCACCGGGGTGGGCCGCCACCGCGACCTCGCCTGACGCCCGGCTCCACGGGGCGCGAAGCCCACCGCGAAGTCGCCCTCACGGGTGAATCCGGCAGCTCCGCGCCGGAACGTTCCTCCTCGGAACCACAGCCGTCCGCGCTTCCGGTACGCACGCCGACTCCGGCATGTCCGCGACGCGGGTTCGCTATGTCTACGGGCGTGATCACGAACCTGCTGCGCGGCACCGCCGCGTTCTGCCTCGCCCTGACCTCGTTCACTCCCCTCTCCCCCACCGCCGCGGCCACGACGGGGGCCGCGCCCGTTCCGGCGGCGCTGCTCCTGGAGGACGCGGTCGGCCGGCTCCTCGTCGCCGACGAGGACCGCACCGGCTACGCCTCCGGCTCCTTCGAGCACTGGAACACCGGCCTCGACGCGGCCGACGGCTGCGACACCCGCGCCGAAGTCCTCCTCGCCGAAGCCGTCGAGGAACCCGCCGTCGCGGCCGGCTGCGAGCTGACCGGCGGAAAGTGGCTGTCCCCCTACGACAACGCCGAGGTCACCGACCACGGCAAGCTCGACATCGCCCACACGGTCCCCCTCGCCGAAGCCTGGGACTCCGGAGCGGGAGGGTGGACGGCCGCTCGTCGTGAGGCCTACGCGAACGACCAGGGTGCCGCGAGCAGTCTGGTCGCCGTCACCGCGCGTTCCCACCGGGCGAAGGCCGACCGGGATCCGGCCGAGTGGATGCCGTCGCCGCCCGAGACGCACTGCCGCTACATCGGCGAATGGACGGCGACGAAGCTGCGCTGGGGCCTGGCGGCGGACCATACGGAGGCCGACGCGCTGAAGGTGTACGCCGAGGCGTGCGAGACCACCGTCGTCCACTACACCCCCGCCGCGTAGTCCCCGATCGGAGTCATGGGAGCAGGCGACGAAGGCGTCGGCGTGCTCGCGCATCGGGTTCGCGGCGGGCGCGACCATGCCGGGCGGCGCTGACACTCCTGGCGGAACCGACCACGACGCCCGGACCGCGGGGCTCGAAGCCCATCCGCATGCGTGGACGGTTCCCGACGGAACATCAGATCCATTGGTAGGTGGCGTCGTCCAGGGGCGGCAGGAAGGCCTGGGCGGCGTCGAGCGGCGCCGTGGGAGTGACCAGTCCGGCGAGCGGGACCGGCGGGAACAGCGCCTTGCCGGCCGTGTCCTCGTAGTGGCTCCAGATCAGGTGGCCGGCTCCGGCCGTGTCGTCGTGTTCGACGGTGCGCAGGCGGGCACGGACGGTGTCGGTGACGTGGAGGCGGAAGACGAGGTGGAGTTTGCGGGGCGGGGCGCTTCCGGGACGGGTCACCATGGCGTCTTGGATCCAGGTCAGCTGTGGGGTGTCGCTCGTCTCCGCGAGGTCCAGGCCCAGGTGGTCGAGAAGTGGTGGCACCGCTTGGGGAGATGCCACGGGCAGATGATTCGGCACGCCGGTCGCCCACGCCCGAAGGCTGTCCCGTACACACCGGTCGGGATGCGCGCCCGTGGCGTCGGGAGAGGGACGGACGTCGTCGGAGATCCTCCCGACTCCGACGAGAGGAAGGCTCCGCCGGTGATGACGCGCTTCGGTCACGACTTGGGGAAGCGGGTGGGCCTGTCGTGTACCCGCGGTACACGCTGTGCCCATGACGAGACGATCACAGGTTCGGACGGGTGCACCGTTCGGCTGCCTTCTCGACGGATGTCTGACCGTTCTGGGCCTGCTGCTCGTGGTCGTCGTCGGTGTGTCGGTCTGGCTGGGGACACAGCCGGCGCGTGACGACGCCCGGGCGCGCGAGGACCTGCGGAAGAACGTCGAGGTGCTCCGCGACCGGCTGGGCGAGGCGGCGGCCGACGGCAGCCTTCCCGATACGGAGATCGCCCGGGTCTTCTCCCCTTCGAAGCCCGCCAAGGGCCTCTTCGGCGTGACGCGGCAGGGCGAGGCCGTCACCGTGGTCGCGGAGGTGCTCGGTCAGGGGCCGCCGCGAGCATACGTCTTCGTGTACGAAAGGACGGTGACAGGCTGTTACGCCTTCGAGGTGCCGTCCCCGGCACCCGGGGCCCCACGGCCCTCCGTACGGGAACTGCCGCGGGAGGAGTGCGCGGCGGACTCGGGCGCGTTCCCCGGTCCCGGCCGCCGGGATCGACGGTCACCCGACGCGAAGGCGGAAACGGCTCGGTAGGCGCGGGCGTCGAGAGCACGTCCGATGTCGCCGTCGGCTCGGTGGCGTGGAAAATCGTGAGCCATTCGGTCCCGGCCCCGGCAGTATGCCCTTCGTGAATCATCTCCTGTGCGGGCTGGCCGCCAATGCCGCGCTACCGCCCGAGCTGGTCGACCGGCTGATCGCGGTCGCGGACGACGACATCGCCGAGAGACTCGCCGGCCGTACGGATCTCAGTCGTGCGCAGGCGGTCGCGCTGGCGCTGCGCGTCGAGGAGAGCGCCGTCCGGCTCGCGTACGCGGGCCGCCTGACCGCCGCCGACATCGACCCTTCCGTACAGCCGGACGCCGCCCTGGCCCTGCTCGACAAGGGTGCCGGAAACCCCGCATGGGCGTTCCTGCTGGCGACGGACCCCCTTGTCGAGCGCCGGGAGAGGCTCGCTTCCTGTCCCGGGCTCCCGGCCGACGTGGTGGAAGCGCTCGGCGCCGACACGGACGTGCGGGTCGTGGCCGAGCTCGCGTCGCAGGCCGCGCCGTCGGTCGCCGCCGGGCTCGCGGAGCATCCGCACGCCGAGGTCCGCCGCGCCGTGGCGTTCAACGAGGCGACGCCACCGGCCGTACTGGCGGCGCTGCTCACCGGCGAGGGGCTGCCTCCCGCGCGGTGGTGTCCGGTCTGCGAGCGCGAGGAGACGCCGTTCGTGCACGAACCGCAGTGCCCGCGGCTCGACTGCGATCTCCCGCCCGGCGCCTCGTGCGACGGCTCCCACGAGTCCACCGTGCACGACATACAGCGGACGGTACTGGGGAACCCTGCTGCCCCCGCCGATTCCGTGGCCCGTTTCGCCGCCCATCCTTCGGCGCTGCTGCGCTGGGCGCTCGCCGCTCGCCCCGATCTCCCTTCGGAGGCCTACGGGCGGCTCGCCGTGGATCCCGTCCCGGGTGTCCGTGCCGACCTCGCCGGGAATCCCGCGATCGGCGCCGACCTGATGAACGCGCTGGCCGGTGATCCCGGCCACGACGTACGGCGCGGACTCGCCCACAATCCGCGCGTCCCGCTCGATGTGCTCGTCCGCCTGGCGGCCACCGTCAAGGTCGGTACCGCTCTGCTGCCGCGCATCGCCGTCGCCGGTCCGGCCGAAGTGGCGGAGCTGGCCCGGTCGCAGGATCCGGCCGTACGGATGCTGGTGGCCCTGCGACGCGATCTGCCGGCCGGGATCCGTGACGCGCTCGCCGTCGACCCGGACGCGAAGGTGGTGAAGGCCGTCGCTCCGCACCCGGGTCTTTCCGAAGCGCGATTGCGCGCCATGGTCGGCCGGCACGGAGCCCGTGTCGCCGCCGGGGTGGCGGCCAACCCTGATGCGACCCCGGCGCTGCTGGAAGACCTGACCCGGGGCGAACCCCCCGTACGGAAGGCGCTCCGTGAGGTCGCGCGGCACCGCAACGCGACGGGGGCGGCGCTGCGCAACTGCTTGGCGGACGCGCGGGCACGGCCCCTGGCCGCCGGCCACCCGGCCCTTTTCCCGCACGTCGTCACCGAGCTGCTCACCGACGCCGACCGGCAGGTGGCGGAAGCCGCGGCCGCCAACCCGTCGCTACCGCTCGCCGTGATGTCGGATCTGGTGCGTCGTCCGTGATCGTCCCGCTTCCGGGTGCTACGGGACTCGCCCCCGGTTCTCGTGGCCGGTGGGACGCCCGCCTTCTCGGCGGTGCGGATCCGTATGGGCGGTGTCCCCGATCAGCAGTTGCGGATGGAGTAGACGGGCGCCCAGTTCACGGCGTACACGCTGTTGTCGGCGGGGAAGGTCCGGATCACGTTGCCGCCCGAGCCGTAGACGGTCGCGACGGCGCCGCCGCTCTGGCTGTTCTTGGCCTCGCCCCAGTCGCCCCAGTTGGACAGGTGGTACCGGGTGCAGTTGTAGAAGTAGAAGACGCGGAACCGGTTCACCGTCGGGTCCCAGACGGAGGCGCAGAAGTTCCCCGGGCTGCAGCCGACGCCGGCGCCGGGCGGCAGCAGCTCCGTGCGCGCGGGGGCCGGGGAGGACGTCGGGGCGACGGCGGCCGGGGCCGCCTGGACGGGGCCGGCGGTGAAGACGGAGGCCAGTGCCAAGGTGACGGCGCCGAGGACTCCGGGCAGAGAGCGCTTGGTGGGCATGTTTCGTGATCTCCCTGAGGGTGCTCCGGGTGCGGGCAGGTCGGGTCAGCGGATCCGCTGCTCCCGCGCGTCCATGGTCCCGGTCAGTTCCCGGCCGGCGCCACGGGTTTCGAGCACGGTCGAATGCCGCTGGTCATCCCGTGCTCCAGGAGGTCCGCGCCGAGGCGGGTCACGCTGTGCAGGACGGCGCCGCCGATCCGCCGGCTGGTGAGGAGACCGGCCTCCCGCAGGACGGCCACGTGGTGGCTGACGGTCGCCGGGCTGAGGCCCACCCTGCTCGCCAGTTCGCTCGTGGTCCGGCCCTCGGCCACCTCCTCCAGCACCGCCGCCCGCGCCTTGCCGAGCAGCGCCGCGAGCGCCCGGTGGGTGGTGGCGGAGGCGGGTGACGGGGGCGAGAGCCAGCGCGGGTCGTGCGTGACCGGGTGGACGAGCACCGGTGGCAGGGTGCCGTCCTTCAGCACGATCGGCCCCGGCCAGCAGAAGAACGACGGGATGATGCGCAGTCCCCTCCCCCGCAGGTACAGGTCGCCCTCCAGGTGCGGCCCCGCGACGTGCAGCACCGGCGCCGCCCAGCGCACGCTCGGATGCAGCCCCTCGACCAGTCCCGCGAACCCGGACCGCAGGAACGCCCTGGCGGCCACCGACCTCGCCTCGTCGAACCGGGAACGGACGTGGGGCCAGTACGGGGCCACGAACCGCTCGTGGTGTCCGCGCACCAGACCGGCCAGCCCGCACAACGCCTGTGTGTCGCCCTCGGCGAGGGGGCGGGCCCAGCCGGGCAGCGGCCGGGCCCGGGCGAGTTCCGCCAGGTCGGTCCGCAGCCGGCGACGGGGCGTCGTCAGGAGCGCCTCCACACCCGCCTCGAACCCGGCGGACGCCGCCGACGGGGTCAGGAAGTCGGCCGAGTAGCCGTGCGGCGGGGCCAGTCGCCGCAGACGGAGCAGTTCCGGGGTGACGAGACCGCCCGTCGTCCTCCTCCAGCGGCCGTAGACCAGGGGTGCGTCCCGGTTCTGCAGCAGATGCAGGCTGAGCAGCCCCTCCCACAAGGGGTCGGGTTCTTCCGCCAGGACCACGTGTGCCAGGTCCTCGTACGTGAAATGGATCCGCAGCCCCACCGGTCGCCGCTCTCCCGTTCCGCGCTGTGTGCGATGCCAGGTCATGCACTGCGGTGCGCAGGTCATGCACTGTTGCGAACGGTGGCCTGGTTCCCATGGGCGGGCAAGCCGGACACGCGGGGCCGCACGACAACGGCACTTCCCGTGGGCGGGACGGCGGTTCGCAAGCGGGGGGGCGCGCGGAGGAACGGAGTGGCTCGTCCACCGGGCGGAGGGGAGGGCCGTCGGGCGGCCCGTGGCACCGCCGTGCGGGGCACGGCCGTGCCCCGGTCCGCAGGGGGGAGGCTGCGGGCCGGGGCACGGCTGTTCGTGGAGGGCGCCTGCCGCTCCTGTCGACCTCGTCGATCAGGGGGAGGGCGGGAGGACGGAGGGAGCCGGGGCCTCCGGTGCCCGTACCGGCGTCACCGGGGCGTGCTCTCCGCGTGCTCCCACTTCTCCTCGGAGGAGGAGGCGTCCTGGGCCTGCTCCTCGCCCGTGGTCCTGGGCAGCCAGCGGAGGGCCAGGATCCCGAGCGCGGCGTGCAGGAGGCTGGCCACCGCCACGGCCGCGTGGAGGCCGGTGACGAAGGCCGACTTCGCGTCCGCGACCACGGCGGGCGCGAGACCGGGCAGTTGCAGGGTCTCGTCGAGCGTGGGCGCGAGGTCGGGGCCCTGGAGCCGGAAGAGCAGCGCGGCGAGGGAGCCGATGAGCGCGATGCCGAGGGCGTTGCCGATCTCGTTGCTGGTCTCGGCGATCGCACCGGCCGAACCGGCCCGCTCGGCCGGGACGGCACCGACCGCGGTGTCGGCGACGACGCTGAAGGAGATGCCGTAGCCGAGGCCCGCGATGGACGTGGAGGCGATGTACCAGCCGACCCCGCCGGTGATCGTGGTGGGGAGCAGGAACAGCAGTCCCGCCGCGATGGAGAAGTGGCAGACGATGAGGACCGTCCGCTTGCCGATGCGGTCGACGACCATGGGCGTGACGACGCAGGTCACGATGAGGACCACCGCGCCGGGCAGGGCCAGGAGCGCCGCCCGCAGGACGGGGAGGTCCAGGACGGACTGGAGGTAGACGCCCGACAGGTAGGCGGCCGCCGACCAGGCCGCCAGCGGCAGCAGGCCCGTGATGATCGCGACGGTGAAGACCCGGTCTCGGAAGAGCGAGAAGTCCATCAGCGGGTGTTCCAGGTGCCGCTGCCGGCGCACGAACAGGGCGAGGAGCACCAGGCCGCCCGCTCCCACGAGGACGGAGAGCAGCGAGAACCCTTCGGCGGCGGCGTGCTTGAGGCCGTACACGAAGCCCAGGAGGCCGGCCGCGGAGGCCACGACGCTGAAGACGTCCACGCGGCCGGTACGGGTCGTGCTGACTTCGCGCAGCAGGATGGGCGCGAAGACGAGGAACAGGGCGATGACGGGGAGGTTGATCAGGAAGACCGAACCCCACCAGAAGCGTTCGAGCAGGAAGCCGCCCGCCACCGGGCCGATGGCGAACCCCGCCGCGAAGGCCGCGGCGAAGATGCCGATGGCCTGCGCCCGGCGCCGCGGGTCGGTGAACAGCTCGCTCAGCACGGCCAGCGCCGACGGCAGGAGGGTCGCGCCGGCCACGCCCATCAGCGCGCGGGACGCGATGAGGAGTTCGGGGCTGGGCGCGAAGGCGGACGCCGCGGACGCGAGACCGAAGACGGTCGCTCCGATCATCAGCAGCTTCAGACGGCCGTACCGGTCGCCGATGTTGCCGAACGCGATCAGCAGCGAGCCGACCGCGAAGCCGTAGATGTCCAGGGTCCACAGGGCCTGGTCGGCCGTGGGGGTGAGGTCCTGGCTGACCCGGGGCATCGCCAGGTACAGGATCGACCCGTCCATGGACACCAGCAGGACCGGGCCGAGTACGACGAGGAGTCCCAGCCACGCGCGCAGGCCCGGGGAGTTGTGTGTGTGCTGTTCCGACATGTCTCGACCGTCGGCCATCGCCCGGCGGACAGCCAGCCCTCTGCTGGGGGTATACCTGACAGGTATACCCACCGGCGGGGACGATCGGCTTACGCTTGCGGTCGTGGAGAGCCTCGGAACGTTCTTGAAGAGCCGCCGTGACCGGGTCACCCCGGACGAGATCGGGCTGCGCACCCACGGGAACGGGCGCCGTGTCCCCGGGTTGCGGCGGGAAGAACTCGCCCAGCTCGCCGGGGTGAGCGCCGGCTACTACACACGGTTGGAGCAGGGGCAGGCGGAGACGGCGTCGGAGCAGGTGCTCGACGCGCTCGCGCGGGCGTTACAGCTCGACGCGACCGAGACCATGCACCTGCACAACCTCGCCAGGCACTCGCCGACGCCCCGGCTCGCCGAGCCTCCGGTGGAGGAGCCCCACAAGCGCGTCCTCGCGCTCCTGGAGTCCCTCGGCGAGGCGACGCCAGCGATCGTCCTGGGCCGTCGCGGGGACGTGCTCGCGTGGAACCGCAGCGGACACGCCCTGCTGGCCGAGCACATCGCCTTCGAGACCCCGGACGATCCTGAGCGCCGTCTGTCGATCCCCCGGATGTTCTTCCTCGACCCGGTGACGCGCGACCTGTACACCAACTGGCACGCGCTCGCGCGTGCTCACGTGGCGTACCTCCGGCTGACCGCCGGCCGCTACCCCACCGACGCGCGTCTGGCGGGCCTGATCGGCGAACTCACCATGCGCAGCGACGACTTCTCGGCCCTGTGGGCGAATCGGGACGTGGCGGACTGTACGACGGGCACCATGCGCATGCGGCACACGACCGTGGGCGCGGTGAGCGTCGACTACCAGGTCTGGCTGCAGCCCGACAGCCCCGACCACCGGCTCGAGGTCTACACCCCGAACGACCCGGGTTCCGCCGACGCCCTCCAGGTCCTGACCCATCAGAGCCGCCGCCCCGCCGATTCCCTGCGCGACGACTGAGCGACGCCCTCGCTTTCCTCTCGCCGACACCGTACGGGCCCCCGCGCGTACGGTGTCGGCGTATTCCCGCGTTCCCGTTCTCCATTCGCCGTGCGGGCACGTGAAAAGCTGGGCAGTCGCTTTCGCCGGGCAACCTGACATATACGTTCTTCATATTTATCAACGAGGGGCCTGAGTAGGTAGCGTTGTAGCGCAAGCAAGAGTGGCACGCCCTGGGTTTTCCCTGCCCACGGGCCAGTGCATCGTGTCCGAATTCGATGATTCTTCCCTGTCCGAAGCGGCGCGGCGGCGCCGGGAGAACACCGGCCGCCCCTTCCCCTTCACTGCCAGCTCTACTGTCAGCCGAGACCAGGTCCGTACACGACGCGGAGATCAAAATGCGACTTGCGCAAGTGATGGAAAGCGTGATGGTGCGCCATGCCGATCGGCCGGCCATCGGAGAACGTGCCAAGGAATTCGTGCGGGACCCGGAGACGGGCCGTGTTTCGTACCGGCTTCTCCCGCGTTACGAGAAGACCGGCTTCGGTGAATTATGGGCGCGGGTCCGCGCGGTGGCGAGCGAATGGCACGGCGGCGCGGGCCACCGGCTGGAGCCGGGCGACCGGGTCTCCGTACTCGGTTTCGCGAGCGGCGACTACACCGTCGTCGATCTGGCGTGCACGTACCTCGGGGTCGTGAGCGTTCCGCTCCAGACGAGTTCGCCCGCGTCCCAGCAGAGGGCCATCGTCGACGAGACGGCGTCCCGCGTGGTCGCCGCGAGCGTGGAGCGCCTGGACAGGGCGGTGGAGCTCGCCCTCGACAGCCCGTCGGTCGAGCGCGTCCTGGTCTTCGACTTCCACGCGGAGGTCAGTGACCACGTCGACGCGCTGGACGAGGCGCGCGACCGCCTCGCGGGCGCCGGGCGCTCCGTGCGCCTCGACACCCTTCCCGAGGTGCTCCGCCGGGGGGCCGGCCTTCCCGAGGCGCCGCTGTTCGTTCCGGCCGACGGGGACGACCCGCTGGCGATGCTCATCTACACCTCCGGGAGCACGGGAACGCCCAAGGGCGCGATGTACACCGACCGCCTGACCAGTGCGATGTGGGGCGGCGCGTGGTCGAAGCTCTTCTCCGAGGACGAGACGGTCACCTTCAGCTACATGCCGATGAGCCACGTCGCCGGCCACTCCTCGCTGAAGAACACCCTGGCGCGGGGCGGCATCACGTACTTCACGGCCAGGAGCGATCTGTCGACCTTCTTCGAGGACATCGCGCTGGCGCGCCCGACGGAGCTCTCGCTGATCCCGCGCATATGCGAGCTGATCTTCCAGAAGTACCAGAGCGAACTCGACCGGCGGACCACGGCGGCCACCACGGACCGTGCCGCCCTGGAGGCCCTGGTCAAGGAGGAGATACGGGTGGACCTGCTCGGCGGCGACGTCGCCTGGGCCGGCTGCGCGTCCGCTCCCCTGTCGGCCGAGCTGACGGCCTTCATGGAGTCCCTCCTCGGTCTCGACCTGCACATCATCTACGGCTCCACCGAGGCCGCGGCCGTCTCGGTGGACGGGGAGATGCTGAGCCCGCCGGTCGTCGACCACAAAATCATCGACGTCCCCGAACTCGGCTACTACCGCACCGATTCCCCGTACCCCCGCGGAGAACTGCTGCTCAAGACCGACGCCCTGATACCCGGCTATTACAACCATCCCGAGCTGACGGCAGAATTCCTCGACGAGGACGGCTTCTACCGGACGGGTGACATCGTCGCGGAGACCGGGCCGGGGCGGCACACCATAATAGACCGCCGTAAAAGCGTGCTGAAACTTTCGCAGGGCGAATTCGTGGCGACCGCGCGCCTGGAGGCCATCTTCGCCTACAGCCCGCTGGTCCGTCAGGTGTTCGTGTACGGAAACAGCGAACGGTCCTATCTGCTGGCTGTCGTCGTCCCTTCCGCGGACACGCTCGCCCGCTTCGAGGGCCGGACGGAAGAGCTGCGGCAGGAACTCAGTGAATCCTTCGTCCGCGTCGCGAAGGAGGAGGGGCTCAATTCCTACGAGATACCGCGTGAATTCCTGATCGAGACCCAGCCGTTCAGCCAGGACAACGGCCTGCTGTCGGACCACCGGAAGCTGCTGCGCCCCCGTCTGCTCGAACGCTACCGGGCACGGCTGGAGGAGCTGTACGCGGACATCACCGCGCGGGAGGACAGGGAACTCCTCGACGTGCGCCGGGGCGCCGCGGACCGCCCCGTGCTGGAGACGCTCCAGCGTGCGGTGCAGGCGCTGCTCGCCGGTTCGGGGGTCGAGGTGGGCCCCTCGGCGCACTTCAGGGACCTGGGCGGCGACTCGCTCACGGCGGTCGCGTTCTCCGACCTGCTCGACGACGTCTTCGGGGTCCGCGTCCCGGTGGACATGATCATCAGCTCGGCCACCGACCTCCAGCAGATGGCCGACCACATCGAGACCAAGCGCAAGAACGGGTTGAACCGGCCCGACTTCGCGTCGGTGCACGGACGGGAGAGCACCGAGGTGCGGGCCTCCGACCTCACCCTGGAGAAGTTCATCGACGCGGAGACGCTCGCCGGGGCCAAGCGGCTGCCCCTTCCCGTGTCGCCCCGGACCGTGCTGCTGACGGGGGCGAGCGGATACCTCGGACGGTTCCTGACCATGGAGTGGCTGGAGCGGCTGGCGCAGTCCGACGGCCGGCTGGTCTGCCTCGTGCGCGGGAGGGACGTGGCAGCCGCGCGGAGCCGTCTGGAGGAGTCGTTCTCCGGCGGTGACGGGCGGCTGGCGCAGCGGTTCGAGGCCCTGGCCGCCGACCACCTGGAGGTCGTGGCGGGCGACATGGCGGAGCCTCAGCTGGGGCTGGGCGACCACACCTGGCGGAGGCTGTCCGAGGAGGTGGACGTGATCGTCCACGCCGGCGCCCTCGTCAACCACGTGCTGCCCTACAACCACCTGTTCGAGGCGAACGTCCTTGGCAGCGCCGAGCTGATCCGGCTGGCGCTCACCGGGCGGATGAAGCCGTTCACGTACCTGTCCAGCGTGGCCGTCGCCGCCTCCCGGACGCCCGCTCTCGGAGAGGACCCCGACATCCGTCAGGCGCTCCCCGTGCAGCCGGTCGACGCCGGGTACGCCGGCGGCTACGCGACGAGCAAGTGGGCGGGAGAGGTGCTGCTGCGCGAGGCGCACGACCTGTGCGGCCTCCCGGTCACCGTGTTCCGGTCGAACATGATCCTCGCCCACAGCGACTACGGCGGGCAGCTCAACGTCCCCGACATGTTCTCCCGGCTCCTCTTCAGCGTGCTCGCGACCGGCCTCGCGCCCGCGTCCTTCTACCGCGCCGAGGGCGAGGAGAGGCGGCCGAGGGCGCACTACGACGGTCTGCCCGTGGACTTCACCGCCGCGGCCGTCGTGTCGCTGGGCGGACAGCTCGCGGACGGGTACCGGACGTTCAGTCTGGTGAACCCGCACGACGACGGGATCTCGCTCGACACCTTCGTCGACTGGCTGGGCGACGCGGGCCACCGCATCGAGCGGATCGACGACTACGCGGACTGGCTCGACCGGTTCGAGACGGCCATGCGGGCGCTCCCCGAGGAACAGCGGCAGCATTCGTCCCTGCCGCTCCTCCACGGATTCAAGGACCCGGAGACCGCCGTACGCGGATCCGGAATTCCCTCCGAACGATTCCGAGCGGCCGTCCGGGCCGCGCGGATCGGAGCCGACGAGGACGTCCCGCACATCTCCCCCTCGCTCATCGAGAAGTACGCCAGGGACCTGACGTCGCTCATGTCCGCCTGAAATCGACCGAGCAGACGGGTCCGACGTCCGGCGCGCACATCGATTCGGCGGGAACGATCGCATTCCTGCCGGGCCGTGCGTCTTCTCTTCAATGGACCGAGGTTGCGTTGATCGAAACTCTCCTGCCCTCTCCGATTTTCTTCGCGGAACGATTCGGGAACGTCCCGGGTGATGTTCTCTTTCCTGCCGAGCGACAGGTGGTCGCCGCGGCGGGCGTCGCCCGGCGCCAGGAATTCACCACCGTACGGGCCTGTGCGCGCACGGCTCTCGCACGGCTCGGTGTTCCGCCGGCGCCGATCCTGCCCGACGCCGCGGGCGCTCCCCGGTGGCCGGCCGGTGTCGTCGGTTCCATGACCCACTGTGCGGGCTACCGGGCCGCGGCCGTGGCCTGCGCGCGCGACGTCGTGGCGGTCGGCATCGACGCCGAACCCGACGCGCCGATCCCCACCAGGGGCGTCCGCGCGCGCGTCACCGCGGCCGAGGAGCGCGCCCACATCGCGGAGCTGGGGGCGCGCCGGCCCGGCGTCAGCTGGGACCGGTTGGTCTTCAGCGCGAAGGAGAGCGTCTACAAGGCCTGGTATCCGCTGACCGGCCGGCGGTTGGATTTCGATCAGGTGCTGGTCACCGTCTCTCCCGACGACGGCATGTTCTCCGCCCGTCTGCTCATACCGGGCCCGAAAGTCGGGGCGCGAAGAATTCGGGGTTTCACGGGCGAATGGAAACAGTTCCGGGGACTTCTGCTCACGGCCGTATCCCTTACGGCGACAACCCGTTCCAGCTTTTCCGGCCCCGGCCCCGAGTGTACTTGACTTATTCTTTGCGCCGTCGTTGCACAATCCATTCCGTCGGCCGAAAGTTGAGTGCGACGGATCGATGCACGCACTGAAACGAAGCACCCAGGTGCTCGGCCGCCGAGAAGAACATTCCGGCGGCGCACGGCGCTCTCCGAAATCGTTCACGGCCCGCCGAAACCTTCCGTGAACCGCCGGACACCGCGTTGCCCGGACCGATCCGGTCGGCACGCTCCCGTCCGCGCCCCCCGCAAGTCGACCACGTCCGCCCCCGCCCGGATCCCCTCCGGCGTGCTCGCTGAGGAAAACGATGATCGACATTCAGTCCTATCTCCGGTCCATGCCCGCGCTGCAGCAGCCCGACTGGCAGGAGCACTCCTCCCTGGACGAGGTCCGTACGGACCTCGGACGGATGCCGGCGCTCGTGGACGCCGAGGCCGTGCGCCGTCTGCGCGCGCTGCTGATGGAGGCCGCCGCCGGGCATCTGCAGGTGATCCAGACCGGCGACTGCGCCGAGGACCCCGCCGAGGCCACCCCCGAGGACGTCACGCGCAAGGCCGCGCTGCTCGACGTGCTGGCCGGAACGATGAAGCTGGCCTCGGGCAAGCCCATCATCAGGGTGGGGAGGATAGCCGGGCAGTACGGCAAGCCCCGCTCCTCCCCGACCGAAACGGTCAACGGCGCCCAACTTCCGGTGTACCGGGGGCACATGGTCAACCGGCCGGAGCCGGACGCGGCGCTGCGCCGCCCGGACCCCCGGCACCTGCTGAGCGGCTACCGGGCCGCGAGCGACACCATGCACTACCTCGGCTGGCGCGGCACCGCCAGCCGCTCCGACCTCGAAGTGCCGGTGTGGACCAGCCACGAGGCGCTGCTGCTGGACTACGAACTGCCGCTGCTGCGGCGCGAACCGGACGGCTCGCTGCTGCTGACGTCCACGCACTGGCCGTGGGTGGGCGAGCGGACCCGGCAGCTGGACGGTGCCCACATCGGGCTGCTGGCCGCGGTCTCCAACCCGGTCGCCGTCAAGGTGGGCCCGACCATGACGCCCGACCGGCTGCTCGCCCTGTGCGAGCGCCTGGACGCCCAGCGGCGGCCCGGCCGGCTGACGCTGATCTCCCGCATGGGGGCCGACAACGCGGGCGAGCGGTTGCCCGCGCTGGTCGAGGCGGTCGCCAAGGCCGGTCACCCGGTGCTGTGGCTGTCGGACCCGATGCACGGGAACACGGTCTCCAGCCCCGAGGGGCTCAAGACCCGCCTGGTGCACACGGTCGTCCGCGAGGTCAAGAACTTCCAGGCCGCGGTGGGCCAGAACGGCGGCGTCGCGGCCGGCCTGCACCTGGAGACGACCCCGGACACCGTCACCGAGTGCGTGACGGACGAGTCCGGCCTCGCCCGCCTGGGCGACAAGTACCTCAGCTTCTGCGACCCCCGCCTCAACCCCCAGCAGGCCGTCGAGGTCGTCTCGGCCTGGCAGGGCTGAACCCGGCGCCGCGCACCGGCGCGCCCACGCACATCCGCAGCCGTCGACATCCCCCGTCAGTGGATGTCCCCCCGTGAACCGTGAAGAGAGGACCGACCGGCCCATGTCCGGTATCCCCCCGATCGAGCCCTACCCGATGCCCCAAGAGGGCGAGCTGCCGGAGAACACCGTCGGCTGGCCCGTGGACCCCCGCCGGGCCGTACTGCTGCTGCACGACATGCAGGAGTACTTCCTCAAGCCGTTCCCGCGCTCCGAGGCGCCCGGCGACGCCCTGGTCGGCAACACCGCGCTGCTGCGCGAGCGGTGCGTCGAGCTCGGCGTCCCCGTGGCGTACACGGCCCAGCCCGGCGGGATGACGCCCGAGCAGCGCGGCCTGCTGAAGGACTTCTGGGGGCCGGGGATGGACCCCACGCCCGAGCACCGCAAGGTGGTCGAGCCCCTCGAACCGGGCCCCGGCGACTGGACGTTCACGAAGTGGCGCTACAGCGCCTTCTTCAGGTCCGACCTGCTGGAGCGGATGCGTTTCCACCGGCGCGACCAGCTGATCGTCTGCGGTGTGTACGCGCACGTGGGCGTCCTGATGACGGCGGTCGAGGCGTTCACCAACGACATCCAGCCCTTCCTGGTGGCCGACGCCGTGGCCGACTTCTCGGCCCGACACCACCGGCTCGCCCTCGACTACGCGGCACAGCGCGCGGCCCGCGTCGTGTCCGCCAAGACCGTGCTGAGCGAACTCGACGCGGGCGGCACGGCGCTCTGACCGCGCCCCACCGCCGAAAGGAATCCCCATGGCAAGGCAGGACAGCGCGCACGACCTCCTGGCGCGCATCCTCGACGGCTCGGCCGGCGCGTTCGCACTGATCCACCGGCCCGAGACGGCGAACCCGGACACCCTGGAACTGCTGGCCGGCGACGTGACGGAGATCGCGTCGCTCGCCGACCTCGACCTGCCCCCGCAGGACGGCGCGGGCGCCCGTACGGAACTGCTCGCGCTCATCCCCTACCGCCAGCTCGCCGAACGGGGCTTCGCCGCTCCCGACGACGGGGCGCCGCTGCTGGCGATGTCGGTGCGCGAGCAGGCCTCGGTGCCGCTGCGCGCGACGCTCCCGCTGCTGCCGGACGAGCCGGTGAAGGTGACCGCCGGCCACTTCGACCTGGACGACGAGGCCTACGCGGAGATCGTACGGCGGGTCGTCACGGACGAGATCGGCACCGGCGAGGGCGCCAACTTCGTCATACGGCGCACGTTCACGGCACAGCTGCCCGACTTCGGCCCGTCCGCGGCGCTGTCGTTCTTCCGCCGCCTGGTGCAGCGGGAGGCGGGGGCGTACTGGACGTTCCTCGTGCACACCGGCGAGCGGACGTTCGTCGGCGCCACGCCCGAACGGCACATCAGCGTCCACGACGGCACGGCCGTGATGAACCCGATCAGCGGCACCTACCGCTATCCGGCGGGCGGCCCCGAGCTCGACGGCGTCATGAGGTTCCTCGCCGACTCCAAGGAGGCCGACGAGCTGTACATGGTCGTCGACGAGGAGCTGAAGATGATGGCCCGGATCTGCCCGCGGGGCGGCCGGGTGACGGGCCCCTACCTCAAGGAGATGGCGCGGCTGGCGCACACCGAGTACTTCATCGAGGGGCGGACCGACCGCGACGTGCGGGACATCCTGCGCGAGACGCTGTTCGCGCCGACCGTGACCGGCTCACCGCTGGAGAGCGCCGCGCGCGTCATCAGCCGGTACGAGCCGCAGGGCCGGGGCTACTACAGCGGTGTGGCCGCCCTGATCGGCCGCGACGCCGCGGGCCGCCGCACCCTCGACTCGTCGATCCTGATCCGTACCGCCGACATCGACGACGAGGGCGTCATGCGGATCGGGGTCGGCGCGACCCTGGTGCGCCACTCCGACCCCGAGTCCGAGGTGCACGAGACCCGGGCCAAGGCGGCCGGGCTGCTCGCCGCGCTCGGCGACCCCGAGCCCATCCGGTTCGGGGCGCACCCCGCGGTCCGTGAGGCCCTCGACGAGCGCAACGAGCACATCGCCGGCTTCTGGCTGAAGGACCAGGAGGCGCGGGACGGCACGGACGGGCCGCTGTCCGGCCGGCAGGTGCTGGTGATCGACGCCGAGGACACCTTCACGGAGATGATCGCGCATCAGATCCGGTCGCTGGGCGGCGAGGTGAGCGTACGGCGCTTCGACGAGCGCTACTGCTTCGACGCGCACGACCTGGTCGTGATGGGACCGGGCCCCGGCGACCCGCGCGAGACGAGCGACCCGAAGATCGCGCACCTGCGGTCCGCGGTGGCCCAGCTCCTGGAGGAGCGCCGGCCCTTCATGGCGGTCTGCCTGAGCCACCAGGTGCTCAGCACCCTGATCGGGCTCGACCTGGTCCGCCGGCCGACGCCCAACCAGGGCGCCCAGCACGAGATCGACCTCTTCGGCGCGCGGGAGCGGGTGGGCTTCTACAACACCTTCGCCGCGCACTCCGCGGGCGACTCCTTCGAGCACCCGGCGCACGGGCGCGTCGAGGTCAGCCGCGACCCGCGGACGGGCGAGGTGCACGGTCTGCGGGCGACCGGCTTCGTGTCCATGCAGTTCCACGCCGAGTCCGTGCTGACCGTCGACGGGCCCCGGATCATCGGCTCGCTCCTCACGGAGGTGGCGAGCGGCTGATCCGGGCGGGCCCGGCGCCCCTCGGCCGCGCGGGACGGCCGTCGGGGCGCTCGGGGTGTGCAAAGTGCACGACGCTCCCTCCCCGGTCCGGATCCCGGGGCCCGGGGTGAGAGCGGCGACGCGGGGCAGGAGGACGTCGTGGCAGCGAACATCCTCCGGACGCGCCGGAGCACTCCGGGCAACCGCACCGCCGAGTCACTGCGGCTGGTGCGCTCGGCCCTGCGCGGCACCGCCGTGCGCCTCTGGCACGACAACATCGCCGACTACGCGGCGGCCCTCACCTACTACGCGGTGCTGGCTCTGGTGCCCGCCCTGCTCGTCTCGGTCTCCCTGGTGGGGCTGGCCGGGGCCGGCACCCGCGAGCGGCTGATCCTCGACCTCACCTCCTACGCCCCTCCCCAGTCGGCGCAGGTGCTCCGCGAGGCGCTGGAGGGCCTCACCTCGACGCCGTCCTCCCTGTGGGCCCTGCTCATCAGCGGCGTCCTGAGCGCGCTGTGGTCGGCCTCCAGCTATCTGGCGGTCTTCCGGCGCGCCCTGCACACGATGTACCGGATGCCCGACACCCGGCCGCCGCTGCGCGCGGCGCACGTGCTCGTCCTCACCGCCGGCGCGCTCCTGGCCCTGCTCGTCACGGGCGCCGCGAGCCTCGTCGCGACCGGCCCCCTGGCCCGCCGGCTCGCGGCGGCCGCCGGTCACCCGGGCACGGACGTCGTGGCCGTCCTGCGGTGGCCGGTGCTCCTGGCGATCGTCACGGGCCTCGTCCTCATCCTCTACCGGTCCGGGCCCGCCCAGGCCCGTGAGAAGCGCCGGGGCTTCTCGGGCGGCGTCCTGGCCGCGCTGCTCTGGCTCGGCGCCTCGGCCGCCTTCACCCTCTACACGCAGTTCGGGACCTACAGCCGCCTCTACGGTTCGCTGGCGGGGATCGTCGTCTTCCTGGTGTGGCTGTGGTTCACCAACCTGGCCCTGCTCGCCGGCGCGCAGTTCAACGCGGTGCTCGCGCGGTCCGGGAAGTGAGCGGGCCCGTACCGGCGCGGTGCGGGCGGCCCACGATCATCCGCAGGTCCGATGCGCCCCTGCGGACGCGGGAGTCACCATGCGGGTGGTCTCCCGCAGAGAGGAACGCGCCATGTCGTACCCGGAAGCCCGCCACCACGGCGACAAGGGCGAGGTGAACGCCGTCTTCCGCCCGGCCGACAGCCCACCGGACATCTCCTCGCCCGGCGCCTCCACCCACTACCTCGCCACCCACGAGTCCACCGGTGGCGAGTTCGGCCTGTACAGGATGGAGCTGGGACCGCGGTCCGCCGGGGCCAGGGCCCACTTCCACAGGACGGTGTCGGAGTCCTTCTACGTCCTCTCCGGCGAGCTGGAGCTGTACAACGGCGAGAAGTGGGTCACGGGCCGCACGGGCGACTTCCTGTACGTGCCGGTCGGCGGCCTGCACGCCTTCAAGAACGTGACCGACGAGCCCGTGTCCATGCTGGCGCTCTTCTCGCCGGGCGCCCCGCGCGAGGAGTACTTCGAGCGGCTCTCGGAGATGTCGCAGCGAGGTGGCGAGGAGCTGAGGCGGTTCCGCGTGCAGCACGACAGCTACTTCGTGGAGGACTTCGAGGACGAGAGCTTCGAGGGCGAGGAGTAGTCCGGAGCCGTCGCGGGCCCCCGTACCTTCGAAGCGGTCACGCGGCGGGGCGGCGGCGGTCGGTGGTGGAGGCGAAGCCCAGCCAGGTGTGGCGGTTGTTCCACCAGCACCAGCCGACCTTGGGGGCGTTGCGTCGTTCGCGGCCGTCCCGTCCGGTGCCGTTGCTGATCCAGATCGCCGGGGTGCGGGCGTCCCAGGAGCCGTTGGCCTTGTGCAGGCGGGAGCCGATGGTCATGAAGCAGTGGTTGCGGACGAGGACGTCCGGCGTCTGGAGCACCCAGTGCATGCCCTCGGTGAGCAGCAGGGGGCTGCGGCCCTCGGCGGTGAGGGCGGGCAGGGCCTCGTCGGGGCTCCAGTTGGACAGGTGGTCGCCCCGGTCGACGCCGTCGACGAGGTAGAGGGGGCCGTCGGGCAGCTCGACGGCCGTCGGGGCGAAGAGGTCGACGTCGGACATGTCGGTGACGACGAAGCCGGGCCGTCCGGCGTGGCGCAGCAGCGGAGCGAGCGCCGAGGCGGGAAGGGCGCGGGGGTGGACGGCGAGCAGGGAGCCCCCGGTCTCGGCTCCGGCCTCCGCGGCGAAGGACCGCACCTCTTCGGCGGTCAGTCCGGCGAGTTCGGACACGCCCAGGCCGATCAGTCGGTCGGCCTGGGCGCCGAGGTCCGGGAGCGCCGGGAGCGGAGGCGGGGTGGTGTGGGGCACGGTGGGTCCGTTTCGCGGTCGGGGGGCGGGGAGGGGCGGGTCACGCGTGGGCGAGGTGGTGGCGGGTCAGGCGGACGAAGTCCGCGGTGGCGGGGTGCGCCGGGTCGGTCGGCCAGGCGAGGTAGACCGGGACCGGGGCGGCATCGGCCAGGGGGACGTAGCGCACGCCGGGGTGGGAGTGGTGGTGGCTGGTGCCTTCGGCGGTGACCCCGACCGCCTCTCCCGTGGCGATGGTCGTCAGCCACTCGTCCACTCCGGGGACGTCGATCGTGACCGGGCGCCTTCCGCGCGGCCACAGTTCCGGTCCGGTGGTGGCCGCCGTGGAGCACAGGGCCACCACCTGATCGGCCAGGTCCTCCAGGAGCAGTGCGGAGCGGCCGGCCAGGGGGTGGTGGTCGGGCAGGACGGCCAGGCGCCGTTCGCTGGCGAGTTCGGCCAGCGCGAGCGGGGCGCCGGGGTGGGGGCGGACGCGCAGGAGGGCGAGGTCGGCCCGGCCGTGCCGTACGGCGGCCTCGGGGTCGTCCAGGCGGTGGATCTCCACCCGTACCCGCGGGTGTTGTTCCCGCCAGGCGCGCAGCAGCGGGACGGTGTGGCGGCCCAGGGCGGCCCAGGCGAACGCCAGTCTGAGGGGCCGGGACTCCCGGGCGGGCGCCGCCGCTTCGGCGAGGGCGTCGTCGAGCTGGCGCAGGATGCGGTGGGCGTGCTCCCACAGGCGCGTGCCCGCCTCCGTCAGCTCCAGGCGGCGGGTGGTGCGCTCGACCAGCCGCACCCCGAGCCGGCTCTCCAGTTGTTCCAGGGTGCGCGACAGGGCGGGCTGGGTGATGTGCAGGACGCGGGCCGCCCCGGTCACCGATCCCTCGTCCCCGATCGCCGCGAGAGCCCGCAGGTGCCGCACGTCCACATTCATGACCACCGAGCATAAGTCCTGAAGAGTGGGCATTTCCCTCACGGCGGCGCGCGTGCCACCGTCGAGGGCATGAACATTCTCCTGATCGGCGCGTCCGGCACGCTGGGCCGGGCCCTGGACGGCGCCCTGCGCGAGCGCGGGCACCACGTCGTGACCGTCGGCCGCACCTCCGGCGAACTGCGGTACGACGTGAGCGACCCCGAGCGGATCGCGGCCCTGTACCGGGCGGCGGGCCCGGTGGACGCCGTGGTCAGCGCCGCTGGCCACGTCCCCTACAAGCCGCTGCCCGAGATGACCCCGGAGGACTGGCACTCCGCCTTCACCGGCAAGGTCCTCCCGCAGATCGAGCTGGTCCGCCAGGGCCTGGACCACGTCGCCGAGCGCGGCTCCTTCACCCTGATCAGCGGCATCCCGGTCCGCGAGCCCGTCCGTACCGGGTCCGCCGCCGCGCTGGCCAACGGCGCGGTGGAGGCGTTCGTCCGCACCGCCGCCGTCGAGATCGCGCCCCGGCGGATCAACGCCGTCAGCCCCAACGTCTTCACCGAGTCCCTGCCCGACTTCGGTTCCTACTTCCCGGGTTTGGGCTCGGTCGACCTCAAGGACGTCACCGAGGCGTACGTCCGCTCGGTCGAGGGCGCGCAGACGGGGCGCGTCTACGCGCTCTGACCCCGGCCGGCACCGTCCTTCCGGACGGTGCGGGACAGGACGGTGCGGGCACGGGTTCACCGGGTGAGCGGGGTCAGGAGGTCGAGGAGGCGGTCCAGGAAGCGCTCCTCGTGGTCCCGCAGGTAGAAGTGGCCGCCGGGTGACAGGTGGACGGTGACGGATTCCGCGGTGTGTTCCCGCCAGGCGTCCAGGGCCTGTTCCGTCACCCGGTCGTCGGTGCCGCCGAGGACGGTCAGCGGGACCGGCAGGGGGACGTCCGGGCGGTGCCGGTACGCGGCGACCAGGCGCAGGTCGGCGCGGAGCGGGCGGGCGACCAGGACGTGCAGCAGCCGGGAGTCGAGGACCTCCGGCGGGATCCCGCCGTGCCGGTCGGCCACCGCGTGCAGCAGTTCGGCGTCGGAGAGCCCGGCCGGGTCGGGGGCGGGGAGCGGCGTGTGGGGTGCCGGGAAGGCGGACACGACGAGCTCCGCCGGGAGCCTCCGGCCCCCGTCCCGGAGCGCCCTGGTCGTCTCGTAGGCGATCAGGGCGCCGAAGCTGTGGCCGAAGAAGGCGTACGGTCGCGGGTCGCCGAACCCGGTGTCGGCGAGCAGCCCGTCGGTCAGGGCGGCGACCAGGTCCCCGACGGAGCCGGGGTCCGGCTCGTCGTGGCGGGCGCCGCGTCCGGGCAGGTGGAGCACGTGGATCTCGACGGCCGGCAGCAGTTCGGCCCAGCGGAGGTACTCGACCGGGTTCCCGCCGGCGTGCGGGAAGCAGTACAGGCGTGGTGCGCCGGGCCGGTGCGGGCCGGACAGCAGCCACGGCCCGTTCCGGGTCCGGTCCTCCGCCGCACTCGTCGTCCTCGTGGTCCTCGTGGCCCCTGCTGTTCCCGTCACGCCGCTCAGCCCCTGCCCTGGGCGGCTGACGCGGTCAGGATGCGCTCCGAGAGGCGGGCGAGGAGTTCCGGGGCCCGGTCCTGGAGGTAGAAGTGCCCGCCGGGCAGGGCCAGTTCCTCG
The DNA here is from genome assembly GCF_053618675.1 of Streptomyces sp. NPDC055632. Taxonomy (NCBI): domain Bacteria; kingdom Bacillati; phylum Actinomycetota; class Actinomycetes; order Kitasatosporales; family Streptomycetaceae; genus Streptomyces; species Streptomyces sp. NPDC055632. The sequence goes on along the minus strand of NZ_JBSHHY010000019.1, from coordinate 75,851 downwards.
GTGCTCCGCGACGAGTGGCGGGCCCATTCGGCGGCCGGGCCCGCCGCGTCCTCGTCGTCGGTGCCGTAGGCCACGACGAGCGGCACGTCGAGGGGTTCGGCCGGGGCCGGCCGGTAGGTCTCGATGAGGGTGTAGTCGGCGCGGAGGGCCGGCAGGAGGAGTTCCCGCAGTTCCGGTTCGGCGAGGAGCGCGCTGTCGGCCGCGCCCATGTCCAGGACGTCGGCGACGATCGCGTCGTCGCCCCGGAGGTGGATCGTGCCGGCGGGCGGGAGGCGGTGCGGCGGCGGGAAGCCGCTGACGACGAGCCCGGCCGGCCGTACCCCGTGCGCGTCGGTCAGGACGCGGGCCGTCTCGTAGGCGACGGCGGCGCCCATGCTGTGTCCGAAGAGCCACAGGGGCCGGTCCGCGAGGGGGGCGAGGGCCTCGGCCACCTGCCGGGCCATGTCCGGCATGGCGGTGACGGCGGGGTCCGTGAAGCGGTGGTGGCGGGCGGGGTAGCAGATCGCGTGGGCCTCGACGGCGGGGTCCAGGTGCCGGGGCCAGTCGCGGAAGAAGGACGGCGAGCCGCCGGCGTGCGGCAGGCACACGAGCCGGGCGAGCGGTGTCCCCCGGTCCTGGTCGGCGGTCCGGAGCGGGTGCAGCCAGTGCTGCTCGGTCACGGGGGTGTTCCTCTCTCCGTGCTGCTGAAGGCGCAGCTCAGGGGTATCGGTGACTGCTGTCGCAGGCTCACCCAGCGGTACGCGCCCCAGGTTCCGGCGCGGGCGCCCGGGGGGACGTCGAGGGTGAGGGCGGGGCCCGCGAGACCGGTTCCGAGGGCTTTGCCGCAGGCCTCCTTCACGGTCCACATCCAGGTGAACTCGCGGGCCCGGTCTGCCGGGGGCAGTGCGGTGAGCGCCTCGTGGTGGGCGGGGGCGCACCAGTGGATCACCGGGTCGGTCACGTCCGGGGGCGGGGACTGGACGTCGACGCCGACGGCGCGGCCGTGTGCGACGCCGACGGCGCAGGCCTCGGCCACGTGGCTGACGCTGATGCCCAGGCCGGGGTGGCCGAGGAGGGTCGGGCGGCCGGACGGCGTGTAGCCGATGGCGGCGCCGGCCGCGGCGGGGAAGCGGTCCCGAAGGAGGGCGCGCAGCAGACCGCGCGCCCGCAGCCGGTCCGTCCGCCGCCGGGGCGGCAGCCGCCGGGCGTCGTCGTGGTCGGCGGCGGTCGCCCACCGGGCCGGGGCGGCGTCCCGGTGGGCGCGGGCCAGGGCGACCCACACGCCGGGCCCCACCTCGACGGAGGGCGGGGGCCCGGCGGGGGCCGGTGTCACGGGGTGTCGCCCGCCCCGGCCCGCACCCTGGCCCGGTCGACCTTGCCGGTGACGCCCAGCGGGAGGTCGGCGTGGAGCCTGAACTCGGAGGGCACCATGTAGTCCGGCAGGGTCCGCATCAGGGTTCCGCGCAGCGCGGAGCGGAAGACGACCGGGTCCTCGCGGTCCGCCGGGTCGGCCGGGACCACGTCCGCGACGAGCCGGTCGCCTCCGTCGGCCCGCTGTTCGACGCCGACGACGGCGGTGCGGACGCCGTCGGCGGCCTGGAGCGCCGCCTCGATCTCCTCCAGTTCGATGCGGAAGCCGCGGATCTTGACCTGCCGGTCGGCGCGGCCGAGGAAGAGGAGCTCCGGGCCCCGGACGGCGACCAGGTCGCCGGTCCGGTAGTACGTGCCGTCGCGGCCGGGCAGGGTGACGAACCGCTGGTCGGTCAGGTCGGGCCGGCCGAGGTAGCCCTCGGCCACGCACGGGCCGCCCAGGTGGAGTTCGCCCGTGCCGCCGTCGCCGACCTCCTCGCCCGCCGCGTCCAGGACGACGGAGAGGTGGCCGGGCAGGCAGTGTCCGATCGGGACCCGGTCGCCCTGCCAGCCCTCGCCGATCCAGTACAGGGTGGCGGTGACGACGGTCTCGGTGGGGCCGTAGGTGTTGCAGACGGGGATCGATCCGAGCGGTCCGTTGGACCAGTGGCGGACCACCGCCGGGTTGACCGCCTCGCCGCCGAAGACGACGCCGCGCAGGGTGGCGAGGGAGGCGATGTCGTCCTCCGACAGCTCCTCGCCGAAGAAGGCCTCGAAGTAGGCGGTGGTGCAGGAGATGTACGTGACGCGGTGGGCGCGGACCCGCTCGAAGAGCTGGCGTCCGGTCCACAGGGCGGCGCCGCGCAGCAGGACCGTCCCGCCGCCGGCCATCGGGGCCCACATCTCCTCGACCGCCGCGTCGAAGCTGGGGGACGCGAAGGACAGCAGGACGTCCTCGGGGGTGAGGCCGTACGCCTCCAGGGCGCCGAGGAGGTGCACGGCGAGCGCGTGGTGGCCGACCGCGACGCCCTTGGGGCGTCCGGTGGAACCGGAGGTGTAGATGAGGTAGGCGCGGTCGCCGGCGGTCGCCCGGTGCGGGCGGATCCGCTCCTCCCTGGCGGCGAGCGCGTCCGGATCCGCGTCCTCGGCGGTGTCCGTCCCGTCGAGGACGACCCGTTCGGTGCGCAGACCGGTGTCGGGTCCGGTGCCGCTCCCGGCGGTGGCGAGGACGATCCGGGCGCCGGTGTCGTCGAGGACGTACCGCACGCGCTCCTCGGGCAGGCGCGGGTCGATCGGCACCCAGGCGGCGCCGGCCAGCCAGGCGCCCAGGGCGGCCGCCATGAACGCGGTGTTCCCGGGGCCCACGAGGGCGACCGTCTCCCCCCGGGAGCAGCCGTGCGCGAGGAGGCGTTCGGCGACCTCGTGCGCCGCGTCCCACAGCCGGCGGTACGAGATCCGGTCCGGGCCGCACAGCACGGCCGTGCGGTCCGGTGCCCGGCGGACGTGGCCCTCGATCAGGTCGAGGACGGTGTGGCCGGCGGGGAGCGGGGAGGCGGTGGACGGGGAGGCCGTGGACGGCAGGGTGGTGGTCATGTGGTCGCTCCGCGGTCGGTGGTGAGGTGGTCGGCAAGCGCCCGGATGGTGGGGGTCCGGAAGAACTCGACCACCGGCACGCGCACTCCGGTGCGTTCCGCGACGGTGTTCAGCAGCCGCAGGACGTCGAAGGAGTTGCCGCCGAGGAGGAAGAAGGACTCGTCGGCGCCGGTCGGCTCGCTGCCGAGCAGCTGGGTCCAGACGTCCCGGACCAGGGCCTCGGCCGGGCTCGGCGTCCAGGTCCCGGCCGGCTTCGCGGCGGTGGCCTCGGTGAACTCGCCGCGGTCGAAGCGGCGCAGCAGCGCCTTGCGGTCGATCTTGCCGTTGTCGGTGAGCGGCATGGCGTCGATGGTCAGGACGTGACGCGGGATCATGTACGGCGGCAGTTCGGCCCGGAGGGCGTCGCGCAGCTCCCGCGCGTCCACGGCCGCGCCGGGCGCGGGGAGGGCGAACAGGCACAGGGCGGCCCGTTCGCCGGTGCCGTGCACCGCGGCCGCGGCGGCGCGGAGGGCCGGCAGCTTCTCGGCGGCGAGCTCCAGTTCGCCCAGTTCGACGCGGTGGCCGCGGAGTTTGACCTGGGAGTCCCGGCGGCCGAGGAAGGCCAGGGTGCCGTCCTCGGAGAGGATCGCCAGGTCGCCGGTGCGGTAGACGCGGCCCGTGCCGTCCGGGGCGGGCAGGAACGCCGTCCCGGTCCGTTCGGGGTCGTTGAGGTAGCCCTCGGCCGGGCAGACGCCGCCGAAGTACAGCTCGCCGACCGCGCCGGGCGGCACGGGCCTGCCGTGCGGGTCGAGGAGGTGGGTGTCGACGCCGGGCAGGGTGTGTCCGATCGGCACGTGGGAGGGCCGGTCGTGGCCGGGTCCGCCGGTCAGGACGTGGCCGGTGACGGCGTGCGTCTCGGTGGGCCCGTACAGGTTGACCAGGGTGAGGTCCCCGTGGCGGTCCAGGAGCCGCCGGGAGCGGCTGTCCAGGTGGAGCTGCTCGCCGGAGACGCAGAGGTGCCGCACGTCCGTGAGCGGGTGGCCGCCGTCGTGGACGGCGTCGGCGAACGCGCCGAGGACGGCGACCGGCAGGTAGACGTGGGTGAGGCGCTCCTCCTCGACCAGGGCGGCGACCCGCGCGAGGTCGCGCCGGTCGATGTCGCCGAGGCCCTGGACCGTGCCGCCGGCCGCGAGGGTCGGGAAGATCTCCTGGTAGGAGACGTCGAACCCGAGCGGCGCGAACTGCAGGAAGCGGGTGAGGGGGCCCATCTGCAGGGTGTCGATCTGCCAGTGCAGGAGGTTGACCAGGGCGGGCTGGCCCATGAGGACGCCCTTGGGGCGGCCCGTGGAGCCGGAGGTGAACATGACGTAGACGGGGGCGGTGCCGTCCGGGGGCTCCGGCGCGGCGTCGGCGGAGCCCGCCTCCTGGAGGGCGGCGACGGTGGTGCGCTCCGGCTCGTCGGGCGTCACGCGCCGGGAGCCGATGACCAGCGAGCAGCCGGAGTGGCCGATCATGTAGCTCAGCCGGTCCTCGGGCAGGGTGGTGTCGACGGGCAGGTAGGCGGCGCCGCACCAGAGGACCGCCAGCATGGCCACGACGGTGTCCGCGAGGCTCTCCGGGACGACGGCGACGACGTCCCCGCGCCGTACCCCGCGGGCGTGCAGGGCGGCGGCGGCGCGGGCCGTGCGCCGCAGCAGCTCCGCGTAGGTGAGGCCGGGGCCGCGCGGGTCGGTGACGGCGAGCCGTTCGGGGTGCCGGTGCGCGGCCTCCCGGACCAGGCCGACCAGTCCGCCCGGACTGTCGGTGACGGCCTCGGCCGCGCGCCGGAAGCCGGGGACGGTACGGGTCTCCAGGCCGGCCGTCAGACGGTGCAGCGGGGTGCTCGGGTCGGCGGCCGCCCCGAGCAGCACCTGCCGGTACTCGTCGAGGAACCGCTCGGCGTACGGGGCGGGGAAGAGGTCCTCGTCGTACTCGACCTCGATCAGGAGCCCGTCCTCGACCGGGGTGGCGCCCAGCCAGAGGTCGAAGCGGGCCGCCTCCTGCGAGACGAAGCGGAGCGTGCCGCGCAGTCCGCCGGCGAACTCCAGCCGGGTGCGCAGCTCGTCCTGCATGGCGAACATCGACTGGAACAGCGGGTTGCGGTTGGTGGTGCGTTCGGGCGCGACCTCGGCCACCAGCGCGTCGAAGGGCACCGCCTGGTAGCGCTTCGCCTCGCGCACCACCTCGGTCACGGCCGCGACGTGCGCGTCGAACGGCACGTCGCCGGCCGGCAGGACCAGCGGCAGGGTGTTGACGAAGAACCCGGCGAGGTCGTGCGAGGCGATGGTGCGGCGGGTGGAGAACGGGCTGCCCACGACCACCCGGTCCTGGCCGGAGTACTCGCCGAGCAGGGCCGCGTAGCAGGCGAGCAGCACGGCGAAGGGGGTGGTGGACAGCGTGCGGGCGGTGCGCTCGACGAGCTCGCGCTCGTCGGCGCCGAGCAGCAGGTTCAGGTCCGCTCCGGCGAAGGACGTGTTCGCGGGGCGGGTGGGCGTCGCGTAGAGGGTGGTCGGCGGGACGCCCTCCAGTTCGGCGGCGAGCCGCTTGACCTCGCCGGCCTCGACGGCGGCCTCCGTCGCCCTTACCTGCGCGGCGAGTTCGGCGGCGAGGTGCCGTTCGCGCTCCGCGGCGGTCGGGCCGGCGGGGGCGGCCGGGCCGGGCGCCTCGACGGCGAGCCGGTAGCCCTCGGTCAGTTCGTCGAGCAGGGCGGTCATGGAGACGCCGTCGCTGACGGAGTGGTGGACGTTGCACAGCAGGGCGCTGCGGCCCGGTGCGGTGAGCAGCTTGAAACGGCACAGCGGTGCCGTCCGCAGGTCCACGGCGAGGCGGGCGAAGGCGGCGCTCTCCTCGTCCAGGTGCCGCTGCCAGTCGTCGCCCTCGGCCGTGCTGCCGGCCACTTCGAGGGGGACGGCGCCGGTCGGGGTGATGCGGGCCCTCGCCTCGCCGCCGTCGAGGGCGAACTCGGTGCGCAGGGTCGGCTGGAGGTCGAGGAGCCGGCGCAGGGCGGAGCGCAGTGCGTCGGGGTCCGCCTCGCCGTCGAAGGCGATGCGGAAGCTGATGTTGTAGAGGTCCTTGCGCTCCATGGCCTCCTGGATGAACAGCAGGCTGCGCTGGGAGGCCGTGACGGGGATGCCGCTCATGTCCCGCTCCCCTCAGTTCCAGGAGTCGACGAAGGCCACGAGGTCCGCGACCGTGACGACGTCGGCGAGCAGGTAGGGGTCGATCTCCTGCGTGGGGTCGGCGGCGAGGTCGCCGAGGATGCGCAGCAGCATGAGGGAGTCGACGCCGAGCGCGGTGAGTTCGGTGTCGGGTGTCAGTGGCTGCTCGCCGAGGCGCCGGGTGACGGCGGCGTGGACCCGGTCGGTGGTGGAGGCGGAGCCGGCGGGGTCGGGGAGGGACTGCTCCGTGGCGGAGACGGTCATGGGGCGGGGCCTTTCTTGGTACGGGAGAGGGAGCGGTGGTTCCGCTTCCGGTTCCGGGGGCCGGGTGCTGCTGTTTCCTGGGTCCGGGTGCCGCTTCCGGGTCGTGGTGCGGGGCCGGTCGGTCAGCCCGCGGCGAGGACGCGGTCGTCGTCGAGGTGTTCCGCGGCGACGTCCAGGGCGGTGGCCACCAGGGCGTCGAGGGCGCTGTTGGGGGTCCGGGTCCGTCGCCGTACGACCTGGGTGCACGTCTCGAACGGCGGCACCCAGTCGACGACGGCCAGGGTGCCGTCGGCGAGCTCCCGTTCGACCGAGACGAGGGGGATGAACGCCAGGCCGATGCCCAGGGCCACGCTGCGCTTGGCAGCGTCGATCGAGTCCAGGTCGAAGACGCGGGGGCGGTCCGGTCCGTCGAGCAGGCCGAGCGCCTGCTCGAACTGGAGCTGGTAGCCGGCCCGGGTGTCGGCCCGGATGATCGGCGTGGTCCGCAGCACGTCCCCGCCGACCGGGCCGCGACCGGTCACCGGGTGGCCGGGACTGCTCACGAGCACCATGGGCTCGGGGCACAGGACCTGGGTCTCCAGGCCCTCGTGCTCCTCCGGTGAGCCGACGACGAAGGCGCAGTCCAGGCGCCCCTCGCGGACGGCCGCGACGGCGTCCGGGCCGGCGCCGGCGTGCAGGGCGACCTGGACGTTGGGATAGCGGCGGTAGAGGTACTCGACCATCGGCAGCAGGCGGTAGCTGGTCAGGCTCTCCACCGTTCCGACGTCGACCCGGCCGTGCGGCTGGCCCCCGGCGACGATGGCCTGCCGGGCGCGGCCCGTGAGCGAGATGATCTCCCGTGCGTAGGGCAGGAGCTGACGGCCGGCGGCGGTGGGTCTCACCCCGCTCGGCAGGCGCTCGAGGAGGGTGACCCCGAGTCCCTGCTCCAGGGACTTCACACGCGTGGTGACCGTCGGCTGCGACAGGTTCAGCCGGGCGGCCGCCCTGGTGAAGCTTCCGATGTCCACCACGGCCACGAAGGCGTGGAGTTGAGGAGTGTCCACAGTCCGAATCCTCTCTGTACAGAACAGGACTGCTGTGCGGATCCCCATGCTTCGCAGACGCCCTATCGGTGCCCTACTGATCCGGTACTGGTCTCTCCGCCGCGACGGGGAGCGGTGCGGGGCCGGACCGATAGCCGATGAGTGGCGGCGGTCCGTACCTTTCTGAACAGCCGGCACCCCGGCCCGTCCACCACCACACACGGGGAGATTCCAGTGCGCATCCGCCTCGCGGTCCTCCACACCGCCCTCCTGATCACCGCCACGGTCACCGCCACGGTCACGGCCCTCGGCGCACCGTCCACCGGCGGGGCCGCCGCGGCCGAGCAGGTGCGGACCGTCGCCGGTGACACCCCGTGGCCCCAGCCCACCCCCTCGCCCGCCCCGGCCGGTGACACCCCGTGGCCCGGCGGCGGGGGTCAGTGACGCACGGCGTCCGAGTCCTCGCGTCCGGGCCCGGCGTGGGCCGGCGGTCCGCTCTGGTCGGCTTCCAGCTGGGCCAGTTCGAGGCGGACCTCGGCCGCGCCGACCAGGTCCATCGTCCGCTCGCGGATGGACGCCACCTCGCGCAGCAGGCGCTGCGCCGTGGTGAACCGTCCCAGCCGGGCGTTGACCGATCCCAGCCGGTGCAGGATGCGGGACTCGCCCGCGATGTCCCCGCGTGAGCGCACCAGGTCCAGGACGTTGCGCAGCAGCCGTTCGGCCTCCGGGTAGCACGCGCGGCGCTGCATGAGGTCGCTCATCACGAACCGCACCTGCGCCTCCATCCGCTCGTTGCCGGCCCGCCGGCAGATGTCCAGCGCCCCGTCGAGCAGTTGCTCCGCGTCGTCCAGGCGGTCCTGGTCGAGGGCGAGGCGGGCGAGGTGGGCGAGGGTGTTGGTCTGGCCGACGTGGTCGTCGACCGCCTGGAAGTCCGCCACCGCCTGCCGGTGCAGCGCCAGGGCCGCCCGCTGGTCCCCCTGGCGCTGCGCCAGCATGGCCAGGTTGCGCCGGACCAGCGCGAGGCCCCGGACGTCGCCCAGCTCCGAGAACGCCTCCCGGGCCGGTTCGAGGGCCGCGCGCGCCCGGGTCGGCCGGGAGCGGGTGAGGTGGAGCGAGCCCAGCGAGCACATGACGGCCGCCCGGCCCCGGATCAGGCCCGCCCTCGTGGTCGCTTCGAGGGCCTTCTCGTGCGTGCGCTGCCAGTCGTCGAAGTAGCAGCGTGACTCGAACATCGTGACCAGGGTGACGGCCAGGTCCCAGCACGCCTCCGCCTGTCCGGTCGCCGCCGCCAGGTCCACGACGTGGCAGAGGTTGGCCCGTTCGGTCTCCAGCCAGGACAGCGGCTCCCGCAGGAGCCGGTCCGTCCGCGCCTCGGGCAGGTGCCAGCGCGGGGCGTCCCCGTGCAGGATGGTGAAGTCCCCTCCGTACAGGCGCCGGTGGGCCTCGTCGGCCAGGGCGAGCCAGCCGCCGACGAGCCGGGTGAGGGCGAGGTCGGCCCGGTCCCGGTCGGCGTGCCGTTCCAGCTCCTCGCGGGCGAACAGGCGGACCAGGGCGTGCAGCCTGTAGTGGGGCTCGGTGGGGGACGCGGTGCCGTCGACCTCCAGCATCTGGGCGTCCACCAGCGATTCCAGCAGGTCCCCGGCGCGGAACAGGTCGGCGTCCAGGAGGGCGGCCGCCACCCAGGTGGGCACGGAGCCGCCGTCCTGGAGGCCGAGCAGCCGCAGCAGCCGGCGGCCCTCCTCGGTCAGCCCGTCGTAGGTGAGCGCGAGGCTGGAGCGGATGGCCAGTTCGCCGTGGGACAGTTCGTCCAGCCGGTGCCTCTCGTCGGAGAGCCGGTCGCGCATCCACGCGAGGGACCAGTTGGGGCGGGCGGCCAGGCGGGCGGCGATGATCCGCAGGGCCAGCGGCAGCCGTCCCACCAGCCGTACCAGGTCCGCGGCCACCTCGGGCTCCGCCGCGACGCGTTCCGCGCCGATGACCGCGGCCAGCATGTCGATCGACTCCTCGGGGCTGCACACGTCCACGTGCAGGAACCGGGCGCCGGGCAGTCCGGTGATGCCGGCCTGTCCGGTGACGATGACGGAGGAGGTGCCGTTGCCGGGCAGGAGGGGGCGGACCTGCTGGGGGCCGGAGGCGTTGTCGAGCACGATCAGCATCCGTTTGTCGGCCAGCAGGCCGCGGTACATCTCGGCGCGTTCCTCGATCGGGCCGGGGATCTGCGCGCCGGGTATGCCGAGCGCGCGCAGGAACCGGCCCAGGGCGTCGAGGGCGGTGGCCGCCGAGGGGTCGGCGTCGGCGAGGTCGCAGTAGAGCTGTCCGTCGGGGAAGGCGCGGGCCAGGCGGTGTCCGAGGTGGACGGCGATGGTGCTCTTGCCGACGCCGGACGGTCCGGCGAGGACCGCGATCGGGGTCGGCCGTCCGTCGCCGCCCGCGAGGAGCAGTTCCTCGGCGGCCTGCACGATCTGGGTGCGGCCGGTGAAGTCGGCGTTGTCGGCCGGTAACTGGAAAGGAACGATTCTGCCGGGAGGGTCCAGGGCCTCGGAGGGTGCCCCGGCGCGGTGCGGGGAGGTCGGCGCGGGGCGGTCGGCGGCCGGCCGGGGGTGGGGCGGGCGCAGTTCCGGGTCGGCGGCCAGGATCGCGGACTCCAGCTCCCGCAGCTCGTCGCCCGGTTCGATGCCCAGCTGCTCGACGAGGATGGTCCGCCCCTCCCGGAAGGCCTCGAGCGCCTCGGCCTGCCGGCCCGAGCGGTACAGGGCCAGCATCAGCCGGCCGCGCAGCGGTTCGCGCAGCGGGTACGCGGCCACCAGGGCGGAGAGTTCGGGGATGAGGCGGGCGTGCCGGCCGAGCCGCAGTTCCAGGTCGGCGTAGGTCTCCAGGTTGATCAGCCGGTACTCGTCGAGCCGGGCCGCCATGGACTGGAGCCGTTCGCTGCGGCACCCGCTGAGCGCGGGGCCGCGCCACAGGTCGGCCGCCCGCCGGGTGAGCGCGGCGGCCTCCTCCAACCGGCCGGCCTCCGCCGCTTCGTGCGCCTCCCTGCGGTACCGGGAGAAGAGCGCCGCGTCCAGCAGGTCCCCGGTCGCCTCCAGGACGTATCCCGGTTCCCGGGTGAGCAGCCGGGCGCCCTCCCCGATCACCGAGAGGTTGGCGCGCAGCGCGGACACGCACATCTGCACCTGGGTGCGGGCGGTCACCGGCGGCGCCTCGCCCCAGATGGCGTCGATGAGACTTTCCGTACTGAGCACCCGGTTAACTTCCAGAAGAAGCGCGCCGAGCACGACTTGCTGGCGTCCCCGGGGAATGCGACAGGCCTCACCCGACGCTCCCGTTACCTGTAGCGGCCCGAGGACGCGGTAAATGGGTTCGTCGGCCATCGTCGGCATATCGGTGCGGCTCCCTTTCGCGGGCTTGCCAAACTAACATGCCCCCGGCAGTCCGGTGAGGGCCTATGACTCCATGGATACGATTCGGCCAGTTCCCGTCCCGGTATCGGCCTCATCAGGGATGATCCGCGAAACATACGTCTGCCGGGAAACGATCAGGCCACATTCCGACATGACGAAGATGGCCGCGAAATCCACTTCCGGACATCCTGGTTCCGGTTGACGAAGAATGCCCGTGACCACCATTCTTCCCGCCGCGCTCCAGATCTCGTCGAGCGTATAGACGAACCGTCTGCGCTTTTCCGCCGCTATCACCTCCTCCCGCCCCGATGCCGCCGCGCCGTCCGGTCCCCGGAAGACGACGTCGGCGTCGAGGAGCGAAGCGAGGGCGTCGTAGTCGCGTGCGTTGAGATACGCATAACTGAGGTATACGTGGTCCGCGGGCGCTGTTTTCGGCCACCGTTCGGTCCGGTTCACCGTGTCCCCCTCCCCCGCCGGCTCAGCAGGTCCCGGCGAGCAGCGTCGCCAGCGCCCTGCGGTCCGCCTTGCCGTTCGTCGAGACCGGCATCGCGGCGAGGACGTGGACCGTGTCGGGGACCATGTAGTGCTGGAGCGACGCGGCACAGAAGTCGGTCAGCCGGCCGTCGTCGAGGGGGTCCGCGCCGTCCCGCGCCACCACGCAGGCCGCGAGCCGGGGCTCGTCCCCCTCCCGTTCGACCAGGAGGACCACGGCCTCGGCGACCTCGGGGTGTTCGCGCAGCCGGCGCTCGATCTCGCCGAGTTCCACGCGGTTGCCCCGGATCTGCACCTGGGAGTCGGCCCGTCCGCAGAAGTAGAACTCGCCGTGCGGCCCCCGGTACGCCAGGTCGCCCGTCCGCAGCACCAGTTGGCCCGAGCGCGGCTCGGCCGGGTCGGGCACCCGCGCGGCGGCCGACGCCACGGGGTCGTCCCAGTAGCCGGTGAACAGGGCCGGGGTGCGCAGGTGGATCTCGCCCGGGACGCCGGCCTCCTCGATCAGCCGGCCGGTCTCGTCGGCCAGGAGCATCTCGGCGCCCCGGTGGGCGTACCCGATGGACAGCTTCTCCAGGTCGGCGGGGATCGGGCGGGGGACGTCGGTGAAGGAGCAGGCCATCGACTCGGTCGCGCCGTAGCAGTTGATCAGCCGGGCCTGCGGCAGCAGCCCCTGGAGCGCGCGGAGTTCGGGCAGCGGGAAGTCCTCGCCGCAGAAGAGCACGCCGCGCACCCCGGTGAGCTCGGCCAGCCGGTCGGGCAGGTGGCGCAGGCTCTGCCGCCAGATCGACGGCACGCCGTTGACCTGGGTGGCGCCGGTGTCGGCGAGGACCCGCAGGAAACGGCTGGGCCAGCGCAGCAGACCGCGCGGCACCGGCACCACCGCGGCGCCGCTGCCCAGGGCGAGGCCGATGTCGAGGAGCGAGAAGTCGAACTGGAGGGGCGAGGTGGTCGCGACCCGGTCCCCCGGGCCCACGATGCCCTGGTCCAGCATGCCGCGGTAGAAGGAGGTGACCGCCCGGTGGCTCATCACGACGCCCTTGGGGCGTCCGGTGCTGCCGGAGGTGAAGATCATGTAGGCGGTGTCGGTCGGGCACAGCTCGGACCTGCGGCGGGTCCGCGGGTGCGGGGGCCGCTCCAGGCGCAGCCGGCCGGAGCCGAACCGGGCCGTTCCCGCCGTCCCCGGCACGTCCTCCCGTTTGCCCTCCTCGGTCTGGAGGTGCAGGGCGGCGCCGGTGGTCTCCATGATCGTCCGCAGCCGCTGGTCGGGGGTCTCCGGACTGACCGGGACGAACGGCAGGCCCGCCGTCGAGCAGGCGAGGAGCAGCGCGATCGAGTGGGCCGAGGTGTCGGACTCCAGGATCACCCTGTCCCCGATGTCGAGACCGAGCGCGTCGAGGTCGGCTGCGTACGTCCGGACGAGGTCGGCCAGTTCGCCGTAACGGGTGGTCCGCACGGAGCCGTTCGCGACGAACTCGACGACGGCCGGGCTGTCCGGGGCGGCGGGCGCGGTGGACAGGAGGAAGGAGTGCAGCAGTTCGTGACGGGTGTCGAGGGGACCTGCGGCGGTCTGGGTGGACGGTGTCACGGGAGGGGTCTCCTGGGTCTGTCGAAGAGTCGGAGGGGAGGAGGGTGGAGTGTGAGGGGGAAGGAAGGCGGCGGCGAAGAGGCCGCGGAGAGGTCAGAGCGCGGGGAAGTCCGCCGGTGCGAGCCGGTGCGCCTGTCCGTCGAGGAGCACCATGGGGGCGTCCGGGGCGTGCTCGGCCCGTTCGGCGGTGCCGATGAGCAGGGTGTGGTCCAGGGCCTCGACGGTGTCGCGGAGCCGGCACACCACGGTGGCCGAGCAGTCGTCCAGTACCGGGACGCCGTCCGTCCAGGAGTGGGAGACGCCGTCGAACCGGCGTTCCGGGTCACCGGTGGCGAACCGCTGGGCGAGCGCGCGCTGTTCCCAGGCCAGGGCGTTGACCGCGAAGGCGCCGGAGGCGCGGATCTCCCGGAGGGTGCGGCTCTCGCTGCGCAGCGAGACGAGGACGCTCGCCGGCGAGAGCGAGAGCGAGAGCACGGCGGTGGCCGTGCATCCGGCGGGGCCGCCGGCCGTCCCGGTGGTGATCACCGTGACGAAGCTCGGGAAGCGCCCCATGGTGCGGCGGAAGGCCCCCTGGTCGAGCAGGGGCGCGCCGGGAAGGGTGGTGTCGATGGTCATGGTTCGCCTCTCAGGCCGCTTCCGGTCGGGACAGGGAGGCGACCAGGGCGGCCCGGTCGACCTTTCCGTTGGCGTTCAGCGGCAGGGCCTCGGTGAACCCGACGGTGGCCGGCACCATGTAGGCGGGCAGCTTCTCCCGCAGGGCGTCGAGGAGTTCGGCCGGGTCCGCCGGGCCGCCGGTGCAGACCGCGCGCAGCACGGGCTCGCCCTTGCGGCCGGGCACGGCCAGGACCACGGCGTCGGTCACGCCGGGCTGCCGCGTCAGCAGGAGCTCGATCTCGCCCAGTTCCACCCGGTAGCCGTGGATCTTCAGCTGGTGGTCGATCCGGCCCAGGTGCACCAGCACCCCGTCGGCCTGTCGCCGCACCCGGTCGCCGGTGCGGTACCAGTGCTCCGGGGTGAGGGGCCCGGAGCCGTCGTACGCGGTGGCCCGCCGGCCGTCGAAGGCGTGGAAGCGGCCGGCGTCGTCCGCCGGGTCGAGGTAGCCGGGGAAGCGCTGGCTGCCGCGCACGCACAGCTCTCCCTCGTCGGCGGGGCGCCCGTCGTCGTCCAGGACCAGGTGTTCCTGGCCGGGGTACGGGGTGCCGATGGGCACGGTTCCGTTGCCGGTGTCCGGCCAGTCGGCGGGGTCGGCCGGGAGCCGGTACTCGGTCCAGGTGACGGTCATCTCGGTGGGGCCGTAGATGTTCTCCAGCACGCTGTTCGGGGCGGCGGCGGCCCAGGCCCCGGCGTGCGCCGTCTTCAGTGCCTCGCCGCAGAACAGGCTCCACCGGAGGGTGGGCATGGAGCCGGGTTTCAGGGCGCGCAGCCGCATCGCGATGGCCGCGACGGAGGGCACCGAGTTCCAGTGGGTGATCCGCCGCTCGTTGACGTAGCGCACCGGGGAGAGGACGTCGTCGCGGGTCGGCACGACCAGGGTGGCGCCCGAGCCCCAGGCCGCGAACATGTCGTACACCGACGGGTCGAAGGTGAGGTCGAAGGTCTGCGACACCCGGGCGCCGGGGCCGAGCCCGTACCGGGGTATGACGTGGCCGAGGTAGGCGGCGACGTTGTCGTGGGTGACGGGGACGCCCTTGGGGCGGCCGGTGGAGCCGGAGGTGAACAGGATGTACGCGAGGTCGTCGCCGGAGACGGCGGGGGCGGGCGGCGGGGCGGGCTCGGCAAGCTCGGCGGGCGGGTCGAGGAGGTCCCGGTCGGTGAGCCGGAGCACCGGGACGGGCAGGGCGTCCAGGTCGGGCAGGGACGCGTCGGCGAGCACCAGGTCGAGTCCGGCCTCCTTCGCGACGTCGCCGCTGCGGGCGAGGGGGAAGGCGGGGTTCAGCGGCACCACCGTGGCGCCGAGCCGGAGGATCCCCAGGTAGCCGGCGTACGCGAGGACCGAGCGCGAGGCGAGCAGTCCCACCCGGGCCGGCCGGCCGGCGTGCCGGGCGAGGACCGTCCCGGCGACGGTGTCGGCGAGGGCGGAGAGGGCGGCGTAGCCCAGGTGGTGGCCGTCGACCTCCAGGGCGGTGCGGCCGTCCCCGTGGCGGTGCGCGGACCGGGCGAACCAGTCGTGGAGCCGGGGTTGCGGTGCCTCGGGACGTACGGACATCAGCGCTGTTCCTCCTTCTGTACGCGGGTGGTGGCGGCGACGAGGCCGGCGAAGGCCCGCGCGACCACGCCGGGCCGGGGGCGGCCGCGTTCGGCCGAGGTGACGGCGAAGCGGAGCGAGCGGGGCAGCTCGCCCCAGGCGTCCGCGGCGGCCTCCGCGGCCGTCCGGGAGACCGCTCCGGTGCGGGCCAGCAGGTCCAGGCGGTGGCGCTGGTGACGGGCGACGGCCCACAGGTCGTCGGCGTGGGCGGCCAGCAGGTCGGGGTCCGCGCCCAGCCGGTCGGCGAGGAACCCGAGGGTCTCCGACGGCTCGTGCAGCCAGCGGCCCCCGGGCGGGGCGGTGGCGGCCGGGGCGGAGTGCCGTGCCAGCCAGCCGTAGTGGTCCGGGGCGGGCGTCTCCGAGGCCTCGCCGAGGGCGTGGACGTCGCGCAGGGCGTACTGCGGTGCCAGGGTGCCCAGCGGGGTGAGCAGGGAGCGCAGGGCGGTGTCGTCGACGACGCCGGTGTGGGGGTGCTGCTCGCCCTCCGGGAGGAGGGCGGCGAACCGGTCCGTGACCCGCCAGGCGCCGGGGCCGCCGGGCACCGGCTCCAGCAGGATCCAGTGGGCCGCCGTGGAGGTCCCGTACGCCGGGGACCAGGGGACGGTGCGGGTGTTGGCGACGGCGAGGACGCGGCCGTTCCGGTCGGCCTCCGCGCGCAGGGCGGCCAGCGCCTCGGGCCAGTGGGCGGCGCCCCGGTGGACCAGCCCGCCGGAGCCGGCCGTGAGGTCGATCCGGTGGTGGTGGGAGAACGCGAGGCGGCCGCTGGGGTGGTCGGTGCGGACCGCGAGCCGGACGGCCTCGGCGAGCCGGTCGGCGACGTCGGGCAGCTCCGGCTCCAGGTAGGCGACCAGGGCGGCGGTGTAGCAGCTCAGCTCCGGCGGGCCGGGCCGGGTGGTCGGGCCCGCCGGTACGGGCGCCGGGGTGTTCTCCGTACGGGTCGGGGGGTCGTTCGCGGGGTCGGGCGTGGAGTCGTGCGTGCGGTCGTTCGCGAGGTTTTCCTCGGGGTCGTTCGCGAGGTCGTTCTCGGGATCGTTCGCGAGGTCTTTCTCAGCGTCGTTCACGAGGTCGTTCGCCACGCCGTTCATCCGGCCGCCTCCCATGCGCAGCTCAGGGGTGTCTCCGATGTGTCGCGCAGACTGCGCCAGGTGAAGTTCTTCCAGGTGCCCTCCCTCTGGCCGAGGCCCACGTCGACGGTCCAGGGGCCGCCGGCGAGGCCGCTGCCCTCGGCCTTCACACAGGCCTCCTGGGCGGTCCAGATCCAGGCGAACGCCAGGGAGCGCTCGGCGGGCGGCAGGGCGTTGACGGCCTCGTGCCCGGCGCGGACGCAGCGGCGGACGACGCCGGGGGCGAGGTGCGGGGCGGGCTGCTGGACGTCGACGCCGACGGCGCGGCCCACGGCGACGGCGGTCGCGAAGTGTCCCTCGTCGTGGGCGACGCTGATGCCGAGGTCGGGCCGGTCGGGCAGGTGGGGCTTGCCGTGGGGCCCGGGGGCCACCCGCAGGCGTTCGGCCCCGGGCGCGACCTCCGCGAGGAGCGTGCGCAGCAGGGCCCGGCCGGCGAGGAACTCCTCCGCCCGCCAGGCCACCATGCCGGCGGCGGCCGCGAGGTCGTCCGGATGGCCGCGCGGCGGTGCGGTGACGCGTCCCGACGCGGTCCACACGTCGGGGACGATCTCGATGACGTTCATGAGGGCAGCTCCGCGAGGAGGGGGTCGGCGGCTCCGGCCACGGCCGCGAGCACGATCTCCGTGGTGCCGCCGCCGATGCCCCACAGGGCCGCCTGGGCCCGGGTCCACTGGGCGCCGGAGGTCGTGAAGCCCTCGGCGCCCTGGAGCTGGGCGCACTCGGCCAGGACGGCGTCGACCGTCTTCGCCGCGCTCGCCTTGAGCAGGGCCGCCGCGGCGGTGTCGTGGCGCTCGGCGACGCGGTCGCCGAGCCGGTGGGCGAGCGCGGCGAGTTCGTGCGTACGGAGCAGGCAGGCGGCGAAGCGCTGCCGCACGCTCTCCAGCTGCCACAGGGTGCCGTCGCCGTAGGCGCGTTCCTGGAGGCGCCGCTTCGTCCCGCGCAGCGTCCGCGCGCACAGGGCCACGCCCCAGAGGGTGCCGGTCAGGCGTTCCACCGCGATGTGCGCCGCGAAGGAGGTCATGCCGCGTCCGACCCGGCCGACGACGTGCTCCCGGGGCAGCCGGACCCCGTCCAGGCGGACGTGTCCGGTGCCGGAGCCGTCGAAGAGCGCGGTGTCGGCCGGTTCGACGCTCACCCCGGGCGCGTCGGCCGGGACCAGGACCCAGGTGAAGCTGGTGAAGTGGCGGCCCTCGCGGTGGCGGGCCAGGACGAGCAGGTGGTCGGCGTACAGGGCTCCGGTGATCCAGCGTTTGGTGCCGGTCACCGTCACTCCGTCGTCCTCGACGGCCACGGTGGTGCCGAGGCCCGCGAGGTCGGCGCCGGAGCCCTCGTCGGTGGCTGCGAGCGCGACGACGGCGCGGCCGGCGAGGGCGTCCCGCAGGGCGCGCGCGGCCGGGTCGCCGCCGAGGGCGAGCAGGGGGACGGAGGTGGCTAGCTGGACGCACACCGAGAGCGTGGCGCCGATCCCGAAGCGGGCGTCGACGTCGGTCATGAGCCGGCCGAGCGCGTCGGGGACGACGCCGGAGGCCGGGTCGCCGTCGCGGTAGACGGCGGCCAGCCGGCCGGAGCCGCCGAGCGCGGCCCAGATCCGGCGCCCGTCCGCCCCGGGCGGCAGCGCGTCGAGCGCGGTGGTGCCGGGAGCGGGGACGGGCCGGTCGGAGGCGGGTCGGGCGGAGACTGGCTGGGTGGGAAAGGGCCGGGCGGAGACGGGCTCGGCGGGAACGGACTCGGCGAGTACGGGCGTCACGGGAACGGGCTGGATGGGGGCGGGTATTGAGCGGTCGGTCCCGGTGGGCGGTGGTGGTGCCGATCCGGCCGCGCCCCTCGGCGCGGGCCGCAGAGCGGCCTGGTCAGACAAGGCGTACCTCCGGGTCGAGCAGGGCGAGCCGGCCGTCCGCCTGGTGCAGGCGGTCGTTGCTGTAGTTGAGCGGGGCCGAGCGCAGGTCGCGCAGGGCCGCTTCGAGCCGGGTGTCCGAGTCCTTGAGGTAGCCGTCCCGCAGTCCCACGGCGACGACCAGGTCGTCCACCGCCGCGTGGCACTGCTCCGAGGCGGTGATCTTCAGTGCGTTGAGGAGGAGCTGGATCCTGGGCTGGGACAGGTCGGCGGTGCCGTCGACGACACCGGCGGTGTGGCGGAGCAGGGCGTGCACGGTGTCGATCCGCTGGCGGGCGGCGGAGAGCCGGGAGAGCAGCAGCTCGGAGCCGAGGTCGAAGCGGCGTCGTCCGGCCGGGCTCCGCAGCATGTGGACGACCCGGGAGAGGGCGCCGGCGGCGGTGCCGAGCCAGGCGGCGGACCACGCGAGGTGGGCCAGCGGTCCGAACACCCCGCTCGCGATGACGGAGAAGGCGCCGTGCGCGCCGACCACCTGGTGGGCCGGGACGTGCCCGGTGAGGCGGAGGGAGCCGCTGTGGCTGGCCCGCATGCCCATCGGGTTCCACTCCCCGCTCGGTTCGACGGAGAGCTGGTCGCGGTCGGCGTAGACGAGGGAGACCTCGGTCGGGGAGGCCGCGTCGGGGGCCCGTACCGTGATCAGGAAGCCGTCGGCGTGGGCGCCGCCGGTCACGATCGGCGCGAACCGGTCGATGGCCAGGCCGGACGCGTCGCCGCGGGCCTCGGACTCGACGGTGAGCAGGTGCCCGCCCTTGCCCGCCTCGGTGGTGACGGAGGCCAGGTAGAGCTCGCCGGCGGCGATCCGGGGCAGCAGCGCGTCGCGCAGCCGCGGTCCCGCGTGTCCGGTGACGGCGGCGACCTGCTGGCAGTGCATGCCGAGGATCATCGCGACGGACATGTCGGCGCGGCCGAGTTCGACGCACACGTCGAGCAGGTCGGTCAGGGAGCCGCCGAGTCCGCCGTGGTCGGCCGGGACGGTCAGGCCGAGCAGTCCGGACTCCCGCAGCGCGGCCAGCGCCTCGACGGGGAAGTCGGCGTCGCGGTCGTGGCGGCGGGCGTGCTCGGCGGCGATCCGCGCCACGTGGCGGGCGCGCTCCACGGGGGTGCGTCCGGTGAACGCGTCCGCCGGGGCGTCGGGAGCATCGGGCGTCTCGAATGCCTCGGGTGCCTCGGGTGCCTCGGGCGCGAGGGCCGTGTCGGCGCTCATGCCACGTCCGCCAGACCCTGGGCGCCCTCGGCCGCCGTGATCGCCTTCCACAGCGCGCCGGCGGTGGCGAAGGTCGCGTCGTTGAGGTCCTCGTCGGGCAGCGAGAGCCCGAAGGTGTCCTCGATGGCGAAGAGCAGCTCGATGGACTGCATCGAGTCCAGGCCGAGTTTGCGCAGGTCGGAGCTTTCGACGAGCTCCTGGTCGCCGAGGTACTTGAGGAAGGGGGCGAGCAGTTCGGTGAAGCGGGGGTCCATCGTGGTGCTCCTGTCGTGGTGGGAAGGGGTACGGGGAGGGCCGGGCGCTCCGGTCGTCAGCGGGCGCGGGCGCTCGCGACGAGCCGTCGCAGGTCCTCGACCCGGTGGAGGTTCTCCGGCAGCAGGTCCTCGGCGGCGAACTCGATGCCGAGCCGCTCCTCCAGGGCCTCGACGATCTCGACGACCTGGAAGGAGTTGAAGCCGGGGACGGCGGTGAGGGCGGGCGCGGCGAGCAGCGCGGCGGTGTCGACGCCGAGCACCTCGGCGACGGTCCGCGTCACCGTGTCGTGCGACGGGTCCGGGGGCGCCGCGAAGAGCGCGCGGTCGGCGTGCAGGGCGTCGGCCAGGTCGGTCATCAGCCGAGCCGGTTCGGGTCGGCCGCGCTGCACCCGGCGCATGGCGAGGAACGCCTGCTCGGCGAGCCGGTCGAGGCGCCGCAGGTGCTCGGCGGTCCCGGGGCCCGGGGTCCGGCCGGTGTGCTCCAGGAAGGCGGCGTGCAGCCGCCGGGAGCGGGCGAGCAGCCAGGTCTCGGTGGTCAGCTGGTCGAGGGCGGCGAACCGGTCGGGGTGGCCGGCGTACGCGGCGGTGTAGCCGTCGACGTCGCCGTACTCGCCGCCCGGGACGGTCTCCGGTGCTCCGGCCTCGGCCGGTCCGAACACCACCACCAGGGAGGACGGGGGCAGTTCGGCCCAGTCCAGGGTCCACTCCCCCGGTGCGGCGAGGCCCCACGGGGTGTGGCTGTGGTAGGCGTCGACGACCAGGGCGTGGTCGCCCTCGGCCGCCACCAGGTAGCTGTGCTGCATGTGCCGCTGCCGGTGGTAGGGCAGCCAGGGCATGTCGTGGCTGTCGGCCATGACGTACAGCGGGCCGTGCGCGGCGGCCAGTGCGGCGAGCTCCCCGGCCGGGACGTCGTACCGGCGCGCGTGCTCGACGAGGCCGACGTCCGCGACGGCGGCCAGCTGGTGCGCCGCCTCCGGCTCCAGGGTGGGCAGTCCGTGCGGGCCGGGCCGGAGGGCGAACCGGAGAACGGCGCCGAGGGCCAGGTGGGTGTCCGGCCCGTGGAACCGGTCGGCGAGCACGGCCAGGTTGGACTGCACGCAGTCGAGCAGTTCGGCGCGGACGGAGGGGGCCGTCGGCGTCCGTTCCGGCGTCGGCGCCGTGTCGGTGGTGGACGTCATCGCGGACCTCCGGCGAGCAGCGGGCCCCCGGCGAGGCGGGGGGCGGCGCCGTCCGGGGCGGCCGGGGTGAGGCCGGAGACGGCGCGCAGCAGGGCCTGCTCGCTGGGCGCCTCGTCGCCGAGCTCGTCGTTGAGGAGCTGCTCGTACGCGGCGAGGTCGAGGTAGCCGTGGCCGCTGACGCAGACGAGGATGCCGTTCCGGGCGCGCATGCCGTCCGCGCCGGAGGTGGCGAGCTTGGCGGCCGCGGCGAGCGCGTGGCCCGACTCGGGGGCGGGCAGCACGCATTCGTTGCGGGTCAGCAGGCGGCCGGCGTCGAGCGCCTCCTGCTGGGTGACGGCGGTGGCGGCGATGTCGCCGGTGTGCCGCATCGCGGAGATGATCTTCGCGGCGCCGTGGAAGCGCAGGCCGGCGGAGTGGGCGTCCGGGATCGGGTAGTCGCTGCCGATGGTGTACATCGCCTCCATCGGGCCGGTGCCGGTGGCGTCGGTCTTGTCGTACGCGTAGACGCCGCGGGTGAGTTTGGGCGCCGTCGACGACTCGGCCGCGACCAGCGTGGGCGCCTCCGTGCCGGTGGCCCGCGCTTCGGCGTGGAAGGGCAGGGCGATGCCGCCGAAGTTGGATCCGGCGCCGACGGCGCCGACGACCATGTCCACCGTTCCGTCCAGGTCGGCGAGCTGGTCCTGTGCCTCGATGCCGATGACCGACTGGTGCAGGATGCTGTAGGTCTCGCCGCTGCCGATGCAGAAGGCGACGCCCTCGTGGGTGGAGGCGTACTCGACGGCCTCGCCGATCGCGAGCGCGAGGCTGTTGCCGATGCCCTCGCCGCGCCGGTCGGCGACCCCGGTCAGACCGCTGGGGCTGGAGTGGATCTCGGCGCCGAGCATGCGCATCAGCACCCCGCGGTACGGTTTGCGGCGCAGGCTGGAGTCGACCATGAAGACCCGGCAGCGCAGTCCGAACAGCGCGCAGGCGGCGGCCATCGCGGTGCCCCACTGGCCCGCTCCGGTGCCGGTGACCAGTTCCTTCACGCCGGCCTGTTTGTAGTAGTGGGCCTGGGCGAGGGCGGTGTTCAGCTTGTGGCTGCCGGAGATGTTGCCGCCCTCGTACTTCATGTAGATCGGCACCCGGGAGCCGATGGCCCGCTCGAAGCCGGTGGCCCGCCACAGCGGGGTGGGCCGGAACTGGCGGTAGGCGGCGAGGACCTCGTCGGGTATCTGCCAGTACTCGCGCTCCAGGACGCTCTGGCGGACCAGTTCCATGGGCAGGTTGACGCCGACCCCGGTGCCGGACGCCGCCGTCTCGGGGGTCAGGTCCGGGGGCATCGGCGCGGAGAGGTGGGGCAGGGCGCTGCGCCAGCGGGTCGGGAGCGCGACGGTCATCGGGCGTTCTCCGTGCCGGACAGGACGACGTCGATGAGGTCGCCGACGGTCTGGAAGCTGCGGCCGACGAACAGGTCGTCGGGGAGCGTGGTGCCGAGCTCGTCCTCGATGCGGACCAGCATGCCGACGAAGCCGAGCGAGTTGACGCGCAGCAGTTCGCCGACGAGCGGTTCGCCGTCGGAGATGGTGGTGGGGTCGATGGACAGCCGGGACTCGGCGACGACTACGCGCTTGACGGTGTCGCCGACGGCGGTCCGGTCGATGTGCGGAACGGTGGTCATTGCTGCCTCTCACGAAGACGTAGAAGACTCGGGGAGCTCGGGGAGCTCGGAGGACGTGGGGGGGTGCGGGGCGGCGGCGTCCGGGGTGGGGGGTGACGAGCCGTGACGCGGTGGGGTGCGGGGCGGACGGACGTCCCTGGAGGAGGGGGCGGGCGCGGGCGGTCAGTCGCGCAGTTCGCCGTTGGCCTCGACGACCCAGGTGGTGGTCACCAGCGCGCCGAGGGTCACCGGGCCGCGGACGTGCAGCCGTCCGGTGGCGATGGAGATCTCCGAGCCCAGGCCGAGCTTGGGGCCGTCGTGGAGGCGCAGCGATCCGTTGACGACGATCATCGCGGCGTCCACGAGCCGGGTGAACCTCCGCGCCGTCCCGGCGTCCTCGGCGAGGACGCCCTCCGTGTGGCGGGAGCCGTAGGCCCGGATGTGCTCGGCCGCCTCGTCGAGGCCGGAGACCGGCCGGAGGCCGATGACCGGGTCGAGGAACTCCCGTCCCAGGTCGTGCGGTTCCAGCGGTTCGGTGCGCCAGGGCATGTCGTCCCGGGCGGCGGGTCCGGCCATGGAGGAGTCCAGGCGGATGGTCAGCCGGGCGTCCTGCCGCTCGCATTCGGCGAGGACGGCGGCCAGGTAGTCGGGCGCGATCTCCCGGTCGACAAGGACCATCTCGACCGAGGTGCAGCCGGCCGGCTCCGGGATCTTGCTGTTCAGGGTGACGCGGGCGGCCAGCGCCAGGTCGGCCGACCGGTGCACGTAGAGGTGGTTGACCCCGCCGCCGCTGGCGATGAGGGGGATCGAGCTCGCCGTGCGGCAGTACTCGATCAGGGAGGGGCTGCCGCGCGGGATCAGGACGTCCACCTGGTCGGGGCGGGCGAGGACGGCCTTCATCAGCGAGCGGTCGGGGTCCTCCAGGACGGTGACGAGACCGGCGGGGAGGCCCGCGGAGACGAGGGCGGCCTCGACCGTCGCGGCCAGCGCGGCGTCGGTGGCCGCGCTCTCCTTGCCGCCGCGCAGCAGGACGGCGTTGCCCACGGCGACGGGCAGCAGGGCGCCGTCGACGGTCACGGTGGGGCGGGCCTCGTAGATCATGAGGGCCACGCCGAGCGGCTTGGGGACGCCGCGCAGGACGCCCCAGTCGCCGGCCGGGACGCCCCGGGTGTCGGCGAGGACCGCGTCCAGCTCCCGTACGACGGCGTCGGTCAGTTCGACCATCCGGTCGAAGTGCTCGTCGGTGAGGCGGAGGCGGTCGACGAGCGTGGGCGGCAGGCCCCGCGCCTCGGCACGCCGGACGTCGGCCCGGTTGGCGGCCCGGATGTCGGGCCGGCGCTCCTGGAGCAGGGCGGCCAGTTCCCGGCAGTAGCGGGTGTAGGCGGCGTCTCCGAGCGGCGGGGCGGCGTCGAAGGCGGTCCTGGCGCGGCGCAGGAGGGCGTCGGCCGTCTCGCTCGCGGTCGGCTTCGCGGTCGCTGTCGCGGTCACCACATGAACTGCCCTCCGTCGACGATGACCTTCTGGCCGTTGAGGTAGGTGGCGGCGGGGCCGACCATGAACTCCAGGGCGTCGGCGATGTCCTCGGTGGTGCCGATGCGGCGGACCGGGATCTCGTCCAGGGTCTGCGCCATCCGCTCCGGGTCGTCGAGGCGCCAGCGGGTGCGCAGTTCCTCGGTGTCGATCATGCCGGGGATGAGGCAGTTGACCCGGACGGCCGGGGCCAGTTCCAGGGCGAGGCACTTGGTGAGCTGGAGCAGCCCCGCCTTGCTGGCGCAGTAGTTGGCGCCGTCGACGCGGGGCCGGATGCCGGTGGTCGCCCCGACGTTGACGATGGAGCCGCCGCCGGCCGCGATCATCGCGGGGGCCAGGGCCCGGACGAGCCAGAAGGGTCCGGACAGGTTGGTGTCGAGGACCTTGCGCCAGTCCTCGTCGGTGAGTTCGAGGAACGGGCGGTCGCGGTTGAGGCCGGCGTTGTTCACGAGGACGGCGGGGGCGCCGTGCTCGCGGAGGACCGTGGCGGCGGCGTCGGCCACCTGTCGGGCGTCGGAGAGGTCGGCCCGGATCGCGGTGAGGGATCCGGCGTTGTCCTGCTCCGCCTTCGCGGCCGCTTCGCGGTCGGACCCGTAGAAGGCGACGACGTGGTGTCCCATGCGGATCAGGCGGCGGCTGAGCGCCAGTCCGATTCCCCTGGTCCCGCCGGTGACAATGGCAAGTTTGTCCGTCATTGCGGATTCCTCGTCATGGCTGGGGTGGAATTCATTCGGAATGCCGAATGGAATGCGGCCATGCTAGGGAGGAGGTGCCGGGTGGGGTCAATGATTCACGGCCCGGAGTCCATAAGGATGCCGGATGAGGCCATCGCCCCGGGCCGGGAAAAGCGCCGCCCGTCACGGGCATCGGATTTCCGAATGACCCCATAGGAATGTCCGTGCGGCGATTTTCCGCGCTCCCCGACCGGGGCGCTACAGTGCGCGCGCCGCGTACGGGGCGTTACGGTTCGCGCGCCGCACACGGGGCGTTACGGTTCGCGCGCCGCACACGGGGCGTTACGGTTCGCGCGCCGCACACGGGGCGTCGGGGCTCACGCCGCACACGGGACGTCACGGTGCGCGCCGCACTCGGACGCTTCCGGCGGGGCGCGCGCCGGCGGGACCGGGGCTCAGCCCGCGAGGTCGCGCCGCCGGGTCGCGTACCGCCGGGACTTGGTGCGGTTGCCGCACACCCGCATCGAGCACCAGCGGCGGCTGTGGTTCTTGGAGGCGTCCCAGAAGACCCAGCCGCAGGTGTGCTCGGCGCACCGCTTGAGCCGGTGGACGTGGCCGCTCAGCACGATCTCCGCCCAGGCGGCCGCGATCCGGGCGAGGGCGGTCCGGGCGGGCGGGCCGCCGGGGGCCGGGACGAGCGGCGCGCCCGGGGCGGCGAAGGCGACCAGGAGCGGCACGTCGGCCAGGACCGCGTCGGCGAGGGCGAGGTGCGCGGGCGCCACGGGGTCGTCGGTGTCGAGGGCCTCGCGGATGCCGGCCCGCAGGGCGAGGAAGTCCCCGTGCTCGGCTTCGGTCAGCCGCGGCGGGGACGGCGCCAGACCCCGCCCGGCGAGCCATTGCGCCAGCTCGGCGGGGGTGGCGACGTCGTCGTCGCCGCTCTCCAGGTCGACGGTGTTGGTGAAGGCCTCGATCAGTTCGGCGGCCGGGGACGGGTCGAGCACGGGTGCGCCGCCTTTCCGATGCGGGTGCGCGGCTCTCCCATGTGAGCGCGCTATGGGGCCATGGCACGGCCCGATGGCCGGTGGCCGAGATCAGCTGCACGCCCACGATACCGCTGCCATACTGACCACCAAAGAGCTTTAGGAGGTTAGTCATGGAGAACGCGACGGACCGGCGGACGCCGACGGCCGAGGCAGGGCCCCCGACCTCGACGGAGAAGCGGACGGGCCCGGGCGACCCCAGCACCCGCAACACCGCGGTCCTGGTGAGCTTCACCGCGATCACGAACCTGGCCGACGGGGTCACCAAGGTCGTCCTGCCGCTGATGGCGACGGGGCTGACGGACTCGCCGGCCCAGGTGGCGGGCGTGGGCCTCACCCTCACGCTCCCCTGGCTGCTCGTCGCCCTCCACGTGGGCGTCCTGGTGGACCGCTTCGACCGGCGCGTGCTGCTGTGGATCGCCGACATCGCGCGCATGCTCGTCGTGGCGTCCCTGCTGTTCCTCGCCGTGCGCGACGCGGTGACCCTGCCCGCCCTGTACGTCGGCGGCTTCGTGCTGGGCGTCGCCGAGGTGGTCGCGCTGACCTCCGCCGCCACCCTGGTCCCCTCCGCGGTGGCCCCCGCGGGCCAGGAACGGGCGAACGCCTGGGTGGCCGGCGCCGAGACCGTCTGCAACGAGTTCTGCGGGCCGTTCGTCGGCGGGCTCCTGGTGGCCGCCGGCGCGAGCGTGGCGCTGGGCTGGACCGGCGCGGGCTATCTGGTCGGCACCCTGATCCTGGTCCTGCTGGTGGGCCGGTTCCGGCCGAAGGCGGACGACACCCGTCCGACCGGCACCGTCAACCAGCGCATCGCCGAAGGGGTCCGCTTCCTGTGGCAGCAGCGGCTGCTGCGCCTCATGGCCCTCGCGCTGACCGTGCTCTCCGCCTGCTGGGGCGCCTGGCTGGCCCTGATGCCCCTGGTCGCCACCTCGCTGATGGGGCTCGACGCCCGCGAGTACGGCATCCTGCTCAGCGCACTCGGCGCCGGCGGGCTCGTCGGCGCGCTCACCGTCACCACGGTCAACCGCCTCCTCGGGCGCCGCTGGGCCATGTTCGCCGACCTCGTCGGCACCGCCGCCATGGTCGCCACCCCGGTCCTCTCCACGAACCTCTGGGTCGTGGCGGCCGGCGCGTTCCTCGGCGGCATGGGCGGCATCCTGTGGACGGTCAACTCCCGCACTCTGAGCCAGCGGCTGGTCCCCGACGCCATGTTCGGCCGCTACAACGCCGCGGCGCGGCTCTTCAGCTGGGGCGCGATGCCGCTCGGCGCCGGTCTGGTCGGCGTCCTCGCCGAGTGGTTCGGCATCCGCGCCGCCTTCGCCGTGTTCACCGTCGCCACCCTCGTGATCATCGTCCCGTTCCTGCGGACCGTGACGCCGCAGGCGCTCAGCGAGGCCGACGCGAGCCCCGCCCGCGACTGACCCGGATTCCTCCGCCGTGAACCGAATCCGCTTATCCAGGCATACGAAGGGACTATCGACCGGCCGCCGAACTTTCTGGTTCCGGCAGGGCCGGTCGGCCTACGATCAAGGAAATTGCTCGGGTCAGCTTCCTTGAACCGGAGGAAAACGCATGCCCCCTCTTTCTCCTGCCGCCCTGGAAACGGAAAGGTTCCGGGCCTACGGCGCCCGTCACGTGGACGAGCTGAGTAAAAGGTTCGGAATACCGGACCACCTCACGCGGTCCATAAAATCCCTCGCCGCGGTGCTCCCGTTCCGCGTGAACGAATACGTCCTCGCGAACCTCGTCGACTGGAACGACGTCCCGAACGATCCGGTCTTCCAGATGGTCTTCCCGCAGACCGGGATGCTCCGGGCCGAGGACGAGCGCCGGCTCGCCGCCCTCGTGGACGACCCCGGGGCGAAGAAGGAGCTGCGCCTGGCCGTCCAGCAGATCCGGGGCAGCCTCAACCCCCACCCCTCCGGCCAGAAGCAGCTCAACGTCCCCACCGTGGAGGGCGAGGAGGTGCCCGGCGTCCAGCACAAGTACCGGGAGACCGTGCTGTACTTCCCGGGCCAGGGCCAGACCTGCCACTCGTACTGCACCTACTGCTTCCGCTGGGCCCAGTTCGTGGGCGACGCCGATCTGCGCTTCGCCGTGCCGGAGCCCAGCCGGCTGGTGGAGTACCTGGGCCACCACCCCGAGATCGACGACGTGCTCGTCACCGGCGGCGACCCGATGATCATGTCGACCGACCGGCTGCGCGGCCACCTCGAACCGATCATGGGCGTGCCCACGGTCCGCACGATCCGCATCGGCACCAAGTCGGTCGCCTACTGGCCGCAGCGGTTCGTCACCGACCCCGACGCCGACGACGTGCTGCGCCTCTTCGAGGAGGTCGTCGCCTCCGGGCGCAACCTCGCGGTGATGATGCACTTCACGCACCCCCGCGAGCTGGAGTCCGACCTGGCCCGCCGGGCCGTCGCCCGCATCCGCTCCACCGGCGCCCTCGCCTACTGCCAGGCCCCCCTGGTCGCGCACGTCAACGACGACGCGGAGACCTGGAGCGCGCTGTGGCGCGCCGAACTGGCGGCGGGAGCCGTGCCGTACTACATGTTCGTCGAGCGGGACACCGGCCCGTACGAGTACTTCAAGGTGCCGCTCGCCCGCGCCCACGAGATCTTCCGGTCCGCCTACCGGACCCTGCCGGGGCTGGCCCGGACCGTGCGGGGGCCGGTCATGTCGGCCACGCCCGGCAAGGTGGTCGTCGACGGCGTCACCGAGGGCGCGGAGGGCCGCTTCTTCCAGCTCCGCATGCTCCAGGCCCGCGATCCGCGGCTGGTCGGACGCCCGTTCCGGGCGCACTACTCGGAGACCGCCGCCTGGCTGGACGACCTGCGGCCCGCCGACGACACCCCCGCCGACATCGCCGCCGCGATCAGCGGCGCGGCGCCGCAGTCCGCGGGCCGCGTCGACGCGTCCGCCTGGCTCCGCCAGGAGCTCGCCCATGTCTGAGGTCTCCCACCGGCGGACGTCGCCCAACCTCGCCCTGAACCAGCTGGTGGAGGAGCGCCGCGCGGCCGGCCAGGAGGTGCTGCACCTGGCCTTCGGCGAATCGCGGCTCCCCGCCTTCGCACCGCTGGCCGAACGCCTGGCCCGCGGCGCGCACCGCAACGCCTACGGGCCGGTGGCCGGCGGCGAGCCGGTGCGCCGGGCCGTGGCCGGCTACTTCAGCCGCCGCGACCTGCCCACCGGGCCGGACCAGATCGTCGTCGGCCCGGGCAGCAAGCCGCTGCTCATGGCCCTCCAGCACGTGCTCCCCGGCGACGTCCTCGTCCCCCGGCCCGCCTGGAACTCGTACGTCCCGCAGGTGAGACTGGCCGGCAAGACGGCGTACGAGGTGCCCGTCCCCGCCGAGTGCGGCGGCGTCCCGGACCCGGCCGCCCTGCGCGACACGGTCCGGCGGGCGCGCGCCGGGGGCGGCGACCCGCGCGTCGTCGTGCTGACCCTGCCGGACAACCCCACCGGCACGCTCGCCCCGCCCGCGCTGGTCCGCGAGCTCTGCGCGATCGCGGAGGAGCTCGACCTCGTCATCGTCTCCGACGAGATCTACCGCGACATCGTCCACGATCCGGCAACCCCCTTCCTCAGCCCCGCCGAGGTCGCGCCCGACCGCACGATCGTGACCAGCGGCCTTTCGAAGACGCTCGCCCTCGGGGGCTGGCGCATCGGCGTCTGCCGGTTCCCGGACAACGCCTGGGGCCTGGCGGTCCGCGACGGGGTGGTCTCGGTGGCCAGCGAGGTCTGGTCCACCCTGGCCGGCCCCATGCAGGAGGTGGCGGCCTACGCGTTCTCCGAGCCGGAGGAGATCAGGCGGCGGCTCTCCGCCAGCGCCCGGCTGCACGGCGCGGTGGCCCGCTCGGTCCACCGGATCATGGTGGACGCGGGCGCGGACTGCCGTCCGCCCACCGGCGGCTTCTACGTGTACCCGGACTTCGAGCCGATGCGCGACCGTCTGGCCTCGTACGGCGTCACCGACTCGCCCGGCCTCCAGCGCCACCTCTTCGACAGCCACGGCGTCCTGGTCCTGGGCGGCCACCACTTGGGCGACGACGAGGGCGCGCTCCGCTTCAAGGCGGCCACCAGCATGCTGTACGGCGACACCGCCGAGGAGCAGGAGCAGTCCCTGGCGGCGGCCGATCCGCCGGCCCTGCCGCACGTCGCGAGAGTGCTGGCCCGGCTGGAGGAAGCCTTCGTCAAGCTGAGCCGCTAGGAGGGCGTCCCGTCCCGCTCGGGCCGCGCCCGCCTCGCGATCCGCCGGGCGCCCCGGGGCGTCTCCGGCCGTCCCCGGTCGGATCCCGCCCACCGGACCCGTCGGCGGACGCTCCCGGCCCACGACACCGCCCCGACCCCGACCCCGACCCCGACCCCGACCCCGACCCATGATCCCGGTCGCCGATCCGGGCCGACGATCCCGGTCGGCGTGCCAGTCCGACGTTCCAGGTCGACGATCCGGGCCGACGAGAAAGCAGCGAGCACCTCGGATGCGTACGAGCACAGAGACTCCGCGAACGGACGGGCTCCTCACCCGAGGGGCACCGGCCGGACTGATCCTGCACCCCTTCCTGGGGATCCGCCGCTCGGGGAGCGCCCTCACGCGCGACCGCACGCCCGCTTTCTACGTCCTGGAGCAGCGCCGGGGTCCCGAGCTGCTCCAGCGGGGGGTGATCGGCGCGCTCGACCTGGGTGCGGCGGAACGCTCCGTCCACCCGCACGAGCGGGTGCTCCCCCACAAGGTGGCCGTCCAGCGGAACATCCTCCGGACCGTCGGCGGCAGCCCCGAGCCGGTCCTGCTCGCCTGCCGGGGCGCCACCGGCGTCGGCGCCGTGCTCGACCGGGTCGCGGCCGGGCGGCCGGACACCGCCCTCGTCCAGCCGGACGGCACCCGCCACCTCCTGTGGCGCTGCACCGATCCGGACCGGATCGAGGCCGTCGCCGCCGGTCTCGCCCGGCACCGCGCCCTGCTCGCCGACGGCCACCACCGCTTCGCGGCGGCACGGGAGCACCGCCGGGCCTTCGGCGGCCGGCCCGGCCCCTGGGACCGGCTGCCCGCGCTCGTCGTGGACACCGCCGCCCACCCCCTCGAACTGCGTGCCATCCACCGCCACCTGCCGGACCTGGCCGCCGAGGAGGCGGCGCGGCGGGCCGCCGCCGTGGCCACCGTCGAGGAGGTCACCCGTCCCGGCCCGCCGCCCGAACCGCGTCCGGGCGAGTTCGTCCTGGTCGGCTCCGGCGGGCGGTGCTGGTCGGTCCGGGACGTCTCCGCGGACCACGCGCGGTCCGCGCTGCGGGGCCGCCCCGCGGCCTGGTCCGTCCTCGACGCCGCCCTGCTCCACCACCTGTTCGTCGACCGCGTCTGGCGCGGCCTCCTGACCGCGTCCCGGATCTCGTACGTCCACGGGCTCCCGCGCGGGGGCCGGGAGGTCCCGGCCCCGGGCACGCTGGTCCTGCTGGCCCCGCCCGGGGAGGAGGAGGTGCACCGGCTGGCGGGCGACGGCGTCCTGATGCCGCAGAAGTCCACGGCCTTCGGCCCCAAACCCCTTCCCTGGCTCGTCACCTACCACCACACCCACCAGGTCCGGGGCCCGGTCGCGGTGCCGGCGGCCCTGGTCTGACCGACCGTCCCGGTGGGGCCCGTTCCGCGACCGTCGGACGCGGTCACGGACGCCTCCGCACTCGGCCACCGGGCCCGGACGCACGACGCGTGGGCGCCGCCCGGCTGCTGGAGGCGGCGGGGCGCACGGAGGAGGCACCCGCCTTCCCGAACACTCCTTTCAGCACGTGCGCCGCTCCTTTCCGCGGCGGTACGGCGATCGGCGCGCGTGCGGGCCGATCGCCGTGAGCGCGCCGGTCAGCGTCCCGAGTCGCTCCAGCGGACCTCGCCGTCGGCGACCTCGTCGGTCGGGGTCAGGCCGAGGGAGCGGGCGACGCCCGCCGACGCCTCGTGGTCGGGGTGGATGTAAGCCGCCAGGGAGGTCGCCCCGCGGGTGCGCAGCCAGTCGGCCATGGCCCGCGCGGCCTCGCCCGCGTAGCCCCTGCCCTGGTGCTCGACCCCTACCACCCAGGCGAGCGAGGCCTCCACCTCACCGCTCCCGGTTCGGTACAAGGTCGCTTGAACCGTCCCCGCGAGCCGTCCGTCGTCGGCCCTGCGGAGCATCCAGTTCAGCCAGCCCTGGCTGCCGTCCGGGGAGGTGCCGCCGGCCTGGAACGCGTACCTGGCCTGCAGTTCTTCCAGGGTGTAGGGCTTCCCGCCGGTCCAGGTGTGCAGCCGGACGTCGTCGAGCACGGGGAAGGCCTCGGGCGCGTGCTCGGCCCTGAGGGGTTCGAGGGACAGTCGAGAGGTCGTCAAGGGATCCGCGAGTGGCCACTGAGTCAATGGAGTCATCCGCGAACGATAGTTCGCGACCACCGCAAGGAACCCGGCCGGGCCACCGGCCGCGAACGAGGAGATCCGACATGACCGTTCAGACCGCAGACCTGTTCCTCGCCGACCCCGCCCTGGACGCGGAGCTCGACGCGGCGGCCCTGGAGGCCGCGCTCCCGACCCTCACGGAGAAGCTGGCCGCGCTGAAGGCGACCCTGAGCCAGGACGAGCAGGCCGTGCTCAGCAGCATCGTCACCTCCTCCAGCCTGCACCTGAAGGAGCTGCAGGACATCAACGCCGAGGCGGACTACATCTTCGCCAAGCCGATCTCCGCGGCCGCGACCCCGTCGATCCGCACGGAGCTCCTGAACCTGCCGAACACCCTCGGCTTCAACGAGTAATTCGGCCCGACACACGGAACGGGAGGATCCCGCAATGTCTGCACCGACGCTGGTGGACCGGCTGTCGCACCTGTCAACGGAACTCACCGCCGCGGAGCGGGAGAACCTCAAGTTCCTCCTGAGCATGGCCGCCGGAGGACTCCTCAGCGGCCACGCCCGGGCCGTGCCGGAAGAGCTGCGGGCGGTGGCCCTGGCCACCGCCCAGCGCTCGCTGCCCCGGCTGCACGGCGGCGGACGGCCCGCGTTCGAGACCGGTGTGGTCTTCCTGGGCCGGGGGCCGTTCTTCTCCGACGGGGACATCGCCGCGCTGGACGCGGAGTCCCGCCGGTACCGCGAGCGGGCCGAGCGCTTCCACGACCACTACGTGGCCTCCGGCGCCCCGCTCGCCCGCGAACTCGCCCTGTCGACGAAGGTCCACGACTTCCTGGTCTCCCAGGTGGGCCCGGTCCTTCCGACGCACAAGGCCAACTACCTGTACTACGACGAGCCGGGACTCGGCATCGACCCGCACGTGGACAAGGACGAGTTCTCCCTGAACGTCCTGACCATGCTGCAGCACAGCCCCGAGGACAGGCACTCGGAGCTGATCCTCTACCCGCCGGAGCAGGACGCCCTCCACGTCCACCTCGCCCCGGGCGAATCCCTTGTCTTCTTCGCCGACAGCGTCACCCACCAGCGCACCCGCACCGTCGCGGGCGAGGCCATCCGCCTGGTGTCCTTCGGCTACCGCACGATCGGAAGTGTGTGATGACGAACACCCTCACCATGGGGCGGCGGCTCGCCGAACTGCACGGCACGCTGACCCCGGCGGAGCAGGCGAACCTCAAGCTGATCCTCGGCCTGTCGGCCGGACAGCTCGTCCCCTCCAAGGAGGCCAGCGCCGAGAACGGCCGGCGCGCGGTCTCCGAGGCCCTGCAGATCCTCTGCCCGTACGAGGTCGAGGATCCGCGCGGAATCCAGTACCGCGGCCGTCCGGAGTTCCTGACGGACGAGCTGCTGGCCGCCTTCCAGGCGGAGAAGGACGAGGTCGGCAGGACCGCCGTGCCCTTCGACGAGCACTACCTCGGCTGCGGCGGCACGCTCGCCGACCGCGTCGCCGTCAGCCCCGAACTCGCCGCGCTCGTGGCCTCGGTGGTGCCGAGGGCCGAGGCCACCGGCATCGCGAGCTACCTGTTCTACCGCGACGCGGGGCAGGGCATCATCCCGCACATCGACACGGACATCTTCTCGCTGAACGTGCTGATGATGCTGGAGCACGAGATCCCCGAAGGCGTCGAGGAGCCCTCGGCCCTCTGCATGCACTACCCCGACGGCAGCGAGGAGCGTCTGCAGCTGTCCCCCGGCGAGGTCGTCGTCTTCCTGGCGGGCACGCAGGCGCACAGCCGGACGCCGATCGCCGAGGGCGAGCGCGTCACCATCCTGACCTTCGGCTTCATGCCCGAGGGTGCCCCTCTGGAGAACTACAAGAGGTGACCGAGGTGACCACTGTCCTGGGAATCCACTGCGGGCACGAGTCCTCGTGCTCGGTCGTTCGGGACGGCCGGCTCCTCTCCGCCGTCCAGCAGGAACGCGTGACCCGGCGCAAGTACGACGGGCAGGAGTTCCTCTCCGACCGGTTGCCGATCCAGGAGGCCCTGCGCCTGGCCGGGACGACGATGGACGAGGTCGACGTCATCGTCAGCTCCTTCCAGGCGGCCGGGCCCTCCGGGGTGGGTCTCCAGCGGCCGCTGGTCTCGCCCTCCTTCGCCGCCTTCGACCCCTTCGACCCCCGGCACCACGTCGTGTCCCACCACCTCGCCCACGCCGCCTCGGCCGTCTACCCCTCGGGGTTCCCGGCCGCCGCGGTCCTGGTCTCGGACAGCGCGGGCACGACGTCCTGGGACGGCCGTGACTTCTACGAGCCGTTCGCCGCGTTCCACGGCCGCTACTACGCGGACACGGGCGGGGGCGGAGAAGCGGGCGTGGACGCCGTCCCGGTCGGTGCCGAAGGGGCCTCCGACCGGGCCGTGTTCACCGAGATGCGCTCGTTCTACGCCTTCAGGAACGGCGGGTTCACCCTGCTGGACCGGGCCTACAGCGTCCCGCACAACCAGCCGGACGTCTTCGTCCAGAGCGAGGCGAGCCTCTTCGACAACGTCTCCCGGTACGTGTTCCGGACGGAGCACGCCCACGGCCAGCTGATGGCCCTGGCCGGGCTGCCCCCGACCCGGGCGCCCCGCCTTTCGGTCTCGGACGTCGTCACCGAGGAGGAGCCGCCCCGGCCGAGGAACGGGTGGCAGCTGCTCGACGGCGGCGGAGGCGATCCCGTGGACCAGGCGGACGTCGCGGCCGTCGTGCAGGAGGCGTTCACGCGCCTGCTCACGCACCACGCGCGGCGCGCGGTCGAACTCGCGGGCATCGCGGACCTGGCCTGCGCCGGCGGGGTGTTCCTCAATCTCACCGCGAACAGCGAGATCGCCGCGCTGCCCGAGGTGAACGACCTGTACGTGCCGTCGTGCCCGCACGACGCCGGCATCTCCGTGGGCGCCGCCTTCCTCGGGTGGGCCCGCGCGCAGGAACCGGGCGCCGGCCTGCCGCCCCGGCGGATCCGCGGCGACTTCCTCGGACGTCCGGCGGAGCGCGTCGGCCCGGCCCTGGCCGGGGAGTACGGCTACGTGCCCGTGCCGATCGGTCCCGGGGACACGGACGAGGGCGGCACGCGCGCCCCCGGAGCCCCGGCGGTCTCTCCGCACCTCACCCGCGCCGCCGCCGAGGTCATCGCGCGCGGCGCGGTGGTGGCCCGGTTCGCCGGCCGCGCCGAGTTCGGTCCGCGTGCCCTCGGCAACCGCTCCCTGCTCTGCCACCCGGTCGCCTGCGCCGACGCCCGGGCGAAGCTCAACCTGCTCAAACGGCGGCAGGACTGGCGGCCGGTCGCGCCCATCGTGCGCGCCGAGGACCTGGACACGTACTTCCACGGCCCGGCCGAGTCCCCCTTCATGAACTTCAACTTCCGGGTACGGCCGGAGTACGCGGACCTGCTGGCCGAGGCGCTCCACGCGGACGGCACCGCCCGCGTGCAGACCGTCGCCCCGGAGTACAACCCGGCGATCCACGCGCTCCTCACCGCGCTCGCCGAACTGGGTCTGCCGCCGGTCCTCATCAACACCTCCCTCAACGGGCCGGGCCAGCCGATCATCGACTCGGCCGAGGAGGTGCTGGAGTTCGTCCGCCACCCCGTCGTGGATCACCTCCTCGGCGAGGACTACCTGATCGCCACCCCGGACTCCGGTCCCCTGCGGGTACGGCGCCCGGAGTCGGTCGTGATGGCCGCCTTCGGGTCCGGTTCCTCGGCCCGGTACGTGCTGAGCAGCCAGAGCGCCTCCAGCGACGTGGACCGGCAGCTGTTCCTGGACCTGTGCGAACAGGACCGGGCGCTCGCCGACGGCGGCTCGCGGCTGGTCCTGGACTGCCTGAACGCCGGCCTGCTCGTGGAGGCCGACCGGTGACGGCCGTCGTCGAAGAGACCGTGCCGGAGGCGGCGGGCGAGGGCGGCGGAAAGGCCCCGGGACGCCCGGGGCCCGACCCCGCCGCCGCCCTGCGGACCTCCCTCCCGGTCGCGAACTTCCTCTCCTTCTTCGCCATCGCCGCGGTGGAGTTCGCGGTGCCGTTCGTGGCGGTGTCCACGCTCGGCGCCAGTTCCCTCGTCGTCGGAGCGCTCGGCATCTGCCGGTTCGCCCCGCAGGTGCTGCTGGCCAGGACCGCGGCCCTGCTCGTGGAGCGGTACGACCAGCGGTCCGTCATGCTCGGCTCGGAGCTCCTCCGCGTCCTCGCCTTCCTGCTGTCCGCGCTCGCGCTGGCGGCCGGACCGGCCTGGGGCACGGTCGTCTTCTGTCTGGCCAACGTCGCCCTGGCCTGCGGATCCGTGCTGACCTCCGTCTCCACGCAGGTGCTGGTGCCGGCCGTCTTCCCGGACGGGGAACTGCCCCGGATCTACGCCCGCCTGGGCATGGCCGAATCCGGCGCCGACGGGCTCGCGCCCTTCGTCACCGGGGTGGGCCTCGGCCTCCTGGGGGTCCCGTGGACCTTCGCGACGGCGGCGGCCCTCGCCCTGTGCGCCTGCGCCCTGCTGGTCCGCATCCCGCGGATCCGGGTGCCGGCGGGCCCGGAGGCCTCCGGGAAGGGCGAGGAGACGACCGAGAGCACCGAGAGCACCGAGAAGCGCTCCCCCGGCCGGACCACCCTCCGCCACGGTCTCCGGCTCAACCTGGCGACCCCGGCGCTGCGGATCCTCACCTTCTGGGCCCTCGCGTACAACCTCGGCCAGTGCGTCATCGAGGCCCTGCTGCTCATCGTGCTGCTGGACCAGACCCCGCTCACCGCGCTGGGCTTCGGCGTCATCCGGAGCTGTGTGGTCCTGTTCGCGGTGGCGGGCTCGGGCCTGGCCGAGCGGCTCCCCGCCCGGCTCCGCACCGGCCTCGGCACATCCGTCTTCGGCTGCGGCGCGGTGGCCTCGTACGCCCTGGTCGGCTTCGGCGCGTACCTCGGCGGCACGGCCGGTCTCGTGCTGGTCCTGGCCGGCTTCGTCCTGGACGAGTTCTGCTCCGGGGTCGTGGTGGTCCGCGTCCAGACCTTCCGCGCCCGGGCCATCGCCCAGGAGGACCGCGCCATCGCCACGGCGTCCTACCGCGCGGCCAACCTGACGGCCGTCCCCGTCGGCTTCGCCCTCGGCGGTCTGGCCGGGCTCTTCCTGAGCCCCGTCCACACCCTGGTCACGGTGGGCGCCCTGATGCTCCTCCCGGCGGTCCTGGTCCTCTCCCGCTCCGTACGCGAAACCGGCTGACGTGCTCCCGCACCCCTCTCGCGTCAACCTTGGTTGACGCGAGGGGGGTGTCAATGTACGTTGACACCATGACCGATGCAATCGATCTCGCCGAGCAGGCCGGCGACCGCGATCCACGGGTCGGCCTGCGCGCCGTCTCCGCGCTGCGGCGCCTCCTCGAACAGCTGGAAGCCGTTCAGGTGCGCAGCGCCCGCGCCCAGGGCTGGTCGTGGCAGGAGATCGCGGCCGAGCTGGGCGTGAGCCGTCAGGCCGTCCACAAGAAGCACGGGAGGCACTGATGTTCGAGAAGTTCACCAAGGGGGCCCGGGCGGTGGTGACCGGAGCGGTGGC
This sequence comes from Streptomyces sp. NPDC055632, assembly GCF_053618675.1. NCBI lineage: Bacteria > Bacillati > Actinomycetota > Actinomycetes > Kitasatosporales > Streptomycetaceae > Streptomyces > Streptomyces sp. NPDC055632. Next base: position 38,296 of record NZ_JBSHHY010000019.1, on the reverse strand, counting down.
GGTGGCCGAGCGCGAGGGCGCGCCCTCGGTCACGGAGGAGCACCTCCTGCTGGCCCTGCTCGACGCGGAGGACAGCAGGGCGGCCGACGTGCTGCACGCCCTGGGTACGACGGAGCGGCGCGCGTCGCTGGAGGCCGCGCTCGCGGCGGCCCGGCGCAGGGGCGGACTCTCCGCGGTCGACGTGGACGCGCTGGCGGACCTCGGCATCGACGTGACGCGGATCGTCGCGCGGGTCGAGGAGACGCACGGTCCGGGCGCCCTCGCCGGCCCCGACGCCCGGAACCGGCGCGCGAAGCGGCGGCCCTTCACCCGGGAGAGCAAGAAGGTGCTGGAGCAGTCGCTGCGCGTCTGCCTCGGCCGGCGGGAGAAGGAGATCGGCGACGAACACCTGCTCCTGGCCCTGACGGCTCGTCCCGGGGTCGTCTCCGAGGCCCTGGCGGACCACGGAGTCACCTACACGACGGTGGAGCGCGCGCTCGGCGGAACCGAGAGCGGAACCGGAAGCGGAAGCGGAACCCGGAGCTGAGAACCGCCCCCGCCGCTCCCCGGGCGACCACGCGCTCCCGACCGGGGCGGTTCCGCGACGGGACCGCCCCGGATAGGGTGCGGCCCCCGAACGAGGCCACTGCGCGGAGGCGTCCCTTGAACCCGACCGGTACCGGCGACGGCAGCACCGACCCGTACGAGGCACTGAGCCGGATCCTGGCCGAACGGTTCACCTGCCGCCAGTTCCTGCCCGACCCCGTCCCCCGGGCGACCGTCGAGCAGATCCTGGGCCTGGCCCAGCGCACCCCCTCCTGGTGCAACACCCAGCCCTGGCAGGTGCACCTCACCGAGGGCGCCGCGACCGAACGGCTGCGCACCGAGCTGTCGGCACACGTCCTAAGCAGCACGGACTCGCCCGACTTCCCGTTTCCCGTCCGGTACACCGGCGCCTACCGGGAGCGGCGGCGCGCGTGCGGCCTCCAGCTCTACGGCAGCCTCGGCATCGCCAAGGACGACCGGGAGGGGACCCTGCGGCAGATGCTCCGGAACTTCGAGCTGTTCGACGCGCCGCACGTCGCGGTCGTCACCACCGAGGCCGACCTCGGCGTCTACGGCGCCGTCGACTGCGGCCTCTACATCGACACCTTCCTGCTCGCCGCCCACAGCCTCGGCGTGGCCGCGGCGCCCCAGGCCGCCCTCGCCGCCTGCTCGGGCTTCCTGCGCGCCCACTTCGGCATCCCGGACAACCGGCGCGTGGTGGCGGGCATCTCCTTCGGGTACCCCGACCCCGACCACCCGGTCAACGCGTTCCGCACCGACCGCGAGGAGCCGGAGAACGCCGTCACGTGGCACACCGCCTGACCCCGGCCGCGTGCCCGGGCCGGCCCCGCACGCGCCCGCACGGTTCAGTCGCCGTCCGCGGGAAAGGGAATCCATGGCCCGTGCCCCCGACGCCCGGAGGAGACCGCCGATGACGCCCGGCACCGTGACAGGGAAGGACGACGCGTGGTGGAAGTCCGCGGTCGTCTACCAGATCTACCCCCGCAGCTTCGCCGACTCCGACGGCGACGGCATCGGTGACCTGGACGGCATCACCGGCCGCCTGGACCACCTGGTGGAGCTCGGCGTGGACGTGCTGTGGCTCTCGCCCGTCTACCCGTCGCCGCAGGACGACAACGGCTACGACATCAGCGACTACCAGGACGTCGATCCCGTCTTCGGCGACCTGGCCGCCTTCGACCGGCTGCTCGCGGCGGTGCACGGACGCGGCATGAAGCTGATCATGGACCTGGTCGTCAACCACACCTCCGACGAGCACCCCTGGTTCCAGGAGTCGCGCGATCCCGAGAGCCCCAAGCGCGACTGGTACTGGTGGCGGCCGCCGCGCGACGGCCGCGAGCCCAACAACTGGGGCTCGTTCTTCTCCGGCTCCGCCTGGACGCACGACCCCGCGAGCGACGCGTACTTCCTCCATCTGTTCTCGCCGAAGCAGCCCGACCTCAACTGGGAGAACCCCGAGGTGCGCGAGGCCGTGTACGCGATGATGCGGTGGTGGCTGGAGCGGGGCGTGGACGGCTTCCGGATGGACGTCGTCAACCTCGTCTCCAAGGACCCGGCGCTGCCCGACGGGGCGCTGCGCGGTGACGGCCCGTACGGCGACGGGTCGCCCTTCTTCGTCTGCGGCCCGCGCGTCCACGAGTACCTCCGGGAGATGCACCGGGAGGTCATGGCCCGCTACCCCGGCCGGCTGCTGACCGTCGGGGAGATGCCCGGCGTGACCGTCGAGCAGGCCCGGCTGTTCACCGACCCGGACCGCGCCGAGCTGGACATGGTGTTCCAGTTCGAGCACGTCGGACTCGACCACGGCGCCCACAAGTTCGATCCGCGGCCGCTGCGGCTGACCGACCTGAAGGCGTCCCTGGGCCGCTGGCAGGCCGGTCTCGCGGACGTCGGCTGGAACAGCCTGTACTGGAACAACCACGACCAGCCCCGCGTCGTCTCCCGGTTCGGCGACGACGGCCCCCGCCACCGCACCAGGTCCGCGACCATGCTGGCCACGGTCCTGCACCTGCACCGCGGCACCCCCTACGTCTACCAGGGGGAGGAACTGGGCATGGCCAACGCCCCCCTGCGCACCATCGAGGACTTCCGGGACATCGAGTCCCTGAACCACTACGCGCAGGCGCTGCGCGCGGGGGCGGAGCCCGAGGACGTCCTGCCCGGACTGCGCGCGATGGGCCGCGACAACGCCCGTACGCCCATGCAGTGGGACGCCTCCCCGCAGGCCGGCTTCACCACGGGCACCCCCTGGCTCCCGGTCAACCCGGACCACACCGAGGTCAACGCCGCCGCGGGCCGCGCGAATCCCGACTCCGTCTACCACCACTACCGGCGGCTCATCGCCCTGCGTCACGCCGAACCGGCGGTCGTGCACGGCGACTTCACCATGCTGCTGCCCGACGACGAGCGCGTGTACGCCTTCACCCGCCACCACGAGGGGACCACCCTCCTCGTCGTCGGCAACTTCACGGGCGACACCGTGTCCGTGGACCTCCCCGGCGGCTGGGAGGGCGCCGAACTCGTCCTGGGCAACGGGCCGTCCGCCCCGGCGGAGGACGGACGCGCGGCCCTCGCGCCCTGGGAGGCGAGGGTGCACCGGCGGGTCGGGTGAGGCGCCGGGGAGGCGATCGGCGCGGGCCGCACCGCCGATGATCCGCGCCTCCCCGGGTAGGCGCGGCCCATGACCGTCTACGGATTCCACGCCTCGCACGAACAAGTGCCCCCGGCCGACCTGTTGGCCGCCGCCGTCCGCGCGGAGGAGGCCGGCTTCGGCGCCGCCATGTGCTCGGACCACTTCTCGCCCTGGAGCGTCCGGCAGGGCGAGTCCGGCTTCGCGTGGTCCTGGCTCGGCGCCGCCCTCCAGGCCACCGACCGCATCCCCTTCGGCGTCGTCAACGCGCCCGGACAGCGCTACCACCCCGCGATCGTCGCCCAGGCCGTCGGCAGCCTCGCGTCCATGTACCCGGGCCGCTTCTGGGCGGCCCTGGGCAGCGGCGAGGCGTCCAACGAGCACATCACCGGGGACCGCTGGCCGCGCAAGGACGTGCGCAACGCGCGGCTGCGCGAGTGCGTCGACGTCATCCGGGCGCTGCTGCGCGGCGAGGAGGTGAGCCACGACGGTCTGGTGACCGTGGACCGGGCGCGCCTCTGGACCCTTCCGGACACGGTGCCGCCGCTGATCGGCGCGGCGTGCAGCGAGGCCACCGCGGCCTGGTGCGCCGACTGGGCCGACGGGCTCATCACCGTCAACGCCCCGCACGAGCGGCTGCGCCGGATCGTGGACGCCTACCGCTCCGCCGGGGGCTCCGGCCCGCTGCGCCTCCAGGTCCACCTGAGCTGGGACCCGGACCCGGACACCGCCCTCGCCGTCGCGCACGACCAGTGGCGCACCAACGTGCACGGTCCGCCCGCCAGTTGGGACCTCGACACGGCGGAGCTCTTCGACGGCGTCAGCGAGCACGTCACGCCGGAGCGGGTCGCCGAAGCCGTCAATGTGTCGGCGGACCTCGGGCAGCACGCGGCCTGGCTCCAGGAGTACGCCGACCTCGGCTTCGACGCGGTGATGCTGCACCACGTCGGCCGCGAACAGAGCGCCTTCATCGACGCGTTCGGCGCCAAGGTGCTGCCCCGGCTCGACGCGACCCCCGCCGGCCCCGCGCGCGCGGAGGAGACCCGATGAGGCTGACCCGGACCTCCGACCTGTGGTGGAAGAACGCCGTCGTGTACTGCCTGGACGTCGAGACGTACCAGGACGGCGACGGGGACGGGATCGGCGACTTCGCGGGTCTGACCCAGCGGATCGACCACCTCGCCCGCCTCGGCGTCACCTGTGTGTGGCTGATGCCGTTCCATCCGACGCGGGAGCGGGACGACGGCTACGACATCACCGACTTCTACGCCGTCGACCCGCGCCTCGGCACCCTCGGCGACTTCACCGAGTTCGTGCGGACCGCCCGGGACCGGGGCATCCGGGTCATCGCCGACCTGGTGGTCAACCACACCTCCGACGAGCACCCCTGGTTCCGGGAGTCCCGCTCCAGCCGCACGTCCGCGCGCCGCGACTGGTACGTCTGGTGCGACGAGCCGCCCGAGGACGGGCCCGAGGGCGTCGTCTTCCCCGACGCCGAGAAGAGCCCGTGGGAGTACGACGAGAAGACCGGGCAGTACTACCTGCACCGCTTCTACCGGCAGCAGCCCGACCTCAACGTGGCCAACCCCGCCGTGCGCGACGAGATAGCCCGCATCATGGGGTTCTGGACGCAGCTGGGGCTCTCCGGCTTCCGCGTCGACGCGGTCCCCTTCCTCCTGGAGACCGACGGCCAGGTGGACGCGGACCGATTGCCCGACCCGCACGACTACCTGGCCGACCTGAGGGCGTTCCTCGGGCGCCGCAACGGCGAGGCGGTCCTGCTCGGCGAGGTCAACCTGCCCTACCCGGACACCATGGAGTTCTTCGGCGGCCCGGAGTCCGAGCGGGGCGACGAACTGACCATGTGCTTCGACTTCATCGGCATGCAGAACATGTACCTCTCCTTCGCCCGGGAGGAGGCGGGACCGCTGGCGGCGGCCCTGCGGGAGCGCCCGGAGGCTCCGCGCGACGGGCACTGGGCGACCTTCGTCCGCAACCACGACGAGCTGACGCTCGACAAGCTGGACGACGACGAGCGCGCCGAGGTGTTCGCGGCCTTCGGCCCGGACGAGGACATGCAGCTGTACGGCCGGGGCCTGCGCCGCAGGCTGCCGCCGATGGTCGGCGGCGACCGCCGTCGCGTGGAGCTGGCCTACAGCCTGCTGTTCACCTTGCCCGGCACGCCCGTGCTCTTCTACGGCGAGGAGATCGGGATGGGCGAGAACCTGGCCGCCGAGGGCCGGCAGGCCGTCCGCACCCCCATGCAGTGGACGGCGGAGAGCGGCGCCGGGTTCTCCACCGCGCCGAGCGGCGACTTCCCCAACCCGATGACCGAGGGCGCGTACGGGCCGGAACGGGTGAACGTGCACGACCAGGCGCACGACCCGGACTCGCTCCTCAGCCGTGTGCGGACGCTGATCGAGGGGTACCGCGAAGCCCCCGAACTCGCCTGGGGCCGCACCGAGGTGCTCGACGCGGACGACCCCGGCGTACTGGCCCACCTCGCCTCGCTCCCGGAAGGGGCGGTGCTGGCGCTGCACAACTTCTCGTCCCGGCGGGTCGACGCGACCACGACCGTGCCGGACCTGAAGGACGGCCACCGGCTCACCGACGTGTTCACCGGCGGCACCGTCGAGGCGGCGGCCGGCGGGCGCGTCGCCGTCGCGCTGGAGCCGTACGGCTACCGCTGGCTGCGGGTGGACACCGCGCTGGACGATCCGGAACGCGCGACCGCCGTCCGGCCGGGCCGCACCGGGAACCCCTCCGCGCCGGACGCGCCCGCGCGCCGTCCGTAGGCGCCCCGCCCGGCGTGTCGAAGGCATTGCCTTCACCGCGACCCATTGCAACGTATCGTTGCATTCGACCGCAGGCCATTGCACCAATTATCCGTCTTCTACCTGGGAAAACGCGGTAGACTATTTGACGAGGGAGTGAACGCAACGTAGCTTTCGAAGAGTTCAAACACGTCATATCGCGAGATGAGGACGGACCATGAGCGAATCCCTCCACACCGTCACGACGCTGCCGACGGAGCGTCCGGCCGCCTGCCCGTTCGACCCGCCGGCCGAACTGACCGACGCCCGCCAGCACGGTCCCGTCAGCCACTTCACCCACCCCGGCGGAAAGCCGGGCCGGCTGATCACCGGATACGACGCGGTGCGCTCCGTCCTGGCCGACGCCCGGTTCAGCTCGCGCAAAGAGCTCATGAACGTCGTCGACTTCGCGCTTCCACCGGCCCCGCCCGGCGAGTTCCTCCTCATGGACGAGCCCGAGCACAGCCGCTACCGGAAGCCCCTGGTCGGCAGGTTCACCGTGCGGCGCATGCGGATGCTCACCGAGCGGATCGAGCGGATCACCGCCGACTGTCTGGACGCCATGCAGGAGACCGGACCGCCGGCGGACCTCGTGACCTCGTTCGCCAAGCCCATCCCCACCATCGTGATCTGCGAGATCCTGGGCGTGCCCTACGAGGACCGGGCGTCCTTCCAGGAGCAGATCGACACGTTCATGGGCGGGGAGGCCGGAGACGAGGAGCTGGTCGCGGCCTACACCGCGACGCAGGAGTACCTCGCGCGGCTGGTCGCCGCCAAGCGCGCGAACCCCACCGACGACGTCCTCAGCGAACTCACCGAAACCGACCTGACGGACGAGGAGCTGAGGGGGATCAGCCTGATCCTGCTGGCGGCCGGGTTCGACACCACCGCGAACATGCTCTCCCTGGGCACCTTCGCGCTGCTGCGGCACCCGGAGCAGCTCGCGGCGCTGCGCGCCGATCCCGCCCTGACCGACGGGGCCGTGGAGGAGCTGCTGCGGTACCTGAGCGTCGCCAAGACGTTCCACAGGACGGCGCTGGAGGACGTCGAGCTGGACGGCCGGACCGTCGAGGCCGGCACGACGGTCGTCCTCTCGTACCACACCGCCAACCGCGACCCCGAGCGCTTCCCCGACCCCCACGTGCTCGACCTCCGCAGGAAGGCCACCGGGCACCTGGCCTTCGGCCACGGCATCCACCAGTGCCTCGGGCAGCAGCTGGCCCGCGTCGAGATGCGGGTCGCGTTCCGCGCGCTGCTCGACCGCTTCCCGAACCTGCGGCTGGCCGTACCGGCCGAGGAGGTCGTCCTGCGGCCGGAGACCGCGGACATCTTCGGGGTGAAGAGCCTCCCGGTCACCTGGGACGAGACGTGAGCGCCCCGCGTCTCGACGTCGACCGCGAGCGCTGCATCGGCGCCGGGATGTGCGCCATGACCGCCCCGGACGTGTTCGACCAGGACCCCGACGACGGCCTCGTGCTCCTGCTGCACGCCGAGCCGCCCGCCGCCCACCGCGCGGCCGTCCGCATGGCCGTCGGTGTCTGCCCCTCCGGCGCGATCAGACTCCACGAGGCCGCCCCCGACGGCTTCTGACTCCGGGAGGAGGATCGGCGGGCGGCCTGGTGGTCGGCCCGGCGGGCGGCCTGATGGTCGTGCCGCCGGTCATCGGCCGTCGGTCATCGGTCATCGGTCATCGGTCATCGGTCATCGGTCAGGATCGGGTCGTCGTGCCCAGCCGGTCGAGTTCTCGCGCGGCGCTCCTCTCGATGGCGGCGGCCAGGTCCTTCGCCTCCTTCGCCCCGCCGGAGGCCCGCTCGCTCGCGCAGAGCGTCCCGGACTGCGCGAGGTGGGCGTGGAGGCCGTCGACGAGGATCCTCTCGAACTCCCTCCCCCTCGCCTTTCCCGCCCTTCCGAGGGTGCCGAGCGCGACCATGCCCGGCATGTCGTGCCCCTCGTGGGGGCGGGTGTCGGGGACGCCCGAGAGGTCCAGGAGCCCGCGCAGTTCTGTCAGTTCCTCCTCCAGTCGCGTCCCGGTCCGGGCCGCGAGGTCCTTGAGGGCCGGATCCGTCGTGCGCGAGGGCGCCAGACCGGTCAGGAGGCGGGCCCGCTCGTTCATGGGGATCATCAGCTGGATCCACGCGGTGTCGGTGGCGTTGAAAGCCGCCGCCCGCGGCGGACCGGTCACCGGCTGCGGGGCGCAGCCGGTGACCACGAGCGCCGCGAGCAGGGCCCGCGCCGTCCGCCGGATCAGAAGGTGCCGGCGGAGTTGCACTTGGCGCCCTGCACGATGCAGTCCTTCACCCGCTGTCCCAGGGCCGCGTCGTCCCAGGCGTTGAAGAAGTCCCCGTGGATGGAGGACGCCATGCCGGAGGACAGGGAGAAGCCGGCCGGGCTTCCGGAGGTGGGGTAGCCGATGACGAAGGAGACGGACGGGATGGTGACGGGGTGGTCGCCGCCGCACACACCGTTCCGGGCGAAGGCGACGTGCGACTTGTGGTCCGGGCTGTCGAGGTGCTTGCCGTCCCAGCAGTCGGGGAAGAGCAGTTGGTACACGAGTTTGGCGGTGGGGGCGCAGATCGGCCAGTTGCCGTCGGCGCTGCGTCCGATCTCTCCTCCCTCGCCCGCGCAGAAGAACTGGTTGGCCGAGCCCGCCGGGGTGGGGACCTGGGACTTGGCGTTGCCCGCGATCATGCGGAACCCCTGGGGGAAGGGGACCGTCACCGAGGGGTCGGGCAGCCGGGAGCCGTAGTAGACGATCATTCCGTCGGATTCGACGGTCCTGCCGCCTTCGTAGAGGGTGGGGATCCAGTACGCGGACAGGTCCTCGGCGGGGGTGCAGCTGGTGCGCCTGTCGGCCCGCAGGCTCTGCGCCGTGGTGAACGCGTCGGTGCTCCTGTTGCCGAAGAAGCTGTGCATGTGGGAGGCGCCGGGCAGGCCCGGGACGACGATCGGGTCGTCGGGCTTGGAGTGGCTGTAGGTGCAGGTGGCGTTGAACTCGGGCACGCGGACCGTGCCGGCGGGCACCGCGGCCGGGGTCATGGCCCGGAACCGCGCCAGCTGGGCGTTCCACGCGGCCTGGTCGACGCCGACCCAGCCGGGCGCGGTGCCGCCGCTGCCGGTGCCGTCGTCGAAGGAGAACCAGTTGATGTTGACGAAGTCGCCGGGCGTGGCGCTGCGCATGACGGCGAACAGCGTCTGGGGGCCGGCGGGGTGGGTGGCGACGTCGGCGGTCCGGGTCGTCCAGCTCTGCCAGCCGCCGGTCGGGGAGATCGGGAAGGTCGCGAGCAGCGGGCCGGTCGACGACCCGGTGCGCAGTTCCACGGTGCCGGTGCCGCTCGCGCCGGAGGCCACGCGGACCGAGGCCTTCAGCGGGCCGGCGGCCCCGAGGCCGACGCCGTCGAACCGCATCCAGTCGCCGTCGGCGAGGAAGGCGGCGTTCCGGCCGCCGTCGGTGTCCGCGGTCGCTTCGAGGACCACGCCGGACTGCGCCGCGTAGGACTCGGCCTGGACGACGACGGTGGCGGCCCACGCGGACCGGGTGGTGACGGTGACGCCGAGGGCGGCGGCCAGGGCGACCGCCAGCGCACCGGCCATCAGGGTGTAGAGGCGCAGGGGTTTCCCCCTGTGCTTTCCGCTGTGGTTCTCGCCGCGTTTTTCGCCGTGTTTTCCGCGCATGTCCGTTCCTCTCGGTTCGTGGGTGGGGGGAGGAAGAGGCCCGGCGACCCCGCCGGGCCTCCTCGGCCGACGCGGTCCGGCTACTGGTAGACGCGCACGTGGTCGACGAGCATCCTGGCGGGGAAGGGGGTGGTGGTGTCGGTCGGGCCGGGCCAGTCGCCGCCGACCGCGAGGTTGAGGATCATGTAGTGCGGGTGGTCGAAGATCCAGGGCCCGCGGGTCCGCTCGACCTGCTCCTTGTCGAGGGTGAGGACCGTCCGTCCGTCGAGGCTGTAGACGATGCCCTTGCTGGTCCAGTCGGCGGCCCAGGTGTGGAAGTCGTCGGAGAAGTCGGCGTCCTGGGGCAGCCGGTACGGCGCGCCGATGCCCCCGCCGCCGTTGTACGCGGGCGCGTGGACCGTGGAGTACGAGGTCTTCACGTCCTTGCCGAGGACCTCCATGATGTCGATCTCGCCGTTGTACGGCCACGGCCGGCCGCTCAGGAAGTCGGCGCCCATCATCCAGAAGGCGGGCCAGAGGCCGTTGCCCTTGGGGACCTTGACGCGTGCTTCGACGCGTCCGTAGGTGAACTGGAAGGTGGCGCCGGTGTTCATGCGCGCCGAGGTGTACTGGCAGGTGGTGCTGCCGGTCAGCGGGTCGGGCGGGCATCCCCTGCCGGGGGTGGCCTGCTTGCGCGCCTCCAGGACCAGGTGCCCGGATCCGTCGAGCGCGGCGTTGTCGTGGTCGGTGTAGTACTGCAGCTCGGCGTTCTGGCCGGTGCCCGGGTCGGCCCTCCACTTGGCGGGGTCGGGCCTGGCGCCGGCGGCGCCGTCGAACTCGTCGCTCCAGACCAGCCGCGGCGGGTTCGCCGGGTCGGGCGGGAGCGGCGGGGCCGGGATCGGCGCGCCGCCGGTGCCGTACACCTGGAACTCCCACAGGGAGTAGCCGTAGGCGGTGGCGCGCTCCGTGCCGTACATCCGCACGTGCCGGCCGGTGCCGGACACCGTGAGGGTCTGCTTGAGGCCCGTTCCGGTCGTGGTCGAGTAGATCGGCGTCCAGTCGGTGCCGTTCGGTGAGACCTGGATCTGGAAGGACTTGGCGTGGGCGGGGTCCCACTGGAGGACGATCCTGTTGATCTGCGCGGTGGCGCCGAGGTCGACGGCGATCCAGGCGGGGTCCGTCCACCCGGTGGTGGAGCTGGTGGCCCACCGGGAGGCCGGGTCGCGGTCGAAGGCCCGGGCGGGGGTGCACTCCCAGCAGTTCTGGTCGCTCTGGGAGGAGGAGGCCGTGCCCGGCCTGCCGTAGGAGAGCAGGGTGTCCCCGCCGCTCCCGCCGCCGGTGCCGTGGACCTGGAACTCCCAGAGGGAGTAGCCGTAGGCGGTGGCGCGTTCGGTCGCGGTCATGCGGACGTAGCGGCCGGTGCCGGAGACGGTGAGGTTCTGCACGCCGCCGGTGCCGGACGTCGTCTCGTGGAGGGTCCGCCACGTGGCGGCGTCGTCGGAGACCTGGACGCGGAAGGACTTGGCGTAGGCGGTCTCCCAGTTGAGGGTGATCCGGCCGATGGCGGCGCTCGTGCCGAGGTCGACCTGGATCCACTGGGTGTCCGTGAACGCGCTGGACCAGCGGGTGCCGGCGTCGCCGTCGACGGCGGCGGCCGGGGAGAAAGGGCCTTCGGTGCTGGAGGCGGTGACGTTCTTGCCCTGGGACAGCGGGGCCTCCGCGGCGCGGGCGGGTGGTGCGGGTGCGGCGGTGAAGGTGAGCAGGGCGGTCACGACGGCGACGAGTAGACCGACGCGGCGAAGCAGCGGACGCACGGCGTCTCCTCAGAGGGGGGAAGGGGTCAGGGAGCGCTCCCTGAGGGGTGAGAATGGGCCGGTCCACATCGACTGTCAAGGCTTTGGTTCACTCGCTGGAAACACCACGTACTCACCAACTCCCTTTCCGGGAACGGTTTCTCACGCGGCGTCGGAAAGCCGGAAAGCACGCCGTGCCAGGGCGGAGGCGCCGTGCGGCCGGGGCGCGGGACGGCCCGCGGACGGAGCGGCGGCCGTCTTCACAGCGCCGTTGACATGGGCGTCGACGGGGCGTCATCCTCGCCGGAGAACGCTCCCCGGGGAGCACGGACGCCGTCGATCGAATGGACCGGGATGAAACGACCCACGCTGGAAGTGGTCGCCGCTCGCGCGGGCGTGTCCAAGTCGAGCGTCTCCCGGGTCGTCAACGGCGAGACGACCGTCGCCCCGCAGATCCGCGAGGTCGTCATGCGGGCCGTCCGCGAGCTGGGGTACGTGCCCAACGCGGCCGCCCGCAACCTCGTCACCCGCCGGACGGACGCGGTGGCCGTCGTCGTCTCCGACCCGCCCCAGGGCGTGGTCTCCGACGACCCCCTGTTCTCCACCGTCGTGCGGGCCGTGAGCAGGGAGCTGGAAGCCGCCGGCAAGCAGGTCGTGCTGATGCTCGCGGAGTCCGACAGGAGCCGGGCCCGGGTGGAGGCGTACGTGGCGGGCGGGCACGTGGACGGCGTCATGCTCGTCGCGCTGCACGGCACCGACCCGCTGCCGGCGGCGCTGGCCAGGACGGGTCTGCCGATGGCCTCGTTCAACCGCACGTCCGCACCCCAGGTGCCGTACGCCGGACTCGACAACGTCGGCGGCGCCTCGCTCGCCGTGCGGCACCTGCTGGAGCGCGGGCGCCGCAGGATCGCCGCCATCACCGGCCCGCTCGACCTGTTCGAGGCCCGCGAGCGGCTCGACGGCTACCGCGAGGCGCTGCGCGGGACCGGCCGCCGGTCGATCGTCGCGCTGGGCGACTTCACCCGGGCGTCGGGCGCCGAGGCCATGCGACAGCTCCTGGAGGACGATCCGGCGCTGGACGCCGTGTTCGCGTCCAACGACCTGATGGCGATCGGAGCCCTGCGGACCCTGCGCCGGGCGGGCCGCCGCGTGCCCGAGGACGTGGCCGTCGTCGGCTTCGACGACATCGAGGCCGCCGCGTACACCGCGCCGGCGCTCACCTCCGTCCGCAGCCCCATGGCCGACCAGGCCATCGCCACGGTCCACCTCCTCCTCGGACTCATCGAGGGCGGCCCCAGGGAACCGGTCGTCATCCCGAACGAACTCGTGGTCCGCGAGTCGACCTGATCACGCGCTCCGGCACGGCGGCGCGGAAGGGCGGGGCGCCGGTAGAGGTGCGGGCGGCGTCTCCTCCGGGCAGAGTAGGGAAGGCCCTGTTCATGCCGAGGTGGCCCCATGGTCCTACGAGCCGGAGAGAGAACGAACTGATGCGAGGGACTCTCGCCACGCCGGAGTGATCGATGTTCCGCAGACGGCCGGCCGACAGCAGCGACGAGCTGCTGACCAGACTCGGGTCGCTGACCGCCCGGGCGCGGGAGCTGGCCGAGACGCAGCGCTCCCGCGTCGAGCTCGCCGTGGCCCTGCAGCGCGGCATGCTGCCTCCGGACCTTCCCAGCCCTCCGGGCGTCCGGCTGGCCGTCGGCTACATGCCCGCGAACCACGGGCTCAACGTGGGCGGCGACTGGTACGACGCCTTCACGCTGCCCGACGGGCACATCGGCATGTCCATCGGCGACGTGCAGGGGCACAACATCGAGGCCGCCGCCTTCATGGGACAGGTCCGCGTGGGGCTGCGCGCGCTGGCCTCCGTCACCGGGGACCCGGGAGAGCTGCTCGCCCGCACCAACGACCTGCTGGTCACCCTGGGCGCCGACCTCTTCGCCACCTGCACCTTCCTGCGGCTCGACCCCGCCGCCGGCACCCTGGAGTGCGCCCGCGCCGGTCACATCCCCCACATCTGGGCCACCGCCGACGGCCGCTCCGGCATCGACGACGGCGAGGGCGGGCCCCCGCTCGGTGTGTTCAGCGGGGTCGACTACCCCGTCACCCGCCACCGGCTCACCACCGGCGGCGTCTTCGTCCTGCTGACCGACGGGGTGGTGGAGGGGCCCTCGCTCCACCTCGACGACGGCCTGGACCAGGTGATGCGGCTCGCCGGCATCACCGCCGTCGCCGGGCTGGACGTCGACGCGCTCGCCACCGCCGTCATGAAGCTGGCGAGCACGGTGGGGCACGAGGACGACGCCGCCGTCCTGGTCGTCGGCCACGACGGCGGTACCGCCTGGCCGGTGAGGGGCCGAGGGGGAGCGACCGCCACCCCGGCCGGCCCGCCCCTGAACGGCCCACCCCCGAACGGGTGACGCCCGGCGCCCGGTGCCGGGAGCGGTGCGGGCCGGGACGCGATCCGGGCCGTTCCGGAGTCCGATCCGGTGCGGGCAGGAATCCGATCCGGTCCGTTTTGGAGGCCGATCCGGTACGGGCCGCGGTCCGATCCGGGCCGGACCGGGGCCCGATCCATGCCGGGCCGGGGTCCGCTCCGGTGCGAGCCGGAGTGCGGGCCGGGCCCGGCCCGTTCCGTACGGTCGCGCCCGACACGCAGGGGGTTCTTGCCCGGTCGGGACGGTCCGGCCGGTGTCTGATGGCTGATGTGTTGGTCACTCGGCAGTTCCGGCCCTCGACGGAAGCGGTCCTGGCCTCGCTGGCCGTGGCCGCCTGCTACTACGCGGCCGGACGGATCGGCCTGCTGGGCCGCCTCGTCGTCGAGGGCGTGGTGGTCACCCCCATCTGGCCGCCCACGGGCGTCTCCGTCGCCGCCCTGCTGCTGCTCGGCGTGCGGGTCTGGCCCGGGATCGCCCTGGGCTGCTTCCTCGTCATCGCCTCCCTCACCACTCCGGGGCTCACCACGGTGGTCACCGTCGTGAGCAACACCGCCGCACCGCTGTGCGCCTTCCTGCTGCTGAGACGGGTCGGCTTCCGGCTCGACATGGCCAGGCTGCGGGACGGGCTCTCCCTGGTCTTCCTCGGCGGGTTCGGCGCCATGCTGATCAGCTCGACCGCCGGGGTCGGACTGCACGTGGCGACCGGCTCCCTGGGGAAGAGCGAGTTCTGGCCCGTCTGGCTGGCCTGGTGGGCGGGCGACACGATGGGCGTGCTGCTCGTCGCTCCGCTCCTGCTCGCGTTCGCGGGCACGGTCGGGCGGTTCCGGACACGGCGCTGGAAGGAGGCGGTCTGTCTGGGGCTCGCGGCCCTGGTCCTCGTGCCGTCGGCCGTGCACAGCCCGATGAGCCTGCTCTTCCTGGTCTTCCCCCTGCTGATCTGGGCGGCGCTCCGCTTCCAGCTCGCCGGAAGCATGCTGTGCGCGCTCTTCGCGTCCGTGCTCACCACCTTCGAGGCGACCGCCGGGCAGGGCGCGTTCCTCCACCTGTCGGACGTCGAGATCATGGTGAAGCTCCAGGCGTTCAACGGCTCCGCCGCCCTGACGGCCCTGCTCCTCTCCTCCGTCATCACCGAGCAGCGGGCGACCCGCCGGTCGGTGCGCCGCGCCTGCCAGGAACTGGCGGAGGTCCTGGAACACCTCGCGGCGGGCGAGCCCTCGCCGAAGCCCCCCGCCGCCGGACACCCGCCCGACCCCACCGGGAGCCGGGCGGCCTCGCCCGGCGGGCGCCGGGACCCGTGACCCGCCTGCCCGGAGGGGCCGCTCAGCCCTTGAGCGCCTCCGCGATCCGCAGGGCGGCGCGGTCGGGTGTGAGGTGGGTGGTGTCGACGACCTCGGCCTCGGCGTGCAGCCACGTGCGGGCCGCCTCGGCGTAGGGATCGAGGTACTGGAGGCGGAACGGGGAGTCGGGGCCGGTGACGGTGTCGTTCGCGATGCGCGCGCGGAGGGCGTCCCGGTCGGCGTGGAGGACGAAGTGCCGTATCGGGACGGCGTACCGGGCGAGGCCCTCGCTGATCTCGCGCCAGTACTCCTCGACCAGGACGGTCATGGGGATCACCAGGGTGCCGCCGGTGTAGTCGAGCACGCGGCGGGCGGTCTCGACCACGAGCGGCCGCCACGGCGGCCAGTGCTGGAAGTTGTCCGTCTCGGGCAGCCCCGGCGTGATGTCCATGAGGGTCTCGCCGACCTTCTCGGCGTCGAACACCCGTGAGTCCGGGATCAGCCGCCGCACGAGCGCGGCGGTCGTCGTCTTGCCCGCGCCGTGGGTGCCGTTGAGCCATACGATCATGGGCCCGACGCTAACGGTGCGCGGGGCGGTGGCGGTATCCCCTCGCACCGTGCTCCGCACGTTTGCCCGCGAGGAGCGGTGGAAGAGTTGATCCCGACGACCGGTCGGCCGAGTCGCGGCCGGGGTGGCCGGACCTCCTCGACGCCACGATCCGAAGGGGAGCACCTCCGTTGCGCTTCTACGCCCAGACACCCGCACGCCGGAACCGCCAGGTCCTCGTGGACCTGGTCGCCGTGGTCCTGATCGCCGCCGCGGTGTGGGCCGCCCTCGCCGTCCGCGAGACGATCATGCTGCTGGCCGAGCCGGGACAGAAGGTGGAGAGTTCCGGTGACAGCCTCGCCAGGGAGCTCGGGGAGGCGGGGGACGCGGCGTCGGACGTGCCGTTCATCGGCGACGTCCTGCAGAAGCCGCTCCGGTCCGCGGCCGACGCCAGCTCCGGCTTCGCCGACGCGGGCGTGTCGTTCCAGGAGACCGTCGGCCAGGTCGCCGACGTCGTCACGGCGGCCCTCATCGTCATCCCGGTGCTCTTCGTCCTGCTGCTGTGGCTCCCGCCCCGCCTGCTCTGGATCCGGCGCAGCAGCACCCTGCGCCGCCTCGCCGAGGCTCCCGGAGGCGCCGATCTGCTCGCCCTGCGCGCCCTCACCGGCCCTCCCGGCGCACTCACCGCGCTGCCGGCTCCGCCGCCCGGTGGATGGGCCGACGCATGGCGCCGGGGAGACCGGGAGGCCATCGCCAACCTCGGCGCGGTCGCGCTCAAGCACGTCGGGCTCCGTCCCTGAGGGTCCCCTCGGGGCTCCTCGGACGGACCGCCGTCGCGGAATCCGTCCGGCGGCAGGGCTTCGACCGCCGGGGCGGGGCGATACTGATCGTGGTGGGCGCTCCGCCGCCGAACCGACTCCGGACACGGGCCGGGCCGGGTGCCGGCCGGGATCGGCCGGTGGGGAGGCGCGCCTTGTCGACGTCTTCGAGGGGAGCCGTTCATGAGCACGGCGAAAGACCTGTTCATCATCGCCATGGACCCGGGGCCGGAGCGTTCCGTGGGGCAGGGCGACCTGTCGCTCGCGCTCGCGGGGGCCGAGCTGATCGATCTCGTCGGTACGGGGGCCGTCACCGTGGACGGCGACCGCATCGTGCCGGGCGGGCCGTCGGCGCCGGACGACAGGCTCCTGGACGAGGCCGCGGGACGGCTCACCCGGCAGCCGCCCTACGAACGGGTCGAGGACTGGCTGTGGCGCCGGGGCGAGGACCTTTCGTCCGCGTACCGGGCCGCGCTGGAGGAGGACGGCGAGCTGACGCGGAAGCGGAGCGGCCTGTCGCCCTTCGGCAAGGAACGCGTGGAAGCGGTCGACACGCCGGCCCGCCGCCGGGCGGTCGACCGCCGGGAGGCGAGGGAGCCCGTCCTGGCCGCACTCGCCTCGGCCGTGGGAATCGACGGCGGGCGGCCCGACGAGGATCCCGGTCTCGACGACGAGGCGGTGACGAGCGTGGTGGCGGCCGTCCACGACGCGGTGATGGAGCTGGAGGCCGTGCGCCAGCGGAGGACCATCGAGAACGCGGCCTTCGCCAACGTCTGGCGCGGCCCGTGAGTCGCGGTCGACGACGGCGGGCTCCCCTCGGCGGACGCCGGACGGCCTCCTCGGCCGGAGGTCCGGACGGCTGACGCGGCCCGAGGTCGGCCGGCAGTCAGCCTGCCGCGGTCACCAGAAGCAGGCACAGGACCACGAACGGCACGACGGCTCCGCCGAGCAGTGCCAGGGTCGCCGGGGCCGCCGCCGTCAGCCGTCCGCCTCCCTTGCGCCGGCCCGAGCGGAACACCGCGCGGGCCAGGGCGGGCGGCAGCGCCAAGAGGGCGAGGAGGAGCACCGGCACCAGGAACCGGCTGAACGTGGTGGTCCCGGTGTCGGTGGCCAGGCCCCAGGCCGTGGTGCCGAAGACCACCACCGGGCCGGCCAGCAGGCCGAGCGAGAGGACCGACGCCACGGCGACGGTCAGCCCCTCGGTCAGCCGCTCGCCCCGCGTGCGCTCTCCGCGCGCTTCCACCGTCCGGCCGTGTTCCATGTCCGCTCCCCCTGTGTCGCGGCCCGGTGTCCCCGGCGCCCCGAGACCGCGAAGGCGATGGTCTCACGGCCCGTCGACCCGCCAGGGAAACCCTGGCCTGTCCGGCGGGTCAGGGGGTCGCAGGCCGCGACGTACGGCGCGTGGGGCCTTCCCGGGCGTCGCGGCCCCGGCCATGACCCGCCGGACATCCCCTAGGGAGTGCGCAGCCCCGCCAGGAGCCGGTCGAGCGCCTGCTCCGCGGCCCGCGGGTCCCCGCCCCGCGCGATCCAGAGCGCGGCCTCGTTCATCGCGCCCGAGAGCAGCCGGGCCAGGGGCTCCACCGGCCGGTCGGCGATCAGTCCCGCCTCGGCGAGCGCCTCCAGGGCCTCCGCGAGGTGCCGGGCGGAGGACTCCTCGTCCATGGTGCGCCACTCGTCCCAGCCCAGCACGGTCGGCGCGTCGACCAGCAGGATCCGCCGCACCGCCGGGTCGGTCCCCGAGGCCAGGAAGGCCCGGCAGCCGGCCCGGAGCTGCTCCCAGAGGTCCTCGTGCCGCTCGGCCTCGGCCGCGACCCGCTCCCCCAGTTCCTCCTGGACCTCGGAGACCACGGCCCGGAAGAGGCCCGCCTTGCTGTCGAAGTGGTGGTAGGCGGCCCCCTTGGTGACCCCGGCGGCCCGCGCCACCTCGGCCAGCACCACGTGGTGGTACCCGTCGGCGGCGAACCGCCGCCTCCCCTCCGCCAGCAGAGCCCGCCGCGTGGCCGCCCGCTGCTCCGCCCGGTTGACCGCCATCGCCCTCACCCTTCCCCTTTCACGTACCCGGGGTATGCTAACGCCACGATTCACATACCCCGGGTATGCGAAAAGGAAACGGAGGGCCCCGGCCATGACGAACGAACTCACCACCCCTGCTCCCGCGGCCGGACTCGGCGGCTTCTACCCGGTGCTCGCCACCCGGGACGTGGCGGCCTCGCGCGACTTCTACACCCGTCACTTCGGGTTCGAGGTGACCTTCGAGGCGGACTGGTACGTCAGCCTGCGCCGCCCCGACGCCCCGCAGTACGAGCTGGCCCTCCTCGACCACGCCCATCCGACCGTCCCCGAGGGCCACCGGGCCGCGCTGCGGGGCGGTCTGCTGCTGAACTTCGAGGTGGACGACGTGGACGCCGAGCACCGGCGGCTCGTGACGGAGGCCGGTCTGCCCGAGGTGCTGTCCCTGCGCACCGAGGAGTTCGGCCAGCGGCACTTCATCGTCGCGGCCCCCGACGGCGTACTGGTCGACGTCATCACCGTCGTCCCGCCCGGCGAGGAGTACGCCGCCCTGTACACCGGTGCCTGACACCCGGGACGGGACGCGACCTCACCGCCCGCCCCCCCTCAGCCCAGCCGTACGACCGCCTTGTGGGTGGCCGCGAGGGTGCCGGGGGCGACGCGGAGCCGGAGCGCGGCGCCGGTGCCGAGGACCTGGACCGCCGGGTCGTGGGAGAGGACGGCGGAGACGGGCCGGTTCCACGTCAGGTCGATCGCCGCGCCGTCCCGGAGCGGGCCGGAGACGCAGACCGTGGCCGTGGTGCCGGACTCGCGGATCAGGACGGCCGCGGGGGCGCCGGTCGTGACCTCGCCGACCGTGCCGGCGAACCAGAGGTTGACGCCGGTGAGGCCGAGGGAGGGGACGCGTACGCCCTGCTGGTCGTCGGTGTTGGCGAGGACGGTGAGCCAGCCCTGGTCGGCCGCGCGGGCCTCCGTCCGCTCCCGGCTCGCGCCCGGCATGAGGACGTACGCGTACGCCGCCCGGGTCGGATCGGTGCCGTGGTCGAACCAGAGCGTCAGGTACCGGCGCGTGACCGGGTCGGTGACGGCGCCCAGGTTGATCTCCGACCACCTGCCCGTGCGCGCCTGGCGCAGGGCCTTCAGGGAGGAGGGCGCGCCGCCCGGGAAGACGTAGCCGGCGTGCCCCGCGAGGTGCGCCCAGCGGGCTCCGGTGAGCGTGGCGCTCCAGCCGGGCGCCGTGGGCCGGGCGGCGCCGTCGACGGTGAGGGCGTGGACGCCGTTCTCGCCGAGGTTGCGGTTCTCCACGGTCGACTCGACGCCGGTGCCGTCCCGGCCGTGGATCCCGGCGCCCAGGCAGACGATCGCGTCGTCGAGGAAGAACCAGGACTTCTTGGCGAGGAGCGTGGAGGAGAGCCCCTTCAGATACTGTCCGACCGCCGCGTACGTGCCGTCCGTCGTCCCGCCGACCCATCGGACGTCGGGCCGCGCGGCGCCCCAGGCGCCGCCCGCGCCGTCGGCGAGCGGCTTGCGCGAGGCGGTGGTGCCGGGCAGCCGGTAGGGGTCGACGGTGGGCCAGAAGTCGTCGCTGTACTGCCCGTTGGCGAAGGTGTCGCCCCACCAGTAGAGCATGCCCGAACCGCTGTGCCAGGCGCGCAGGTTCTCGCCGTTGCCGTTCTCGTAGTACGTGATGCGCTTCGAGGCCATGGAGAGCGAGGCCGCCCAGCCCGGCCGCCGGTGCACGGCCCGGTCCATGCCGGGGAAGAGCCGGTGCCCGGCCGGTTCCGGGCTCGGCGCGGCCGGGCCGTCGTCGATCCCCTTGAGGCGGGCGAGCGCGGCGACGCCGAGGGCGGGGCTCGTCAGGAGCGGGCTGTAGGAGGCCCGGGCGATCCAGCCCTTGACCATGCCCTCCCAGCGGGTCCTCTCGGCCGCCGACGCGCTCTGCGCGAGCAGCGCGACGCAGGCGATGATCCCGTGGCCGCGCAGGTGGTCGTCCTGCCGGACGGCCCGGGTGTCGCTCTTCTGCACTCCCCGGCTGACCGCCCGGCCGGAGACGGCGTCCATGGCGAGGCCGTTGAAGAGGAAGGGCGCGTACGCCTTCTCCACCGAGTCGAGCACCACCTGCCGGCCGCCGTCGGTGACCTCCCAGGCGGAGCCCTTGAGCAGGGCGAAGAGGTGGGAGAGGCCGCCGAGCATGACGGCTCCGTACGAACCGGCGTAGGGGACGCAGGTGTGCTGGACGAAGCTGCCGTCGGCGTAGAGGCCGTCGCCGGAGGTGACGTACGGGAAGACGGGCGAGAGCGCGTCGCGGGCCAGGGCGAGCTTCGCCGGGGACTTCCCGAGGACGCCGCGCAGCGCGAGCACCCGGCACAGGTCGACGCGGTTGGCGCCGGTGGAGGTGCCGGTGTACTGCGCGACCGCGCTGTCGGGGACGAAGTGGTCGACGGCGGCGCAGTGTTCGGCGACGCGGGCGGCGCCGAGGTGGTCGTAGAGCAGGACGTCGACGTCGAGCAGCGCCTGCGGGAAGCCGATCTGCCAGCTGTACCAGTTGCCGTACCGGGCCTGGCCCGCGTGGTACGCCTGGTCGTGGAGGTGGTCGAGCCCGGCCAGGATCGCGTCGCGCAGCCCCGTGTCGCCGGTGAGGCCGGTACCGGGCTGCGCGTACGCCTCGGCGAGGGTGCGCAGCCTCGCGCAACTGGTGTGGAGGTTGCCGGAGTACGTGTACGACTCGGGGTCCGTGTCCGGGTCGGGGTCCGCGTAGGGGAGGTCCGGCCAGAGGGAACCGTTCGCCGGCGCCATGGCGGCCCGCAGGTCGCGCGCGGTGGCGCCGAGCGCGGCCAGCTTGGCGGCGAAGGGCTGGGCGCCCGCGTCGAATCCGGTGCCGAGGAGCAGGCCGCGCCAGGTCAGCCGGAGGGCGTCGTAGGCGTCGGCGGCGTGCGCGGGGGACGGCACGGCGAGCGGGAGGGCGAGCGCGGCGGCACCGAGCGCGGTGGTGCCGAGGGCCGCGCGCAGCAGGCCGCGCCGGGAGAGCGGGGAGGCGGAGTCGGGGCCGGACGCGGAGAAGGGTTCGGGCGATGAGGACATGGCGGGGCAGACCTCTCGGGAGCACGGGGGAAGGAAGCCCGGGCGGGCACCCGGCGGTGGCCCGGTGGCCGACAGCACGCCCGGGATAGAAAGCGATTTCTACCCCTGGGTGAGGGAGGAGTTCCGCCCTGCCGGAAGCGGGGATCCCCTCGGCGGCCGGCCGACACGGAAGCGGTCGCGCGGGAGCGCAGGCCTTGCGGCACACCCCGCGACCGGCTGTTCGAGGCAGCGGGAGGGCCCGCAGAATGAACCCCCATGGACCCTCTCCTGCACCTCGACCGCACGCTGGACGAGTTGGACCCGCCCCTCTGGGCTCCTCCCGGCGGTGACGCGACCCTCCTGGTGCGCAAGGTGCACGAGTTGCGGCGGGTGCCGCTGGGCGCACTCGGCCCGGCGGACCTGCGCACCCTCGTCTCCCAGCAGGTGGCACTGCCGTACGTTCTCCCGCTCGCGGTGCGCCTGCTGCTCGAAGAGCCGCTGCTCGACGCGTACTTCTACGAGGGCGACCTACTGCTCGCCGCAGTGAACGTCCCTCCTTCTGTTTGGTCCCTGTTCCCGGACCTCGGCACACGGTTGCGCGCCGCGATCACGGCCTTGCCGGAGACAGCGGTGGCCTATCTGCCCCACGGCGCCGCCGAGGAACTGGCCCGCTTCGCCGGCCGAAGGGGCGAGATCGGATGAACCCTCAGGCCGACCGAACGGAAAGAGACGTCCGGGCCGCCCCGTTCGATCGCCCCCCTGGACGTCCGCGAACCAGGAGCGGCCCTGGGCCCAGTGGGCCGCCCACCCCGTGAACCCGGGCGGACCCGGCATCAGGGGGCATCCGGCCGGGACACAGGTTGCCGTGTTCATGCCGGTCATCACGCAAGGCCCGAAAAGGATGGCCCAATCGGCGCGGACACCGGCAGCCGGGTGTGCGACAGTGCCGTCATGCTGATCGTGATGGCCGGTCCGCCCGCGGCGGGAAAGAGCTCGACCACCGGGGGGCTCGGGCAGGCACCGGTCGGCCGGCGCTCGGGCGGTGTCCGTTGAGCGGCGGAGGGCGGCACGCGGTGCCGGTGGACGTGCATCTGGTCGCCGTCCGCGACGGCGAGGAAGGGCCCGAGGTGCTGCTGTCGAGGCGGGCCGGGGCCGTCTACGCGGCGGGGCACTGGCATTTCCCCTCCGGTCACGTCGACGGGGCCGGCGAGGACGTCGTCACCGCGCTCGTCCGCGAGACGCGGGAGGAGACGGGCCTCGTCGTGGATCCGGCCGACGTGCGCGCCGCGGTCACCGTGCACCACCGTTCGCCGTCCGGCGGCGCGCGGGTCGGGTTCTTCTTCGAGGTCCGCCGCTGGCGCGGGACGCCGGAGGTCATGGAGCCCGAAGTCTGCGACGGCATGGGGTGGTTCCCGCTCGGCGCGCCGCCGGAGCCGATGGTCGCCTACTGCCGCGCCGGGCTGGACGCGTACCGGTCCGGCGGCGGAGTCGCGCTGCACTTCCAGGAGCCGGGCGACCCGATCGCCCACACCTCCGACACCGACCGGCTCCACCTTGTGCCCGCTGCGGATTCCTTCGGGTCCCGGCCCGCGCGGCAGGTGCGGTAGCGGGCGGCCGGATCACCGGCCGTACGGACGCGTCGGGAGCCCGTAGCGCGCGGCGGGGCGGCTCGGGGCCGTACAGGATCAGACGTCGCCCCGGACGAGCGCGTGCAGGTGTTCGTCGTGCCAGCCGTCCGCGTGCAGCAGCGCACCGCGCATGGTGCCTTCGAAGGAGTATCCGGCCTTCTCGGCCACGCGGCAGGACGCCGGGTTGGCCACCGAGTGGCACAGGCGCAGACGGTGCAGGCCGAGGTCGTCCAGGGCCCATGCGCCGAGGCGCCTCACGGCCTCGGCCGCCACTCCGCCGCCGCGCGCCGCGGGCAGGAGCCAGTAGACGATTTCGGCGCTGCCGCCGACGAGGTCGAGGTCGCCCCATCCGGCCAGACCTATCGCCTCGCCGGCCGGTCGCGCGACGGCCCAGATCGCGCTCAGTTCGGCCCGTCGGCGCTCGTGCATGCGCTCGATCCTCCGGCGCGCGTCCTCGGGCGTCTCCACCAGCAGCCGGTTCCAGTGCCGGATTCCGGGGTCCCGGCCGGCGGCCACCAGGGCGTCGGCGTCGGAGACGCGCCAGGGGCGCAGTTCCAGGCCGCAGGGAAGAGCGAGCACCGGTTGTTCCGACGCGGCCATCCGGCCTGCGGGAACGACCGCCGGTATGCGTGAGCCCGAGATCATCGCGGCATCCTGCCACAGCCTTCGGGGTCGTGGGGAGTGGTGGGGGGCTCCAAACGGGTCGGGGAGCGAGCCGCGGCGCCCCCGGCATCGCGTGGTTCCGGAGACCGTTCACGGGCTCGTCGTGTGACCTCGTGCGTGAAACTCGGCGATTGTTGCGCGATCCTGCTTACAACCCGCCCTCATTGAACACCTATTGACACGCACCTGATCGCCCCGTCAGAGTCGTCACGCGTCCGCTGCCGTATGTCTTGAGGAGCGTCGAACCCATGTCAAAACTCCCCGCAGTCTCACGCCGCCTGCTCCTGGGAGGCGCCCTGGCCACCACCGGAGCGCTCGCGACCGGGGTGGGATCCGCCCCCGACGCGGCCGCGGCGGCGGTGGCGGCGCCCTCGCCGCGCCGCAGGCCGGGCCAGAAGTCCATGGTCGACGTGGCCTACGACGTCCACCGGACGGTGCGCGTCGGCGTGATCGGACTGGGCAACCGCGGCGCCGGCATGACCACGGGCTGGTCCGTCGTCCCCGGCTGTACGGTGACCGCCGTCTGCGACGTGCGCGCCGACCGCGCCAAGCGGGTCGCCGACGGCCTCGCCGCCGCCGGAAAGCCGCGCCCCGCCGAGTACGGCGGCTCGGCCGACTCGTACACGCAGATGCTGCGGCGCGACGACATCGACCTCGTCTACATCGCCACGCCCTGGGAGTTCCACTACGCGCAGGGCAAGGCCGCGCTCCTCGCCGGCAAGCACGTCGTCGTCGAGCTGCCCATCGCCACGGAGCTCGACGAGCTGTGGGACCTCGTCGACACCTCCGAGCGCACCCGCAGGCACCTCATGCTCTCGGAGAACTGCAGCTACGGCCGCAACGAGCTGGCCATGCTGAAGATGGCGCACGAAGGCCTGTTCGGCGACATCACCAACGGGCACGGCGGCTATCTACACGACCTGCGCGAACTGCTTTTCTCCGACACTTACTACACCGACGCGTGGCGGCGGCGGTGGCACACCCGCAGCACCGCCTCCTTCTACGCCATGCACGGCCTCGCGCCGATCGCCGCCGCCATGGACATCAACCGGGGCGACCGCATGACCACCCTGCGCGCCACGGCGACCGAGCCGAAGGGCCTGGCCGACTACCGGGAGCGGTTCGTGCCCAGGAGCCACCCCTCGTGGAAGGAGACGTACGTCAACGGCGACCTGGTCACCTGTCTGATCGAGACGGCCAAGGGCCGGATCATCCGCGCCGAGCACGACGTGAGCTCCCCGCGGCCCTACAGCCGGATCAACTCCCTCGCCGGCAGCCGGGGGATCTTCGAGGACTACGCGGGCGTGCTGTCGACCGGGGGCGGTCGCGTCTACGTCGAGCCGGACCACAGCGGGCACTCCTGGCGGGACTTCGGCTCCTACCGCAAGGAGTTCGACCACTGGCTGTGGAAGAAGATCGGTGACGACGCGGCGAACAACGGCGGTCACGGCGGCATGGACTACGTCCTGCAGTGGCGGACGGTGCAGCTCATGCGGGCGGGCCTCGTGCCCGACATCGACGTCTACGACTCGGCGGCCTGGTGCGCCCCCGTCCCCCTGAGTGTCATGTCCCTGGCGGCCAAGGGGCGTCCCGTGCAGATACCGGACTTCACCCGGGGCGCCTGGGTCAACCTCCGCACGGGCCTCGACTCGCGCGCCACCGAGATGCCCCCCGTCGTCTGAGACCGCCTCCGTCCCCACCTCCGCTTTCCACCTCTGTCTCTGCCGTGAAGGAGCAGCACGTGAGACCAGCAGGACTGATCCGATCGCTCGGGGCCGTCGTCGCGGCGGGCGCGCTCGCGCTCCTCCCGGCCACGGCTTCGGCCGCGCCCCCGTCCGCGACCTCGATAGCCAACGTGGCCACAGCGGTGGCCGTCTCCCCCGTCGATCTGGACGGCCCCGCCATCTCGACGGTGAAGGTGACCGTCACCAACCCGGGGCCGGAGCGGATGCGCTCGCTGAAGGTCTCCTTCGGAGGGCCGGTCGGCTGGGCCGTGCAGCCCTCGGTCCTCCAGGTGGACGGCTCCCTGGCCAAGGGCGCCTCCGCCGAGGCCGTCTTCCGGATCCAGGTGCCGGAGCGGCGCCCCGGCTTCACCGTCCGCACGTTCACCGCGACCGCGACCTACCGGGGCGGCGACGGGGCCGGGTCCGCCACCGGCACCAGGACGCAGCACAGCGGCACTCCCCTGGCGAACCTGGCCGCCGCCTACAACAACGTGGGGGTGACCGACGAGGGCGACACGAGGCCCGGGAACTACGACGGCGAGGGCAACAGCTTCTCCGCGCAGAAGCTCGCCGACGCCGGGCTGCGTCCCGGCGGGACCGTCAGCGCCCTGGGCGCCGCGCTGCGCTGGCCGGACGTGCCGCGCGGGACCCCGGACAACGTCTCCGCCGCGGGCCAGGCCATCGCTCTGAGCGGTACGGGCAGCAGGCTCGTCCTCCTCGGTTCGGGCGTCACGAGCGGGGCCTCGGGCACCGCGACCGTGTACTACGCGGACGGAACGAGCAGCAGCGGCTCGTTCGGCTTCCCGAACTGGTCGTTCGATCCGGCGAACGCCCACGGGGCGACCCTGGTGGCGTCGAGCGACGGGCGCAACCGGCCCACCGGGTACGGCAACGCGGGCATCGCGTACCGCGTGTTCGCCCACTCGATCCCGCTCGACCCCGCCAAGCGGGTGGAGTTCGTGGTGCTGCCGGGCAACGGCAACATCCACCTCTTCGACCTGGCCGTCGCCCCCTGATCCCCACCACCGCTCCCGCCCCGGACGTGCCCTGCGTCCGGGGCGGGAGCGGTGGCGGTGACGGAGGAGAGGAGAGGTGAGGAGGGGGACGGCGGTTCACTAGGGTGAGCCCCATGCCTGCCACGTTGAGTTCAACGAAGACCGCCGCCGCACTGCGCACGGCAGCACGCGTCTCCGCCGAGTCGCTGCTGGTCCTGCTGATGGCCGCGGTGTCCCTGTGGATCCTGGGCCGTATGTGGTCGGTCGTCTGGCCGCTCATAGTGGCCCTGTTCCTCACCACCATGACCTGGCCCTTCGCCCGCTTCCTGCGGAGGCGCGGATGGCCCCCCGCCCTGGCCGCAGCCGTGGTCACCGTCCTCTTCCTCGTGGCCGTCGCGGGCATCGTCGCCCTGATCGCGGTGCCGGTCGCCTCGCAGTCCGGGGAGCTGGCCGACGGGGTGGTCGAGGGCATCCAGAAACTGCGCGAGTGGGCCGCCGGGCCGCCGCTCAACATCGGGGACGACCAGATCTCCAGCGCCTTCGACGCGGCGGTCGCGCGGGTCCAGGACAGCGTCGGCAGCATGGTCACCACCGTCGTCACGGGGGTGAGCACGGTGTTCAACGGCCTCGTCACCGCCGTCCTGGCGCTCTTCCTGATGTTCTTCTTCCTCAAGGACGGCCCGCGCTTCCTGCCCTGGCTGACCCGTCAGCTTCCCGGCCGCCTGGCCACCGACGTCCCCGTCGTGGCGGAGCGCGGCTGGGAGACCCTGGGCGCGTTCGTGCGCTCGCAGGCGTTCGTCGGTCTGCTCGACGCCGTGTTCATCGGCCTGGGCCTGTGGTTCCTCGACGTGCCCCTGGTGCTCCCCCTGGCCGTGCTGACCTTCGTCTCCGCGTTCGTGCCGATCGTGGGAGCCCTGTTCGCGGGTCTGGTCGCGGTCCTCATCGCGCTGGTGTCGAACGGTCTGACGGACGCGCTGCTCGTGCTCGCGATCATCGTCGTGGTGCAGCAGCTGGAGGGCAACGTGTTCCAGCCCATGATCCAGAGCCGCGGCCTCGGCCTGCACGCGGCGGTCGTCCTCCTCGCGGTGACGCTGGGCGGCAGCCTGGCCGGCATCGTGGGCAGCCTCCTGGCGGTGCCCGCTGCCGCGCTGGTCTCGGTGGCCTGGAACTACCTCCGCGAGCAGCTCGCCGCCCCCTCGGCGGATCCGGAGCCGGACGTCGACGGACCGGACGCCGGCGAACCGCACACCGCCGCCGTACCGTCGTAGGACCCGCCCCCGCCGGACCTCCGGACCGTGCGGGGGTGCGGGCGGGACCGGCCGGAGTCGAACCGGCGTCCTCGCGATTTTGGAGACCGCGCGCGTCGACCTCTGCGCTACGGCCCCGCCCGACGGCGATCCTACGGGTCCGGCGGCTCGCGGCCGGTCCCGCTCCCGTCCGAAAGACGCCCATGGTGGCTCGAAACGCTTCCCGTTGTCACCCGTAAGTTGAACCGATGGGCCGATCACCGGACCGCCCACCGGATCCGGCACCACAATGCGCGCATGGACGAACACGCGAAGCGACGCCTGGACGAGATGCGTGCGGGGCTGGTGCGGGAGGGCGATCCCGTCGCCTGGGTGACCGAGGCCGACGCCGCCGAGGCCGCCGTGCGGTATCCGGGGCTCGCCGTGCGCGGCTCGCTGTTCGGGGTGGCGGCGCGGGAGGCCGGGGCGGACTCCCCGTGGCGGGTGGTGCTGCCGCTGCTGGACGGGATGCCGCAACAGAGCCGGGACGGCCTGCAGTCGAAGTTCTTCTTCCGGGCCAAGGACGACACCGACGACCCGGAGGTGCGGCGCGAACTCCTCGCGGCCGTCCGCGTCCTCGAACGGAAACCGGTCGACGAACTGGTCGTGCTGGGGACGACGTACCGGATCGTGCGCGGCGACGAGGTGGCGCGCACCGGCCCCGACGGCCTGGAGCCGCCGCGCCCCACCGATCCGGAGCCGGTCTTCCGGGTCTGGGAGCGGCAGACCGGCGCCGGCCGCTGCCTCGACACCGGCACCGTGCTCGACCCGGAGAAGACGCGCGGGCTCATGGCCGAGGCCCTGCGGCTCGGGCTGCGGGAGTTCCACTACGTCGGCAAGCGCTACCCCGCCGCCGTCCGGGCCGACTCCCGGAAGGCGGTCACCACCCATCCGGACATCGCCATGCTGCCCGTCGGCTTCGGCGTCGTGGAACGGGCCGGCGACGTCTGGCAGCCGCAGGGCTCACTGGCGCCGACCCCGCACGAGGCCCGGCGGGGCCTGTACGACTGCCTCACCGACCTGTGGGCCCGCCTGTACGCGTGGGACGACGAGCAGCGGGAGCGGTACCGGCGGGCCGGCGAGCTGTTCCGGGCCGCCGAACGCTCCGACGAAGTACGGGTGGACGGGCGGGAGTTCCGGATCTGCCGGGTCGAGCGGATGGTCCGGTTCGGTCCCGACGGCCCCGAGGGGCCGCGCCCCTCGGACATCGACGAGTACGGGCCGACGAAGATGCACCCGCGCATGGACGAGGACGGCACCCTGCACTACGACGAGGACGAGTAGGCGCGGGAGAGGGCCCGCACGCCCGCAGTCGTACATCCGCAGCCGCACGCACGCGGACGGAGGCCCACCCGCTCGCAGCCGCACGCACGCGGACGGAGGGCCGTTCCGTCCGCGTGCGGATACGGCCGATCGGAGGGGCGTCCTCCGTCCACGGGCACGACCCTCCCCCGAAAACGCCCGGACCTGCGCCGGAGCGCGATCCGGAGGAGCCGGCGGGCACCGCCGTCGCACAAGCATCGTCCGGCCGTCACGGAGCGGTCACATCGCCGTCGTCGTCCCATCGAACCCGGCGACTCCGGAACGGCCGGAAAGCACACGTCCCGACCCTCTTTCCCCGCACCGCTTTTGATCACGTCTCCCCCGGCTCACATACTGCGCTGACCAGCGGCGGGCGGCCTTCCGCCCCCTGGCTGGAAACGACCTGAGACACCCCGTTCCGAGCTCCTGGGGGAGACTTGCGCGCACATGTGAAGAGAGCAGGCGCCTTCACCGTCGCAGCGGCCACGACGATGGCCCTGACCACGGGCACGACCGGCCCCGCGACGGCGGTCGCCGCACACACGGCGGCCGCACCCGACATCACCCGCGTCGGCGGCGACCGGCGGATACCGCTCGTCACGGGCGACCGCGTGGTGGTGGCCGCCGACGGCCGGATGGTGGGCTTCGAGTCCGCCGAGGGCCGTGAGCACATACCCGTACAGATACGGCGCACCGGGGACCACACCCTGGTGGTGCCCGCCGACGCGCAGGGCCTGATCGCCACGGGCAGGCTGGACCAGCGACTCTTCGACCTCGACGTGCTCACCGACCCGCGGCTGCGCGAGAGCCACGGCGACGGGCTCAAGCTGATCGTGCGGTACGAAGGGGGCGCAGGCGCCGCGCGGACCGAGGTGCGCGCGGCCGGCGACACCGAGCTGCGGCGCACGTTCCCGACCCTCGGCGCCGACGCCGTACGGGCCTCGCGGGAGGACCTGGCCGAGGTGTGGGAGGCGCTGACCGACCGGCGGGGGAACGGCGTGCGCGCCACCGCCTCCGGCATCGACAAGGTGTGGCTGGACGGGGTGCGCGGCGCGCGCCTTGACCGCAGCGTCCGGCAGATCGGCGCCGACAGGGCGTGGGAGTCCGGGTACGACGGCACGGGCGTCAGGATCGCCGTCCTGGACACCGGCGTCGACCGGACCCACGACGACCTGCGGACCCGGGTCGTGGGCGAGAAGAACTTCTCCGCCTCCCCCGACGCCGTGGACCGCGTCGGGCACGGCACGCACGTCGCGTCGATCGCCGCCGGCACCGGCGCCAAGTCGGGCGGCCGGTACAAGGGCGTGGCCCCCGGCGCCGAGCTGATCAGCGGGAAGGTGCTCGACGACGACGGCTACGGGGACGACTCCGCCGTCATCGCGGGCATGGAGTGGGCCGCCGCCGAGGGCGCGGACGTGGTCAACCTCAGCCTCGGCGGCCCCGACAGCCCCGGCGTCGACCCGCTGGAGGAGACGATCGACAGGCTGTCCGCCGAGAAGGGCGTCCTGTTCGCCGTCGCGGCGGGCAACGAGGGCGAGAGCGGCGGGTCGACGGTCGGCTCGCCGGGCAGCGCGGACGCCGCCCTGACCGTCGGCGCGGTCGACGGGGACGACCGGTTGGCGCCCTTCTCCAGCACCGGCCCGCGCGTCGGCGACGGCGCCGTCAAGCCGGATCTGACCGCGCCCGGCGTGGCGATCACCGCGGCCGCCGCCCCCGGCAGCGCCCTCGACACCCGGCCCGGCGTCCCGCACCCCGCACCGGGGTACCTGCAGATCGACGGCACCTCCATGGCGACCCCGCACGTCGCGGGCGCGGCCGCGATCCTGAAGCAGCGGCACCCCGACTGGAAGGCCGCCGAGCTCAAGGGCGCGCTGACCGCGTCCGCGAAGGGCGGCGACCTCACCGTCTTCCAGCAGGGCGCGGGCCGCGTCCAGGTCGACGGGGCGCTGGCGCAGAGCGTCGTCGCCGAACCGGTCTCGCTGAACTTCGGCACGGCCCGGTGGCCGCACACCGACGACCTGCCCCTCACCAGGAAGGTCGTCTACCGCAACCTCGGGACCGAGGACGTCACCCTCGACCTGTCGGTGTCCGCCCTGGACCCGGCGGGCAGGCAAGCCCCGGCCGGGTTCTTCTCGCTCGGCTCCCCGAAGGTGACCGTGCCCGCCGGCGGCACGGCCGGGGTCGACCTCGTCGCCGACACCCGGATCGGTGACGCCGACGGCGCCTACTCCGGCTACGTCACCGCCACCGGCGCGGGCCGGTCCGTCCGTACGGCCGCGGTGGCCGTACGGGAGGCGGAGTCCTACGACCTCACGTTCCGGGCCGTCGGCCGCGACGGCGCCGACGCCCGGAACTTCGCCACCACCCTGTTCGGCGTCGCCGGGCCCGCCGCGGGCTTCCAGGCCTCCGTCAACGACGAGCCGGGCAGCCACACGATCCGCGTGCCCAAGGGCTCGTACACGTTCAACACGGCCGTCTACCAGGACCCTTCGGACTTCACCAAGGGCACCGACTGGATCGTGCGGCCGAAGCTGGACGTCGCCGGTGACACCACGCTCGTCGCCGACGCGCGCACCACGAAGCCGGTGTCCCTCACCGTGCCGGGCATCGACGAGGCGGACTACGCGGGGACGTACTACGAGCGCGCCACCGAGATCGGCCGCGTCGGCAACGGCTGGGTCCTCAGGGGCTTCACCGGCTTCCGCACGGCCCACATGGGCCCGGCCGTCACCGACGGCTCCCTCCTGCAGACCTGGGACGCGCACTTCGTCAAGGACGCCGCCACCCAGTACGCGGTGGCCTTCGGCGGCGGGACGGACAGGGTCGCGACCGGCTACGCCAAGCACGTGAGGGCGAACGAGCTGGCCACGCTGAAGGTCGGCCTCGGCGCCTCCGCCCCCGGGAAGTCCGCCCTCGCCTCCCCGTACGCCCGCATCCCCGGCGCGCCGGAGGGCAACGGGTTCTCCGCGCCGCAGACGGCGCCGGGCACGCGCACCTTCCACGTCTCCACCGGCGACGGGGTCACGTGGCTCACCAGGTTCAACCAGCTCGGCGCGCCCGACGAGTGGGGCTACCCGGCCCTCGAAGGCACCTACGAGACGGTCCGGCCGAAGCGCTACGAGGCCGGCGGGACGTACCGGGAGACGTTCAACACGGGCGTCCTCGGCCCGCTCCTGGGCGAGGACACGGGCGTCTACCGCACCGCTCCCGACCCGGCCACCGGCGAGCAGCGGATCGTCGGCGCCCTGCCGCTGCTCGCCGACGGCGAGGGGCACGCGGGGAGCACGGAGTACACCTCGGCCACGTCGGCGCTGTACCGCGACGGCGTCGAGATCGGCAGGAACGACGACCCGCTGAGCGGCTCGCAGCCGTTCACGGTCGACGCCGCCGACGCCGAGTACCGGCTGACGGCCTCCGTGGAGCGCCCGGCGGAGATCGCCGCGGCCTCCACCCGGGTCGACGTCGGCTTCGCGTTCCGCTCGCGGCGGGTCGCGGCCACCACCGCCCTGCCGGTGTCCACGGTCCGCTTCGCGCCCCCGGTCGACCTCGCCTCGCGGCTTCCCGCGGGCGCTCCGGTCACGGTCCCGGTGACCGTGCAGGGCGCGGCGGCCGGCGCGAACCTCAAGTCGCTCGCCGTGTCGGTGAGTTACGACGACGGGAAGAGCTGGAAGGCCGTGGAGGTCCGGAACGGCCGGATCTCCGTGAAGAGCCCGGCGAAGGGCAGGGGCGTCTCCCTCTCCGCCGTGGTCGTGGACAAGCGGGGCAATGCGTCGACCCTGGCGATCCGCAACGCGTGGTACGGCCGGTGACGCCTGCCGCGTGACCGTTCCCTACCCCGGCCCGGTGCCGCCGCCCGGAGCGGTGGCACCGGGCCGGGGTCCGTCCGGCGCCTCCTCCGCCGCCACCACGACCTGGTGCTCGTCCTCGTAGAGGATCCGGCCGGGGTTCCAGGACTCCAGGCGGCGGCACTCGACGCCGTGGGCGGCGAGGAGTTCCAGGTAGCCGTCCACGCGCTCGATCAGGTGCCGGGCGGACGTCTTGAACCAGGCGACGGCGCCCGGATGCACCCGGGGGTCGTAGACGGAGGGGTCCACACGGGTCGGATTGGTGTAGTTGGCGTCGTACCAGTCGTTGCCGGCCCTCCAGAACCGGTGCTGCTCCTCGGTCAGCCGGCCCTGCGCCGCCAGCTCGTTGGCGAGCACGAAGACACCGGGAAAGTGTCCTCGCGGATGCCTCACCACCCCCTGGAAGCGGACGAACGGTGCCTGCCGCTCCATGGCGTTCCTCCTTCGCGTCGCCGGTGCGCACCGGTCCGTCAGCGGGGCGTGACGCAGGAGCCCGGCCTTCCGGGCGAGTCGGTCACGTACTCGGGGTACAGCAGGTAGTCGCCGGGGCCGCAGGACGCCTCGTCCAACACCAGGTACTCGGCCAGCGGGGACCCGCAGTCCACCTTCAGCAACCGCTGCTCGGGCCAGTCGGCCTCGTTGCGTACGCAATCGCCCACCGACAGCGCGACGGGTCCGCCGCCGCTCGTGAGCAGCCCCACGAGCAGCAGGGCGGGGACCGCCAGGGCGATCAGGGCGATCGGGGTGAGGATCAGCAGCGCGGGGGCCCGGCGCAGGACGCGTCGGCCCGGGTGGAGCGGGGGCCGCACGGCGCCGTACGGCTCGGGCAGCCGGCGCAGGGCGGCCCGGGCGCCGAAGGCGTTCCCCAGGACCACGAAGGGCGTGACGAAGAAGGAGAAGAGGCCCCACCAGCCGGTCAGCAGGGTGTCGGAGGTCATCTGCCGGTAGACGGCGAGTCCGCACGTGCGGCAGAAGGTGCCGCGCCGCGTGACCGTGCGCATGATGACGATCATGCCCTGGTGGGCGCGGACGGTCACGGGGATCGCGGGGTGCGCTCCGCAGACCTCGCAGCCGGCCGCCACCGGGTGCCCGGGCCCGTACGACTGCGGATGCGGGTGCGGGTACGGCTGTGGAGGCGGGTACTGCTGCGGATGGTGCGGCGGGTGCGGTTGCGCCTGCGGATGCGGAAACGTCATGGAGCCGGCTCCCCCTTCGTCGTCGACCAGCACCCTAACCGCAACCTCGCCATGCCCATGTCGGCGCTCCCCTCCGCAGGGGACGAGCCGTCAAGGGCCTTTGAATGTTCAGGCTTTGAACGCAAAGCAGGTGCCGGGAGGGAGGCCTGACCGGGGCGCCCCGTGTTTCGGTCGTTGTCGGTGTTGACTCTTGACGACGTGACGGGCTGGCGGTTGACTCGCCCGCACCGCGCTGAGAGCGCTTCCAGAGCGGTTCTGACAGCGATGTCGTCCCTCGACGCGGAGGCCCCGATGCGTGCCACGATCGCCGACTTCCCACGTGAGGAAGGACGGCGGCACCGCCGTTCCCCGGGCCCCGGGCGCCGGGGCCGAGACGGGCTCCACGGTCCCGCACCGCGTTCGTGAAGTGATCGAAGGAACTCGCCCGGCCCGCCCCCTTCGCACCACCGCACCCCGTACTGAAGGAGCCGCAATGCCACGCACCAGACACCAGAGCCGCTTCGGGAACCGCGTCCGGGGCAGAACCGCGACCGCGGTGGTCGCCGCCGGCGCCGTGCTCGGCGGGCTGCTCGCCGGGGCGCTGCCGAGCGCCGCCGCCGACGAGCCCGTGCCGGTGGCCGTCGACCGGTTCGAGGGCGAGGTCCCCTTCGGCAATCCGCCGGCGGAGGGCATCTTCACCTGGGGCAGCGACGCCGACGACCACCCGGCGCTGCGGCTCGCCGAGCGCGCCGACGCGCCCGAGGGCTCCAAGGTCCTGGAGGGCACGTTCGACATCAGCGGCTGGGGCGGGTTCACCCACGACTTCGCCTTCGACCGGCCGGCCCACGACTGGACCGCCTTCAAGGGCATCCGCTTCTGGTGGTACGGCCAGAACACCGCTCCGCTGCCGCCCGGTTCGGGCAAGCGGATCAACTTCGAGCTCAAGGACGGCGGCGCCAACGGCGAGGCGTCCGAGCTGTGGACCACGTCCTTCACCGACGACTGGGAGGGCTGGCACCTCGTCGAGATCCCGTTCTCCGAGTTCCGGTACCGGGCGGACTACCAGCCCGTCGGCGGCATCGACCAGGTCCTCGGGCTCAACGAGATGTGGGGCTACGCCCTGACCCTGCCGCCCGGCTCCCCCGGCGAGTTCGCCCTGGACGGGGTGGAGCTGTACGGCAAGGCGGAGCCCGCGCTGAACACCAAGGTGATCACCGACGCCGCCGTGTACCCGGTGGCCGAGGGCGGCGGCGCGCGGGTGAAGGTGACGGTGGCCACCACCGGTTCGGGCCCCATCGGCGAGCCCGTCACCGTCGCGTACACGACCGGGAAGGGGACCGCCGAGGCGGGCAAGGACTACGCGCCGGTCAGCGGCACCCTGACCTTCCCGGCCGGGACTCCGTCCGGCACCTCGCACGTCGTCACCGTGGCGACGAAGAAGGACGGTTCGGCCGAGGAGGCCGAGACGATCCCGCTCACGCTCGACGTGACCGGCGCCAAGGCGCCCGCCGAGACGCCGCAGGTCGTCGTGGACGCGCACGGCCTCCCGTACCTCGACAAGCGGCTGCCGGTGAAGAAACGGGTCGCGGACCTCCTCGCGCGGATGACGCTCGAGGAGAAGGTCGGGCAGATGACGCAGGCCGAGCGCAACGCGCTGCGGTCGCAGGGCGACATCGCCTCCTACCGGCTCGGCTCGCTGCTCTCCGGCGGCGGCTCGGTGCCGACGCCCAACACGCCCGAGGCGTGGGCGAAGATGATCGACGCCTACCAGCTCCGGGCGCGGGCCACCCGCTTCCAGGTGCCGCTGATCTACGGCGTGGACGCGGTGCACGGGCACAACAACGTCATCGGCGCGACGATCATGCCGCACAACATCGGCATCGGCGCCGGACGCGACCCGAAGGTCGCCGAGCGGACCGGGGCGGTCACCGCCAAGGAGGTCCGGGCCACCGGCATCCCGTGGGACTTCGCGCCCTGCGTGTGCGTCACCCGGGACGAGCGCTGGGGCCGTTCGTACGAGGCGTTCGGCGAGGACCCGGCCCTGGTGAAGGCCATGGAGACGGTCATCGACGGCATGCAGGGTGCGAGCAGCGGCGCGGACCTGCACCGCAACGACAAGGTCCTCACCAGCGCCAAGCACTTCGTCGGCGACGGCGGCACGGAGTTCGGGTCGTCGACGACGGGTTCGTACACGATCGACCAGGGCGTCACCAAGGTGACCCGGCAGGAGCTGGAGGCGGTGCACCTGGCGCCGTTCGCCGAGGCGGTGAAGCGCGGGGCGGGCACGGTGATGCCCTCGTACTCCTCGCTCGACATCATCGGGGACGACAAGGGCCCGGTGAAGATGCACGCCAACGCCGAGATGATCAACGGCGTCCTCAAGGACCGCATGGGCTTCGAGGGCTTCGTCATCAGCGACTGGCAGGCGATCGACCAGATCCCCGGCGACTACGCGAGCGACGTCCGGACCTCGGTCAACGCCGGCCTCGACATGATCATGGTGCCGACCAACTACCAGGACTTCACCCGGATCCTCGCGGAGGAGGTCACCGCCGGGCGGGTCTCCCGGGCGCGCGTGGACGACGCGGTCGCGCGGATCCTGACCCAGAAGTTCCGGCTCGGCCTGTTCGAGAGGCCGTACGCCGACACCACCCACCTCGGTTCGGTCGGCTCGGCCGCGCACCGCGCCGTGGCGCGGGAGGCGGTCGCCAAGTCGCAGGTACTGCTGAAGAACGACGGCGGCGTGCTGCCGCTGAAGAAGTCGCAGAAGGTGTACGTCGCCGGTTCCAACGCCGACGACCTGGGCAACCAGGCCGGTGGCTGGACCATCAGCTGGCAGGGCTCGTCCGGCCGGAACACGACCGGCACGACGATCCTGGAAGGCATGCGCAAGGCGGCCCCGGACACCGAGATCGCCTACTCGAAGGACGCCTCGGCCGCGACCGGGGGATACGACGTCGGGGTCGTGGTGGTCGGCGAGACGCCGTACGCCGAGGGCATCGGCGACGTGGGCAACGGCCACGACCTGGAGCTGACGGCGGCGGACAGGGCCGCGGTGGACAAGGTCTGCGCGGCGATGCCGTGCGCGGTCCTGGTCGTCTCCGGGCGGCCGCAGCTGATCGGCGACCGGCTCGGGGCGATCGACGCCCTGGTGGCCTCCTGGCTGCCCGGCACCGAGGGCGACGGCGTGGCGGACGTCCTGTACGGGGCCCGGCCGTTCACCGGCCAGCTCCCGGTCACCTGGCCGAAGTCGGAGGCGCAGCTGCCGATCAACGTCGGCGACGCCTCGTACGACCCGCAGTTCCCGTTCGGCTGGGGTCTGACGACCCGGCCGGTCCCGCAGGCCGGGGGCGAGCTGACGCTCAAGGCGATCGGGGTCGCGGCCAAGGTGCTCCAGGCGGCCGGTCGCGGGACGTCGCCGGAGGGCCGCGAGCTGCTGTCCCGGGCGCGGGACGTCGTGCAGAAGAAGATCGGCCAGAACGTCACCCCGGCGACGGCCAAGCCGTTCGCGGAGGCGGACCGGCTGCTGCTCACGGGTGATCTGACGGGCGCGGTCGCACGGCTGACCACGGCGTACCGGGCGGCCTGAGCCGGCGGGCACGGCGTGTGCGAGGGGCCCTTCCCGGGTGCGGGAAGGGCCCCTTCCCGCGGGTGACGTGCCGGCCGCCGGTTCCCGGTGTCCGTCCGGCGGGCGGCGAAACGTACGATCGGTACGGTCCGGAGGCATGCGGGAGAGGCACGGGGTAGGAGAGCGGTATGGACAGCTCCTTCTGGATCGTGGTGGTCGCGGTTCTCGCGCTCGTGGTGGCGGGATACGCGGCCGTTCTGCTCGTACGCGTCTTCCGGGCCCGCAGGCTCCTCCTCGACGCCGGCGTCCCGTTGCAGTCCAAGGCCCTCTTCTGGGCGGCCGTGGTGTACACGGTGTCGCCGATCGACCTGATCCCCGACCCCGTCTACCTGGACGACGTCGGCGTCCTCCTGCTGGCCCTGCGCGCGCTGCACTCGGCGGCGGCCAGGAGCAGGGCGGGCGGCGAGGAGCTGAAGGGCTGACCCGAGCTGATATGACGAGGCGGTCCCCGCAGTGGCTGCGGGGACC